>NZ_CP060084.1:2283750-2610000 GCF_014211975.1 Teredinibacter haidensis
AATAAATTCATAATACCCTGAAGACAAAAAACACACACGCCTGTGCTCGAATAATGCATTCAAACCAACGCTAACGACAGGCTTACCTGCGGCGAGGTATTCAAAAAATTTCATGGGAAACATCGAATCGGTGTACTCATTTATTAAGTTAGGCAACATTGCCACTGTCATGCCCTTAAGGTAAGCAGGCAGCTCAGTATAATTTTTAGGGCCTAGAAAATAGACATTACGAAGGCCCTGCAACTTGGAAATATTCGTCCATGGGTCACCCTCTCCCACCTGACCAATGAAAACGAAATTTATTGCAGGGCAGTTAATAGCAGCGTATTCAATCAAAGAAAGGTCAAGTTTATAGCCGCTAATAGCTCCAATAAAACCGGCAATAGGGCCATTGATATTTAACAACTCATCCGGTATCTTTGTCTCGGAACTAAGCGCTTGACTAAAATGATTAAAATCAGCGACATTGGAGAAGTAATGCGTTTCTTTGTTAAGCTCTTTTCGTGTTCTGTACAGCTCTGGTGCTGTTGTGAATACAATATCTGCCTTGCTGCATAGTTCTACATCAGCCTCCTCTAAAATAATAGAAGGCATACCAGGCTGAGCCTTAATCTCGTCTACACAATGATAAACTAGTTTTTTAAATTTAGCGCAAGACAAAAGTCGTGTTGTTAGTGGATTGTAAGTCCACAAAACATCCTTGCTAAAATTCAACTTTTTTAACCAATAACTTAACCAAAAAGAAAGTAATACTCTATTTGTAAACCTAATAAGCCCAACACCCTGAAACGGGAGTACAATTGGAGACCACACCCAGATATTTTCCTCCACTTCCCGTGGCGCCATAAACCCCTTTTTCACTCTATTCCTTATTCGACCAAAGTCGGAGGCTGTAGCAGCGGGGCGGCGTAAGCCAAGGGAGTCAATATAAAATATCCTATACCCCATTTTTGCCAAGGCTACAGATACATGCTGTTTATTTGTCCAAAAGGGGTTATCCCAATCGGCTGTAGATAAAATCACCATATTTTGTATCCTCATACTCTAACCTTGAACTTGGAAATATAAGGAGAAATTGTACTTCTAATTACCGGTATCGAAAAAACATATATACACCAGAAAACTACGAATACAATAATTTCAACAAGCTGAGCACCTACGTATAACCCGTTAAATGTAGACATTAATAGAAAACAAAAAAGTCCACCCACAGCCATCACAGCTAGCAATGGGAGTAGCGATTGAACCAACCCGAGAGACAATGTACAGAGTGCAAATAGTAGGATGCTATACACGCTCACACCTAAACCAATTGCCAACACGCCTAACTTCTTGTAGAAAACGAAATTGAAAATGACATTTGCCAAAATGGCCAGACTAGTGAAAAACACAACTTCACGATTTCTTGACTGAGCGTTAAAAACTTTAATCATCACATAAGACACGACTTGCGCCCACAACCCTATAGAAAGTCCGATTAACACTTTACTTGACACGTTTACGGACTCCTTTAAAAAAGCTCCTCTTTCGAAAATAGTAGAAATAATTAGGTCCGAAAAACATGCCACAAAAATAGAAACAGGAATTGAAATAACTATCACTACGCGAATTGGGTCAATTATCTTCTTAGATACGTCTTTTTCCGAAAGACCGCTAAATGTTGAAAGGACAACATAACCCAACGGAATTGCCATCAAAAAGACTACTGTCTCTGTGATAAATTTGGCATAATCAATAGCTGCAACCGCTTGAATGCCTATATATGAAGCCACAATTTTTTCCGCGACAATTCCACCTTGCAGCAAAAAAGGCAGCAATAAAAGCGGTCGAATTACCACCCAGAACTCCCTAATTATCTCAGCCGACCACTTCAGAGAAAAATCAAGCAAAGAATTTAACCAAAGTAACCTTAGGGCAAAAAGAAAATACACTACATACGCTATTGAAAACCCCCAAGCAAAAAAAACGACTTCGCCTCTCGAATAAGATACCAAAGCACCAAGTATCATCCCTAAACTTTGAATCGCTGGCCTAATAGACATAAGCAGATACAAATTGTTTGCCAGAGCCAAGCACGAACACAGCTGACTAACAACGTAGAACGGTACTCCATACGACATTATTTGTACAAACAGCACCGAAGTACTTTTTCCAGCAGAATCAAAGCCAGGTACCACATAACCCACCAAGGCTTCCGCATTAAAATATAACATTACAGTTAGGGCTATAGAAAAAAAAGTAACGACCATCATGAGTAGCCAAAAAAGTGATTGCGCCTTTTTTGTATCCTGACTCTTAAACCTCGCATATAGCGGTATGAAACCAGCGCTTAACATATCCGATGTGAAAAAATTAATGGGCACAAGCGTTACCGTTAAGGCCACTCTAAATGAACCCGCAACAACACCTGTGCCATATAAACTGGCCACTAACAATTCACGAAAAACACCTAAAACTTTCGCAAAAACACCGCCGCCAAACAATTTCACTACATTCTTTATCATAATATCTTAGTAACTTGACCAAATAAAAGCATACGGCCAAGAAGTCAGTTCAAACGATCAGCAACTAACCTCTTTCTTACCCTATACTTAGCACATAAAGCGTACAACCTTCTCAGCGTAGAAGATTACTATATTATAAATACAGCCAAATTAAGCTACCCACGGTGCCAAATTGCATAATAAATATTTCACAAGAGGACGCAAAAAAGGGGCCGACTACATACACTATTTTGAATCAGTACATTCTTCGATGTATCTCTCGGAAATTACATCCCAACCATAGTGTGCAACACTAGCACTCACTACCTCACGATCCAACCCTAATGCCAATTCAACTTTATTTGCAATATCTCTCGGATCCAAAACACAAATATATCCATTAACACCATCTAATATTACCTCCCGTGAGGCACCTGCGCTGCTCATAACCACGGGCAAACCGCACGCTGCAGCCTCTAAGCTAACTAAACACATAGCTTCAAATTTGGAAGGCAAGACAAAGCAGTTTGCTGATCTATAGATTTCGTCCAAATCGTATCGGACCCCCAAATAATGCACCCTATCAACCAAGCTGGAATCCGTATTTTTTTTTGACTCTCGAATCTGATAGGAGTCCCCGCCAACAACAATAATCTCCCATAGATCAGGAAGAAAACTTAAGCTCTGTATAGCATACTTCAATCCTTTTCGGTCAAACTCGTAACCAACGAATACCATATACTTTTTGTTAAGGCTCTCTTCATAAGGAGAGTTTTGGCTTTTCTTCCCTTCGTATTTAAAGCGTGAGAAATCAATGCCATTCGGAATAATTTTAATTTTTGATTTATGATTAGAGTAAAATTCAGAAAATTCATTTTTTTGAGAAAGTGACGAGCAAACAATGTAGCTATGAAAGCCGAAGGCGTGGCGAATTGATTCCCTAAAAAATATGAATAGATGTATAGGGTTTCTCAGAAAAAACTTCAGCCTCCCAAGACGAGCAATCATTGCTCTATGCAATCCATGGTTAACATATACTTGCCCATACAAAAAATCATTATGCGAAATAACAAAGTATTTACTTTTTGGGAATCGCATAGCCAACACAACACTTCCTATTGTACTAGCCCAAACCACCTCCAAAAATAGCCATAATTTCGATAGAAATATATTCCTAAATTTTATACATACAAACCCTGAGTTCTCTACAGTGAATGTCGCAGTATTATAACCAGCTTCTGAAAAAGCCTTGTCCAATGCATAAGCCACCCCGCTTACACCACCTCTTTTATCAATACTCCTAGAAGCATTTACGATAGTTTTTTTTCTATCCATTAGTTTAACCAATAATCATCGATGAAACTCAAAGTAGTTCGACATGGTATTAGCTTATAAAGCCATGCCCACCACGCACCAATACAAAAACCTACCAACTCAACATACTGACAGCACAAGCAACTAGTATCCACCAACATACTTTACTAAATATTATCAAAATACTTTATATACTCATCAATCACACCTGCCATACTATACTTGGCTGGCAATAAGTTACGCCTTGGTGATTTTTTATATTCACATAAAATTAAACCCTTTTTTATTGATGCTGGCGACCTCGGATCTACAGGAACAACATATTCACTAAGCGAATTGACCTCTTCTAAATGTTGCGAAGCCAAAACGGGCAATCCGGTCGCTAACGCTTCTAAAGGTAGTAACGGCAAACCTTCTTCATGAAGAGTTGAAAATATATAAACATCTGACATATTTAAGTAGAGCGGCAGCTCCTTAATAGGCACACCACCCACAAATATAACCCTTCCCTCCAGATTACTCTCGGCAACAGTATTTCTAATATTCTGCTCTTCCGGTCCGTCACCAACAATCAACACCTTAAAACCTTGGCCCTCCGCCAATAGACTTAACCCCAAAAGGGCCTTTTGAAGGCCTTTTTGTTTGTGTAAACGACTTGCAAGTAAATACACCGTTTCTCCCATGTCTATATTAAGACTTTCACGACCGGATACCCGCATTTTCTGGCATGGAAAGAATTCATTTATATCTATTCCGTTTGGTAGATATTTGATTTTTTTATCTCTTAAAAACTTACGATAAAACGGCCCATCCAAGTCTCGATAAACGCGCATTCCGGAAGTAATTATTCCATCGAAAAATGGGTACTTATAGATATCTATAGGGAGCCACTTAATATTTTTTAAACTGCTTGCTAGAGATTTAAACGTATGGAGTCGAAATTTGGATACAATTTCACTTAACGAGGTACCATGAGCCTGAAAAACAAATTTAGTTTCCGGGAACATTTTTTTTAACGCGACTGCCGAAAAACCCGCCGCACTTACACTCAAAACAACATCACAATGATCAACCAAAAGCTTTGATAGATAGCCTTTTGACAGCTTCCACCAAGCCCTACTATAGGCTCCAGGTTTAGTTCCTTTTAATGCAAGGACATCTACCCCACTCTCAGAAAAGGCGCTGGGCCTCCCTGGTATTGAGGTCGTAATACAGGAAACTTTAATGCCCTTTGATGCAAACGCTTTGGCCAAATCCCAGGTAATAACCTGCATACCGCCAATACTATGAAAAGGTAAAACCCTAGTTAGAATTACGATGTGCATAATTTTCGATTACTAAACTATAGATAGCTTCTAGTTTTTTCGACTGTTTTTCTATATCGAACTTTTTTTCAACCGTTTCTCGAGCTTTTAAACCCATTTCTACCCTCTTCACAGGACTATCGATTAGAATCTTCAGTTTTTCCGCTAACTTATTAGCATCCCGTTCTGGAACCAAAAAACCATTCTCGCCATCCAAAACTGCTTCAGGTATTCCCGCATGATTCGTGGCTACAACAGGCATCATATAAACAAACGCCTCTAGTATCGTAATGGGTAGGCCCTCGGTATCACCGCTTTTTGCAGTAACACTGGGAAGGCAAAAGATGTCTGCCTTTTTCATCCATTGCAATACCGCGTGATTGTCAAGCGCCCCTAGCAGCCGCACTTTTCCAGCCAAATTGTTAATCTTAATTTGAGCCTCTAATTCAGCACGTAATGGGCCATCGCCAACTACAATCAATTCAAAATTGTCACCATCTAGCAGAGAAATAGCTTCCAGTAGGTATTGGGTTCCCTTTTTTTCAGTAAGGCGAGCAACATGTAATATTGTTACCTTATCTGCGTTATTCCGCTGTTTACGCAAGTAGGTTCGGTCGATATCTATACCAATATAATGCGTAACGGATTTATCTGCCAAAAGGCCTAGAGCCAACACTTTAGATCGGATGAAATCAGATACACATATATATAACTCGGCTTCTGTCTTTAACCGGCTGCGAAATAGAGCATAATTTATCCAAGCGGGTTTAAGTGATCTGAAAAGAGCTTTTCTTGTTGCCGTGGCGTCAAACCCATGGAAGGTTACGACCAACGGAACACCCAACCTCTTGGAGATATTCAAAGCGTACAATGCATCAACACCAAAATGTGCATGGATTATATTTGGGGATAATCTCGCCACGCTATCCAACAAGTATTTGGAACGCATAGACAAAACAAACAGTACATTCTTTATGAAGCTCAAAGGCTCCAAAGTAATTACGCTATCGCCAAAATCAACCTTACTATCGGAAAAACAAGCCCTGCCCACATAAAAGGCCTTAAATTTTCTAAAAACTCGAGCCTGATTAGCAATAAATGATTCGGACAATTTAAACAGCTGACATCTAAACACGACTACCTTGAGCATTTATACCTCTCAATGTTGACAAGTGCCTTTCGTTCGACGACACAAAAATAATAAACAATACAAAAGCCGTATTGCCCGCTTGATATAAATCTGCTGATATTGAAAGCATCCCTGCATACAAAGCTAGGCAAACTTGCGCAAAATGATGCCTAGAAGCTAGGCTAGTAGTTACTTTAAATCCGGATCTTAAAACTACGTAGATAAGCAGGGCATAAAGAGACAAACCAAGTATTCCGTACTCAGCTAGTATGCCAAAGTACGCACTATGAGAAACACCTTGCCTATCGACAAGCCAATCTACCGAAGCAAAGCTATTAAATAGCACTGGAATCTGGCCGCCACCAACACCAAAAATCGGACTACTTTTCCAGATATTTAACATCGTCTCCCAAATTAAAACCCGCTCTACTTCTGCACCAGCCTCTAGCAAACTAAATAATCGCTCCCGAATCGGTGCAACAATCATAGCTAAAGCCAATCCTAAAGCAGAATATAATACAAACATGTATTGGCGTTTATACATAACATTAACCACAGTCAACGAAACCAACATATAAAGCAACCCAGAACGGCCCATCGTTAGCAGCATTACAATGAATACGGGTAAAGCTAAAAGTAACTTATATATGGCTAGCGACGAACTGTAAAATAAGACAATTAGCACCATACCACAGACAAAAGCGAGAGCAGGAGGGCTGATATAGACCCCCATTGCCCTTATGGTTTGGTCTTTATATATGTAATTGTTAGATTCCAGCCGATTTGCGACTTCATCAACACCATATAACATTCCTCCAATATCTGAAGCCATTATATCCAGCCAGCCTGGCCCAAAAATAAAGAATTGAGCCGACGACAATAACAACAGTAACAAAAATGGAGCTATAAACAGCTTTACAATCGAGCTGGACAAAAAGTCGAATTTAAAATGGTACCGAAACGATAAATACAAACAAAAAAACTCAAACCACCTTAAAAGACTTTTAATCATTGCCCCCCCAGTCCAATTATAAAGACCGCTAAGAAATGACACAAAACAAAACGCCGCCAGAATAAATTTTAGCGAGTCGCGTTTATTGTAAACCAGCCAATATCTAGTATTAATAGCAGAATGAACAAAAATAGGTAGCGCAACTGCCTCCCACGCCTGAACAGGAAAACCAAATAACTCCCCCCTAATATTAAATATAATAAAGAAACACAACGTCAATAAATACAAATCCTTCCGATAGGAGAAGGACAAAAAAGCACATACAGCCAAAAGACTTAAGAAGAATACAGAATTGGTATAGTGAATTAGCCCAAAGCATACTAAAACCCCACTTAGTATAAAAAATAGAGAGGCAATCAACTCAAAAACAACGCTAGACGCATTAAACCTATACACTTTCAAGAATTTGACCAACCCAGCTACAAACGGCTCGAGCATCCCTACTATCAAGACCCTTAAATATAAAGGATTTAAACATATTAACAAACTGATCATCCCTGCCAGTTTCATATACTGTATGCGAAAACCCCTCAAAAATATCGACGGTCGTATTTAGCGTTGCTGGCTTAGAAAAAACACGGTTAAAAAAATACTTTTTATCATTTGTTACCAAAACCAGTTCATTTGAATAGGGCAAGCCTATACCCCACTCCGCAACAGCATAGAAGTTTTTGTAGTCCAAAATGGCCACACCACTTAAATCGACGTCATACCCTACTTCACTTTTTTTTGTGGCCTGAACTTTCTCCGGATTACCTAAAAGGTTAACCATAATAGACAGTGGGTAATAGCCCACATCAAGCAATGCTCCACCCGACATTTCTCTTTTGTAGCGAATATCGTCCTTTGGTAAATGCGGAATAGTAAACTTTGCAGAAATGCTTTTAATATTCTGTTTGTTTTCTTCCACCAGCTGCACTAAATACTGGTACTGCGAGTGAAATTTATATACACAAACTTCATGTAAGACCAAACCCCTGCTCTGAGCCAGCTCCACCAACTCTTGACTGTACTGCGAACTGTCGGTTAAAGGTTTTTCACATATAACGTTTTTATTGAGTAATAGCGCTCGTTTTGTCAGCTCATAATGGGTTGATATTGGAGTAGCTATATAACACCACTCGGCAACACTGTCAGGGAACTCACTCAGAGAACGAAGCTCGATATCATGCTCATCAATCAAATGGACATACTTTTCCACATTCCGAACGTAGATGGCTTCTATACCAATGCCATCTATTTTCTTAAGGGCTGGCAGGATATTTTTGGTAACGTGACCACCAAAACCAATAATCGCTAGCTTTTTCATTTATAACCCCGACAATATTCCACGGATGTGCGGTGCCACTATGGCATCGTGCTCTCGAATTAGCTTTTTTAACTGATAAAGAGAAACCCACTTAAATCTTTCAGATACCAACTCCAGTGTTTCCCCTTCCTTGTATTCTACGAGCATGGAGCGGTTACGTTTATTATAGAGCCTGCCGCCATCTTCAGAGGTCCACTGATCGAGTAATACCGTAACGGGGTGATCTTCTGGCTCTAAAAACAAATGGCTGTAATTCGTTTGTTTACCTTTGTGGGCACGATTCAGGTTACTGAAGGTTGCCTGCACTGTAGGGCTGATTTGCGCCACATTGTAATTGCCCGGTTCTTCTTTCGCTTCAACCAGGTAGTGTGGAACACCGTCAATGCGCTGCCTGACCAACCCGAGTATGCCACCGTCGAAACCTTGCTGGGTTAAAAAGGGTTGATCCCAACCTGCAGTAACTTCGCGGGAACCCGTGCCAGTTATTCTGTACCCTTCAACACGGAAGAACTCGCCAGAGCTATGTTCCATACAACCTGTTTTTTCATTAAGCGACCATTCTCGGCATTCGCTTAATGGGATACGCTGCATTTTCATTGTGGATGCATTCACCAGCACCCAATACCAGTCTACAATGTCTTGTAGGCTACCTTGGTTTGAAAAATCTTCTAGGCCTTCGAATTTAAATTCTGAATACTCGTCTACTGAAAAGCCAAGCTGGCTCAAGCCTTCCAGATATTGCTTTAAACGGTTACTGTATGCCGACATTTACAGGCTCCACGATCTCTTGAAATACAGAATAGTCTCGAACAACTTCATCAAACCGGTACTCTCTATCACAAAGAACCATCACTACTGCGTCTTCAGAGAAATCTCGCATTGTCCGCCAGACTTTGCCATCCAACAACAACGTGTCGCCGCCTGCTCTCATCTCGATCGCTTTAGTATCCACTCCGTTATCCAGTTCTATGGTGAAAGCTCCGCTCAGGCAAACAATCGCTTGTTTCAATTCTTTATGTGAGTGCAAGCCTCTCACCGCATCACTACGAATACCGGAGAGGAAGAAAACACGCTTAACTAAAAAGCCGAAGTCTTTCCCAAATTCTAAAACACCTAAGTTTCCGCTTTCCTCGGTTATAACGGTAGACGGAACGAAGCTCCAAGCCTCCTCTCCACTACCAAATAATTCTTTGACACTCATGTTATTTTGTTTCCAATAGTGCTTTCAGATATTGACCATAACCATTTTTTGAGTACGCTTTAGCTGTATCCATAACTTGCTCGCTGGTCAGCCAGCCATTACGCAATGCAATTTCTTCCAAGCACGCGATTTTGTAGCCCTGTCGTTTTTCAATCGTTTCAACAAACGTTGCAGCTTCCAGCAAGCTATCGTGAGTTCCGGAGTCTAGCCAAGCAAAACCTCTTCCGAGCAGCTCTACCTTTAAATCACCTCGTTTTAGGTAAGTTTGATTTACCGTTGTAATCTCAAGCTCTCCGCGCGGAGATGGTTTTACATCTTTCGCAATTTGTACTACATCGTTATCGTAAAAGTATAATCCGGTTACAGCGTAGTTAGACTTAGGTTCAAGCGGCTTTTCCTCAATGCTTAATGCGGTATTATCTGAGTCAAACTCCACCACACCAAACCTCTCGGGATCATTTACCTTGTAACCAAACACTGTCGCACCACTTTGTCTTTTGGCTACGTCTTGAAGCGTTAGAGAAAATCCATGCCCCCAAAAAATATTATCTCCCAGCACCAAGCTAACACTATCATTCCCGATAAATTTCTCGCCGATTATAAATGCTTGCGCAAGGCCATCGGGGCTGGGTTGAATTTCGTAGCTCAAATTCACACCAAAACCAGAGCCATCTCCCAAGCACCGAATAAAGCCTTCTTGATCTTCTGGCGTTGTTATAATCAGAACATCCTTTATACCTGCAAGCATTAGAACTGAGAGCGGGTAATAGATCATCGGTTTGTCGTAAACCGGTAGAAGTTGTTTTGATACGCCCTTAGTGATTGGGTAGAGCCTTGTTCCAGAACCACCAGCTAAAATTATGCCTTTCATTTTTACCCCTCTACACCCAGACGTTCCCGCCGATAAGAGCCATCCAAAACCCGCTCCCACCAGGATCTATTCGTTAAATACCACTCAACCGTTTTTCGTATTCCAGTTTCGAAAGATTCGCTTGGCACCCAGCCCAACTGATTTTTGATTTTCGAAGCGTCTATTGCATATCGCACGTCATGACCTGGGCGGTCTTTAACGTAGGTAACCAAATCAGCGTACGTCTCAACACCATGAGGTTTATTGGGAGCCAGCTCTTCAAGCAGGTTACACAGCGCTTTTACTACGTCGATGTTAGCTTTTTCGTTGTGCCCACCTATATTATAGGTTTCTCCAACCATGCCTTTTGTTGCAACCAAGTAAAGAGCTCTTGCATGGTCTTCAACGAATAACCAATCTCTAATTTGCTGACCATCGCCATACACCGGCAGTGGTTTTCCCTCCAGCGCATTAAGAATCATTAAAGGAATTAATTTTTCAGGAAAATGATAGGGGCCGTAGTTATTCGAACAATTTGTTATGACAACAGGCAGTCTGAACGTACGATGCCAGGCTCTAACCAAGTGGTCGCTTGATGCTTTTGAAGCAGAATACGGGGAACTGGGCTGGTAAGGTGTTTCTTCTGTAAACAAATCCTCAGGGCCTTCCAAGTCACCGTACACCTCATCTGTCGAGATATGATGAAACCTAAACGCCTCTTGCTCCCCCCCTTTAAGTGACTGCCAATACGAGCGACTAGCCTCTAATAAAGTGTAGGTTCCAACAACATTCGTTTGAATAAATTCACCAGGACCATCGATAGAGCGGTCTACATGACTTTCTGCAGCAAGGTGCATAACGATATTAGGACGATATTGCTCGAAAACACGATCCAGCTCAGCTCGATTGCAGATATCAACCTGCTCAAAGCAATAGCGCTCGCTCTGAGATGCGCTCGCCACCGACTCTAAATTTCCCGCATAGGTTAATTTATCGACATTGATAACACTATCGGTAGTCTGCTCAATAATATGTCGGACGACTGCAGAACCGATAAAGCCTGCCCCTCCCGTTACAAGTATTCTCACGAAAACATCTCCGAAACGCTTTTCCACGCTAGACATTTAGCCTAAAACAAACATTAACAATTTTTATGCGCTCATAGCTTTGGCACATCGGACTCTTTTAGATTTACCAAAGCATGGCGAATAAACACGATAACAACCCCGATAAAACCGCCCAATATCAGCGCTATCAGTACAATTAACGAGCGTTTGGGGCTATCTTTTTCTTCAGGCACTACTGCGGGGTCTATAGTCGTGAAAGTGTATTCCTGCCGCACATTGGCCAACATGATCGTTTTTGTTTGCTCTTCGATTAACTGCGAAAACACTTTGCGCATATCCGCAACGGAGGTGTTTCCCAGTTGTAGGGAAAGATACTCAATACTTCTACTGGACTCTTCGACATCACGAGTTCGCATATATTCATTAATGTCCAGAATTAGCGATGAAACCCACTCCTGAGCAAGCGTTGGTGAAAAGTGCTTAATTGATACTACAATCAGCCCGTTTTTTTTATCTTGTGAAACTGAGAAGTTCTCCAAAAAATATTCATAGGCTTCCCAGTCTGAGGGCTTTGCCTTTCTAGGTGGAGAGACGTCTCTAATCCATTCGCCACTATTTTGGTCATATATATCTGAATCAAAAATTAGTGAATCTTTGTTTAGATTCCAGCCTTTAGCCGCAACCAAGGGAACCAATAGATTATGCTTGTGTATAAATTCATTGATGAACCGCCTCGATTTCATTATCTCAATAGCCACCACTGACTTGTCGCCAGAAGCACCTAAATCGACCCCGGCTAACGAGGCCAGCCCGCCAAAGCTACCTGCCAGCGCGGACAATCCGCCCCCTTTTGATTCATCGGATGGTGAAAGTAATGCTTGAGCTTTATAGACGTTAGGTAAACTAAGCGCATAAAAAACCGATGCCAGAGCAAAGACAAATGTCGTTGCAATAACAATCCATTTCCCTTTCCAAAGTACATCCCACAACGCTCGCAGATCAATTTCGTCCTCATCAAACCTAGACAAGCGTGACTCCATAAAATCTGTTGAAGAAGAGTTCAACATTGCCTCCATGTTGTCCATACGCTTTTCAATATCGTTTTGCATATTTTCCTAGTGATATAGTTGATTGCCAAAATTTATTTCGAAACGAATCTAAAAATCGTTTAAACGTACGATATCATCTTCTCCCATATAGCTTCCGCTACGCACTTCTATTATATGCAACGGAAGCTTGCCCGGATTAGAGAGTTGATGATTTTCCCCTATAGGTATATATATAGATTCATTCTCGTAAAGCATTCGCTCTTCTTTGCCCTTTTTTACCTTGGCTGTCCCTTTTACAACTATCCAGTGTTCTGCTCTGTGATGATGTAACTGGAGAGAAAGGCTGGCCCCAGGCTTTACTTCTATGCGTTTCACCTGGTAACGCTCACCGCTATCTATGGAATCGAAACTTCCCCAGGGACGGTGTACTTGTCGGTGATGTTTAAACTCGCTTCGCTGTTCTTCTTTAAGCCAATCAACAATATTTTTTACATCTTGTGTTTTTTGTCGGTTTGCCACTAATAAAGCATCATCACTTTCAACAATAACAATATTGTCTAAACCTATTGCTGTAACCAAACGATTTTGAGAATGGATCAGCGAATTGTTACAATTCTGTAGGAATGCGTCACCAAACACAGCGTTGCCATTTTCGTCTTTATCGCTCACTTCCCAGAGCGAATCCCAACTACCTAGATCACTCCAGCCCGCGTTTAGCGGTACCATCCAGGCGTTCTCGGTTTTTTCCATTAGGGCGTAGTCTATGGAAATATTGTCGCAACAGGAAAAGTGTTCTTTGTTTAGACGAATAAAATCTAAATCAGATTCTGCATATTCTACCGCTTTGTGACACGCTTCTAGCCACTCACCTCCACAGGTTTTTATTTCTTCCAGCACTTGCTGCGCTGAGAATACGAACATGCCGCTGTTCCAGGTGTAGTTACCTGCTTGCAGGTATTGCTTAGCTGTTTCAAGGTTTGGTTTTTCTACAAACTGAATAACCTTGCTACCTTCTGCGTTATTGCCCGTTTCAGCTTGAATATAACCGTAACCCGTTTCGGGCTTGTCTGGCACCACACCAAAGGCAACCAGCTTCTTTTCTGCTGCAGCGCTTATAGCGTGGTCCATTGCCGCATTGAATGCAGCCAGGTCTTTAATCAAATGGTCTGCCGCCAGCACCACCAATATGGGGTTGCGGTAATGCTTTAGCGCCAAATCCGCTGCTGCTGCGATCGCAGGCGCGGTATTTCTGCCCATAGGCTCCAAAATAATATGCGGCTTTGCCGTGCAGACTTCGCTTAGCTGGTCTGCCACCATAAAACGTTGGTCGTTGTTACACACAACAATGGGCGCCTCGAACTGCGCTACACGCTTTACGGTGTGCTGCAGCATGGTGCAATCGCCGTATAGTTTGTGGAGTTGCTTGGGGTAGGTTTTACGGGATTTAGGCCAGAGCCGTGTTCCGCTACCACCAGAGAGAATTACAGGAACGATTTGTGGCCGGTTTAGTTGCTTTTCCTTCACGTTGGCATCCAATTACGAGCAGTAGTTCACATTTTACGGGTGCGCATTATATAGTACGCGCATTAGAAATTGTGGGTATTCACAATTTTTTTCATTTGATTTTCCCAGCATCCCAGACGAGCACTTCGCTGCCGAGACGGGCCGATGAAATACGGGACTTTCTGAGCTGTAACCTTTTTATTATTTGGGTTTTCGTTACAAATTAACCTATCAGTCGGCCTTTCTTGAATGGTCTATTCGTTTTGCAGGCTTTCATTCACCCTGTCGCGCATTTCTTTGCCGGGCTTGAAGTGAGGAACGTACTTGCCAGCCAGCTCTACAGATTCACCCGTTTTAGGGTTACGACCTGTTCGCGGGGCGCGGTAGTGGAGTGAGAAGCTGCCGAAACCACGGATTTCTATGCGATCACCGTTGGCTAAACACTGGGACATGTACTCCAGTATGAGCTTAACGGCAAGCTCAATATCTTTTGCAGAGAGCTGATCCTGCCGCTCTGCGATTCGCTCTATCAGCTCTGACTTGGTCATAGGCTAAAGGTGGGGCTTATTTAAGTGAGTAGCTTAGATATTAGCGTAAAAAGCAGCTTATATCATTGTGTTAGGTTTGTTAGTGAATGCAGTTACTACGTTTTAGCTGCAAGTTGTTGTTTATACAACAAAAAGCCGCCGAGTACCAGCCCGGCTGTTTTTTGTTGAAGGCGCCGCCCTTTGGGTGGCTGCTGGAGCGGTTCGATTTACGACGGCACTGTGCGCACGTTTTTTTGTGCCTCCATAAAAAAAGCGACACACCTTTCGATGCGCCGCTTTTTGCAAAGCTAGCTAAACGTAATTAGCGCTTATTTATCTTTACTTTGCATTTCAGCTTTAATCAAGTCACCAATAGTTGCAGGCGCTGCTTGCTCGGTGGTTTTGGCGCTGTGCTCTTTGATGGCCGCTTTTTCGTCGTCGTTATCCTTCGCTTTGATGCTCAGCATAATTGTACGGTTTTTGCGGTCAACGTTGGTGATTTTGGCTTCCACTTCTTCACCTTCTTTCAGCACGTTACGGGCATCTTCTACCTTGTCGCGGCTAATTTCTGAGGCTTTCAGTGTGGCTTCTACATCGTCTGCCAAGGTAACAACAGCTTCTTTGGCGTCTACAGACTTGATGATGCCGTTAACGATGGTGCCTTTGTCGTTGTTGGTTACGTAAACAGAGAACGGGTCTTCATCCAACTGCTTGATACCCAAGGAGATGCGCTCGCGCTCTGGGTCGATAGCCAATACAACGGTTTCCAGCTCGTCGCCTTTCTTGTACTTGCGTACGGCTTCTTCGCCAGCTTCATTCCAGCTGATATCGGACAAGTGAACCAAACCGTCGATACCGCCGTCGAGGCCAATAAAGATACCGAAATCGGTGATAGATTTGATTTTGCCAGAGATCTTGTCGCCTTTAGCGAATTGATTGCTGAATGCATCCCATGGGTTTTCTTGACACTGCTTGATACCCAGGGAAATACGACGACGCTCTTCGTCGATATCCAGAATCATCACTTCCACTTCGTCGCCCAGGTTTACAACCTTGCTTGGGTGGATGTTTTTGTTGGTCCAATCCATTTCGGATACGTGAACCAAACCTTCAACACCTTCTTCGATCTCGGCAAAACAGCCGTAGTCGGTAAGGTTGGTGATGGTCGCCTTAACTTTGGCGCCTTCTGGGTAACGGTTAGTGATAGCCGCCCATGGATCTTCACCCAGTTGCTTAAGGCCAAGAGAAACACGGTTGCGCTCACGATCAAACTTAAGCACTTTAACGTCGATCTCGTCACCAACAGCAACGATTTCGCTTGGGTGCTTAATGCGCTTCCACGCCATATCGGTAATGTGCAACAGGCCGTCTACGCCGCCCAAGTCAACAAAGGCACCGTAATCGGTCAGGTTCTTAACGATACCTTTAACCGCTTGGCCTTCTTGCAAGGTGGCCAGCAACTCATCACGCTCTTCGGTGTTAGCTTGCTCCATTACAGCACGACGAGAAACAACAACATTATTGCGCTTCTGGTCTAACTTAATAACTTTAAACTCTAACTCTTTACCTTCCAGGTGAGTCGTTTCGCGCACTGGGCGAACGTCTACTAATGAACCCGGCAAGAAAGCACGAATACCAGCAACGTCTACGGTGAAACCACCCTTAACCTTACCGTTAATCACACCTGTAATAACTTCTTCAGACTCGTGCGCAGCTTCCAGCACTTTCCAGCTTTCGGCACGCTTGGCTTTTTCACGAGACAGACGGGTTTCACCGAAACCATCTTCTACGGTTTCCAGAGCAACCTGAACTTCGTCACCTATATTTAGGTCGAGTTCGCCTTTCTCGTTTAGGAATTGTACGGCGGGAATAACGCCTTCAGACTTCAGGCCGGCGTGTACGGTTACCCAATCCTGATCGATATCGATCACTACGCCAGTTACGATGGTGCCAGGCACCATATCTACCGTTTGTAAACTCTCTTCAAAGAGTTCTGCAAAGCTTTCGCTCATTCCATTACCTATAAGTTGTTTAAACCGTATTGCCAGTATACGGGTCAGTTGTTTTTAAGTTAAAACCGCTCCACATCTGGCTTTAGGACGGTTTCGACGGATTTCGAGGGGCGCGACGTTAACAGGTTACTGGCTAAATCTCAAGCGATTTCAGCGCGGTGGCCGCCTCGCACGCTAATGGTGGCTTTCTTTCTTCTGCGGCGCTTTGCTTCTGGATCGCAGGCTTTGTCTGCTTCGGGGGAAGAACGTTAGAGACACCTTGGCGAGCGGCCCTGCCCTACGCTGACCTATTACCGTTGAGCGATAGTAGACCAGCTCTTACAGCTTGGACACAGCCAATGCAATTGCTCGCCCTCAAAGCCACAGTTAGAGCAATTGTACAGAGATCGGTCTTTGGTGAGCTTTTCCAGTACACCCGTAATCATGTTATAGCTGAAGCCTTTCCACTGGGTGTGATTTTCAGCGACAAGCTTGAGCAGTTCGCCTGCGGCTTCCATCTGGGGAAAGGCTTGTAGCTCGTGCAGCAGAAAGTCGACAACCTTGCCTTCGCCCTGCTCTTCTGCGATGGATTT
The DNA here is from genome assembly GCF_014211975.1 of Teredinibacter haidensis. NCBI lineage: Bacteria > Pseudomonadati > Pseudomonadota > Gammaproteobacteria > Cellvibrionales > Cellvibrionaceae > Teredinibacter > Teredinibacter haidensis. Next base: position 2,301,083 of record NZ_CP060084.1, read on the forward strand.
GGCAAGATAGCTAAGTGTTTGCAGGTTATTGTTCAGGCCGTAGATTTCCTGGTACATTACTGTCATTTCTGCCGGGCTGTTCAGCTCCTTGAAGCTTTCGTATATGAGCGGCAGCACTTCAGACACAAACTGAGGGTTTTGATAAGGCAATTTTCGCAACAAGGTAAGCGCCACCAAGCCCGCGCCCTGTTTCAATTCCACCCTGGCTTGCAGCAATGCAGCTCTGGCACAGGTTTTATCGTAGCGCAGTGCGTTGCGCAGCAGGCGGCGTGTATTTTCACAATCGTTTTGCTCAAGCGCTTTGTCTGCTAGCTCACAGCAGTAATGCGCTTGCCTCTCTCGCCAAATGTCTGGTGTGCCCGCAAACTTACTGGCGGTCAATCTGTCGGCCACATCAATAGCGGCTAGCCATTCGTGAGTATCCTCGTAAACCTCAAGCAGAAACGCCAGGGCTTTCTCTCGAATTGTTTTTTCGAGCCCTCTGACATCGGCCAACTCTTTAAACAGAATTTCCGCTCTATCTAAAAGGCCGGACTTCAAATAATCCACTGCCAGTTCCAATTGCGCGATATGTAGCTGGCTTTTACTTAAGCTGGGGCGAGAAAGCAGGTTTTGGTGTATACGAATCGCCCGGGCCACCTCGCCTCGTTTACGCAACAGGTTGCCAAGCGCCAGATGGGTTTCCAGTGTGTCGCTATTAACGTCTAGAGCCGCTATAAACGTATCGATTTCTGCGTCCGGCTCATCGTTTAACAGATAGGTCAGCCCCTGATAGTAGGACTGTTCAGACAGTTTGCGGTTATTCTCGACCAACGGGTGCCGCAGCCTGCGAGTATAGCGCCCCATGCCAAAGCCCAACCCTAGTGCAATAAACAAAAAAATAAAAACCAGAAGCTCCTTCATGTTCTGCTTTTTACTCCTTTACTTGTGCTGCGCGGAGCTTACCAACCTCTTTATTGACTTTACCCAGCTCGCGCCTGCGAGAATAGAGCTTTGCCTGCGCCAATAACCAGGTTCCAAACCAACCGAGCGCGACGCCCGCCGTAAAGGTAAAACACAGGTAAAAGCCTATTGTCATTTCGGGGAACTGGAAACCAAAGACGTTCAACGAGGTGTAATCCGGATTGCCGTACGCGATCCAGCCTCCAATCAGTAATATTGCCAGCAACCAAACAAGTACAAAAAAACTGCGAATCCATCGAACCAGCTTGCCAAACATTTAACCCTCCTAGGCCTGCAGAATGTTGCGGCTGTATACCTCGGCCATAATTGTTTCAAAAACATCGGTAATCGATAACGATGTGCTATCGAGCACCAGGGCATCATCCGCCGGCTTCAGGGGTGCAGCAGCTCGGCTACTGTCGCGCTCGTCGCGAGCCTGAATATCGGCCAAAATTTTTGCTTTGTCGATATTCTCTTCGCCCGCCTCCTGCAGTTGCTTCACACGGCGATTGGCGCGCTCTTGTGCGCTGGCGGTAAGGAATACTTTAATCGGCGCATCGGGGAACACTACGGTACCCATATCGCGACCATCGGCAACCAGACCGGGCTGCTGTCGAAAATCCCGCTGACGATTTAGCAATGCTTCGCGCACACCCGGGTATGCGGCAACCTTGGATGCGGCCATACCGACATCTTCCCGCCGTATATCCTGAGTAACGTCATCACCATCGAGCATAACAGCGATAGCGGTTGGTGTTAGCTTAAATTCGGTGTTAAGGCTCTGAGCGATTGAGGTTACCGTCTCTTCGTTATCACGATCCACACCCGCACGAATAGCGGCTAAGGCGGTTAACCGATATAACGCGCCACTATCCAGCAGCGAAAAACCTGTGGCTTCGGCCAACAAACGGCAGATCGTACCCTTACCGGAGCCACTGGGGCCATCCACGGTGATGACCGGAAATACCTTATTATTCATCATCATTTTCGTTTACAACCCCTGAATACTTGCCGCAATTGCGGCACAGGCTTCTGCGGGGTTTTCAGCTTGAGTTATGGGGCGGCCGACAACAATGTAGTCACTGCCATTTTGCATCGCCTGCTCTGGCGTGACGACCCGACGCTGGTCTCCCTGTGCTGCGCTCGCAGGACGAATACCGGGTGTGATTGTTAAAAACTCCGCTCCCTGTATAGACTTCATTTGCGCCGCTTCCACTGCTGAGCACACAATACCGTCCATTCCCGACTGTTTGGCCAGCGAGGCCAAACGCGTCACCACCTGCTCTGGCTGCTCTTGAATGCCAATGCCCGCCAGATCCGATGCGTCCATACTGGTAAGCACTGTAACGGCAATGAGTAAGGGCTTTTGCTGAAAAGCCGCAAGCGCTTCTCGCGCAGCAACCATCATACGCTCACCGCCCAAGGCATGTACGTTTGTCATCCAAACGCCCAAGCCAGCAGCGGAGCTGACAGCGCCCGCAACGGTGTTGGGAATATCGTGGAATTTGAGATCGAGAAATACGTCGAAACCCAGTTTTTGTACAGATTCGACAATTGACGGCCCAACCGCAGTAAACAGCTCTTTACCAATTTTTAAACGGCAATCGGCAGGATTTAATTGTTGTACAAGATTTAAACATTGCTCTGTGTTTTGATAGTCCAGAGCAACAAGCAGGCGTGGGCCAGTATCAGACATTGAGTATCTCCCTCGTTGGATGCTCGCCATTTTACACGCAGAGAGAAAGTTTTTCGCGGCTTAACCATAATAACTGGCGCCCCCCGAGAAAAGGGCAGGCGCCGAGCATATAAGGAGCCTGCTAAGGTGTAGCGCCCTTGTCGATACGAAAATTTCTAAACTGTAAACTATCTGAACCTGCAGGAACGGCCTCGCCCGTTACGTATAACTGAACACCAACAACCTGAATTAAGGTTTTGTCGAAGCCGTCTTCTTTGTAGTCAAAATCTTCGTCGGAAAGGCCTGCTAGAGAAAGCGTTGTCCAGCCTCCTACCTCCATTGCAGCCAAATTAATCGCGACTGGAGCGGCATAGCGGTATCCGTAATCCATAACAAAAAGCTGTGCTTCAACTTCGTTACCGGTGTAATTCTCTGGTATATACATTTCAACCTGAACCGAGCCGTTTGTTAAGTCGAGAAGCGGATTCAGATCGTATCGAATCGCAATTTTGTCCCTTACTGTAGACCAGCCAGGGTTAAAGGTAAGTACGCCCGCTTCCGTATAAAAGTCATTCATTGAGGGGGCTCCGCCCCAAAAATCATAAGACACCGCTTGCTCACCCAGTAGAATTTCTTGCACTTGCTCGCCCAACTCTTCTATGGGATCGCCATCACCTTTAACCCAGCGCACATTGTCGAGCTGGTAGCGCAAACCGTTCATGGCATCCCAGCTGGGCTCTAACGAAAGCGCTTCGGTAACTACACTCGTATCGAGGCCGGTAGAAATCATTTCACTAACGCTTAGAGATATATGAGTCCACTCGCCAATGGCGAGTGTGCCCAAGGAAATGTTTTCGCTAATACAGGGGTAATGGCAGGACACATGAGCAAATAAATCTGTCGCATCTCCCCAATCCAACATGCGAATATCAAATTCTATAGTGCCATTATTGTAGCCACTCATATTCACGTTGTAGCCGTCTTCTGAATAAGGAGCGCCAAAGCTCAACGACCCGTTAGCGTCGTCATTGTTGAAGCTAACATCAATCACTCTGCCGTAGCCTTCTTCTTCGGTATCGATAACATCCCAGTTAACCAAGTAGTCGCTATTGTTATCGGTATAAAGGAAGTTGGTGTAAGTTCCATCTTTTAACATTTCCCAACCTAGAACACCGAGCCACTCCGTGGCTACGCATTCACCAAACACAAGCCCTGGCTGCATTGAACAGCTAGCATCCTCGTTTTCGGAGGGAATAACAGAATAGATCACGTCTACTGTTTTCGGGCTCCCACTGTATTGCGTTGTACACGCAGCGTCCTTGCAGGCACTTACGGTAAAGCTGCCGGTATAAATACCCACCCCAGGTAACAGATCCGAAGATTGCGTTGTAAGGGTTAACGTTCCCGAGTAATCGACTTCGGACAATATTGCTTCGGCATCGACAATAAGATCAGTTCCAGAGACATCAACAAAGATATACACATCACCATCCGGCTGATTAAGTGTGCCGATAATGTCCTGCTGAAAATAGATGATGTCTGAATCCCTCGCAGTATAAGCCAACGTCGAATGAGACAGCCTAAACGCACCCTCTGCTGAACCGGGAGCCGGATCAGGGCTGGGCACCGAATTGTTAGAGCCAGGCTCAACAGGAGTTGCATTTCCACCACCGCAAGCGACAACGGCTAGCGATAGAAGAATTGTTGGTATTTGAAAAAAAACGACTTTTAGATTCATTCTTGCGACCTCTTATATTTATATCAGTTTAATTGAGCTACTTATATCGGCGCTTTTGCCCCTTCCTCACCTATAGACACCCGAAAATATGTCTCCCTCCACAGATTCATTAGGCACCTACGGCACCTGTAGAAGAAACTCATTTTCAGCAACGCTGTAGCTAACTTTTAAACCAAGAGCGCTCGCCAGGGCCTTTAGTTTGTTCTCGTTTTCAGATAACTGGATAACGGCGGTTACCTGCTTGCTCCCCAGTGATTCATCTGCAAGCCGAATTTTGCCCGCATGGTAACGCTGTAATTCATGGATAACCTCCGTTAGTGGCTGCCCCCGAAAAATAAGCTGCCGCTTACGCCAGGACAGCATGGAATGAGCATCGACACTTTTCGGTTTTTCGCCTTTTGCTACACTGGCAAAGCTAGCCAGCTGATTACGCCTAAGCTGGACTTTGGCATTAAACTGGTTTTCCGACCTTGATCCCAACGCAACCAACCCTTCCAGAACTGTAACCTGAGCTGTTTGCCCCGTTTCCTGAACGGAAAAGCGGGTTCCCAATACTCGGACTACACCGCTTGGGGTAATAACGTCAAAGGGGCGGCTCGCGTCTTTAACTACATCGAAAAAGGCTTCTCCTTCGTCCAAATAAACAGTACGGCTACCATTCGTTATTTTCACGCGTATACGAGACTGCGTATTAAGCGTTATGGTAGAGCCGTCCTTTAGCGGCACACTTAACTGTTGGCCAACGGCGGTATGAAACTGGTGACTTTCCGTTTTATTCCCCATGCTATTGAATATAAACAACACACCTAGCAATACAACTGCGCAAGCCGCCACCCAGCTCGTAGCGGGCTTCCATCCTGAGCGCGATGACTTTCCTTCGGGAATGTCTGCCAATACTTCACCCCGCTCCCACAATTTTTCTGCCTTTATGTAGGCCGCCTGATTAATTGCCGAGGCTTCCAACCATTGCCAGAACATTTGCTCTTCACTTTTTGATAGATTTTTAGACTGCAGACGAGCAAGCCACCGAATGGCGGCTTCTTCGGCAACCACAAGAGAGGAACGATCGGCGCTCATATCGCACCTCCTATGTCCAAATGGGTTTTTAAATGTTTCAGTACACGAATAATGTGCTTTTCTACTGTGCTTTCTGCAATATTCAGCTCTGCGGCGATCGCCCTATAGCTCTTACCTTGCTCACGGCTTAACAGAAATGTTTTACGATACTTTTCGGGAAGTTCATCGATACTACGCTTCAAAGCCAGAATATCCTGCTTCGCCATGACAGAACGCTCCGGGGAAATAGTGTCTTCATCCGTTGTGTGTTGCATTGCCGTAAGCTGCGCACGCCGTTTTTGGTTGCGGATCCTGTTTAGCGCCAAATTGCTCGCTGCCTGGTAAAGGTAGGCTCGGGGATTATCGAGGGATTCAAAATTGTCGGCTCGCAAAATGTTGTGGAAGGCATCCTGAATAATATCTTCGGCATCGGCATGATTCTTCCTGAATTTTCGAACAATTGAGCGCAGCAGCTCTGGCTGACAGCTTTCGTACAACTCTGTTAACGGGTGTTTGACATTCATTTAAAACTCCACTTGTACAGATGCCATCATAGATCGTCCCACTGCTCGGTTCTCTCTAACACCACTTAGCAATGCGGTGTAGTAACCCTGGTCTAACAGGTTTTTTATTGCCACCTTTATATTCAGCTTTGCATCCTGTAAATGCATTTGATATTTACACCCAAGATCAAACGTCGTGTAGGGTTCCAGATAGTAAGTGTTGTCATCATTCGCATAGCGCCCACCAACGAATTTGTAACCCAAACTAAAATCCAATGCTGAACTGAGTTCATAGTGGGCAAACAGGCTGGACGTTTTTTTTGCGGCAAGTGCCTGCCTATTCCCCTTGTTTTCACCGTTGAGAATTTCTGGCGAGAGTATCGCAGCAGCACCGACCAGGTTGATTGAATCGTACAATCTAAGGGTGAAATCGAGATCTACTCCACGAGAAAATTGTCGATTATTGGTCACTGAAGTCCTAACCCCCTCAATCACTCTCAACTCGGCAACATTCCATTTGCCTATTTCGAATGCAGCTACTGAAGCAAGGAGCCGATTATTGAATAGTCGTGTTTTTATTCCAATTTCAGTTTGTTTGGACAACTCGGGCTCGTCAACTTGATAGAGGCTATCGTCTAACTGATAATTTGGCTTTAAGCCCTCGCTGTAATTCGAAAAAAACGAGTTATTGTGATCAATTCTAAAGACCAAACCTGCCTGCGCGGATAATTTTCTATGCGTATTTAACCTTGTAGAAATATAGTTTGTGGTATCGGTATAATTTCCTTCTGTCATGGTATAGCGTGCACCGAAGGAAGCCACCAGCCGATCACTTAACTCTACGCTGTCTTGCATAAACAACCCAACGTCAGAATAGGTAAGTGTATTTTGGTACTCTTCTAGAAGCCCTATATTTTCACTGGAGGCTAAAATGGTATTGAGTATATTTGAAAGCTCTGCTTCCAATTCGAGCCCATTCCAACTTTGATTCGCAAAAACATCTCTTACCTCGACCACGTAGCGCGTATCGACTTCCTGTCGATGAAAGTCAAAACCGAAGGTAGCATGGTGATCCCTATCAAACAGAGAAAATGCCCCCTCCAGGCTAGTGTTAAAGCTCAGCGCATTTTCTTCAGCATCTTCATCGTATAGGCTGCGAATGGGCGCTATCTCGTAGCGCCATTCATCGCGAGCTATATCAAGCACAACCGCAATAACCGCCTGCCCTCCGGGGGCAAATATTAATAAATCTTCCCCTAGCTCTTCTTTGCGAAATAAAATATCGGTACGCAATAGCTGCTCGCCCGTTGTTCTTACGCCATAGCGGAATTCATTTTGCCACCCAGTTCTTGCCCGCAAACGCCAGGTTGGAGAAAGGTAATGATTAAGCTCTGCTGTGAGTAGGTTAAAGTACGCAGAAAAACCCTGCCTTGCCTGCGGAACAACTTCAGCCAATGTTGCTCCCGGAAAAAAATCACCATAGGAACGAAAAACGTCGAAATCCCGATCCCCGGTAAATTCAGAATATTGATAGTCGTAACGAAGCGAGAATTGGGTATTGTCATTTTGAGCCCAGCTTACTGCGCCTGAAAATAGTTGGCTAAGTAAATCGCTGTTATCACCGAGTTCCCGCTGCTTATCATTGGCCATTATCGCTCGATACTGAATAGCTGGGGTGCTCTCAGGGGACACATTAATATCGACATCGGCAGACAGGTGGTCACCAGAGCCCATACCAACATCCACCCAAAGGTGATTCTCTTTTAGAGGCTGTTTTCGAACAATATTTAATGTTCCACCCGGCTCCCCTTGGCCGTAGAGTATGGTGGATGGCCCTTTTAATATTTCTATACGCTCTACATTCGCGGGCACTATTTTTACACCTGTACTATCCCCCAAACGAAAGCCATCCAGAAAAGTCGCATGCCGGGGAAAGCCTCGAATCAAAATATCATCATTGCTATCGGCAACACCATCGCCCGGTGTTACGCTGCTAGCGAACTTCACAATCTCTGCCAACTCTTCTGCTTGCTGGTCATTGATTAGACTACTGGGCAGTACATTAATAAAACGAGCAGAGTCGAAGTAAGGGATTTCCCCATGTAACTGCGTGCTGGAGATGGTGTTATAACGAAATGAATGGGAAGCACCGAAGACCAGCGTTTCATCGATCTGATCATTAAATTTAGCTTCGCTGGCGAGCGGCTCAGGGCTATTACTTGAGGAGGCAGGTGATGGAGTAAGGCTGTAACTATTCGAACTCTGGCTGTAAATATAGGCTAAATCCGCTTTTGCCAGCAACTGAGCTAATGCAATATCGACCGTACGAGGACCCATAATTGGCGTAGCGAGTTTTTTTCGGATCAACGCCTCATTCGCAATAATTGTGATATCGGCCTGAACAGCAAATTCAATTAGCGCAGACTGTAGCGATTGTCCCGGAAGGTCAAAGTAGCGTATATCCTTAACCGCTGTATCAGCATAAGCGTTTACAGCGCAATAACCTAACCATCCAAAGCGAAATACAATACTAAAGAACCAATTACAACGTGTTTTTTTCATTATTATCAATCACGAACAACAACAGTAAGGGTAATTATGCCGTGATTTGCATGGTTTGCGAACTTCAATTTATCAATAATAAACAACAACTGTGTTACGCAAGCTCTGAGATGCACTAAAGAATATTTTTACCTTTGTCTTGACCCGTAATAGCGGCATCTATCCCTTTTAGGTTTGGCTGGTCAGCGGGCTAAATTAACGTTCATTTTCGAGGCCGCCATTTCGACCACTGATCTTTTTATAGCCAGCGGTGCCTTGGCAGCACCGGTTGTTACGGGAATGGATAAAAGCACGCAAAATACAGCCAACGCTAACAACGCATTGTAGATATCTTTAAAAACAAATCTAGCTGGTGCTTTAGCTACTAAACATTCAACCATGTTACTCCCCTTTTGCGTTTCTATAATAATCCACCCGCTCGAAGGATAAGTATAGAAAGAGGCTCGTTTTTTGACTGTAGGATATAGGGATAAATGAGTGTAGGAATTTGCCGTTTTAAGCTGCAAGCATAAAAAACGCCGGCATTGCCGGCGTTTTAACAACTAAAAAAAGGCTCTTATAGTTTTGAAATGTCTTTCGCATCCCAATGCGGAAAATGTTTCCGTACAAGCGCATTCATCTCCAGTTCAAACTCCGAAAATTGCGATGTGCCTGAGTGCTTAGCTTCCAGCGGATTAATAACCATACCGGCACCAACCGTAATGTTTGTCATACGGTCAATAATAATGAACGCACCTGTAGCACGGTTTTGCTGGTAAGGGTCGACAACCACTTTTTGCTCTAGCTGAACATCCACTACGGCAATATCATTCAGTTGTATTTCATTCGCTTCAGATTTTTCGAAGGTATTAACATCAATCCGGTACTCAACATCGGAAACAAACCCCGAGGTAACCTTACTGGCGAATTTAAATAAATACTGTTTGCCCGGTGCCATCGTCGCTTCTGCCATCCACACCAGGTGGGCACGCATACGGTCAGTAAAGGCCGGAGTAGCATCTGCGTGAACGATCATATCGCCGCGACTGATATCAATTTCATCTTCCAGTGTTAGCGTTACAGACTGATCAATAAAGGCCTGATCCAGCTCGCACTCATAGGTGACAATTGATTTGATTTTACTGGTTTTCTCCGATGGATACACTTTTACCAAATCGCCCGTTTTCACAACACCTGAAGCAACGGTTCCACAAAAACCACGAAAATTGAGATTGGGGCGATTAACATACTGGACGGGGTATCGAAAATCGTGAATATTTTTGTCTGCAGCGACTTCAACGAATTCCAGAATTTCCATTAAGGATCGCCCGGAATACCATGGGGTGCGCTCGCTGATATTGACAACATTATCCCCATCCAAAGCTGACATGGGTACAAAATGTAATTCAGCATCGTTCAAAGATTTGGAAAGCTGCAAATAATCGGCTTTAATTTCTTCAAAGCGCTTCTCATCAAAGCCCACCAAATCCATTTTATTAATGGCGACCACAACGTGCTTAATGCCCAGCAAGGATGCGATATAGGAATGGCGGCGCGTTTGCGTTTGCACACCATAGCGCGCATCGATAAGTATGATGGCTAGATCACAGGTAGAAGCGCCTGTTGCCATATTGCGGGTGTACTGCTCATGACCTGGAGTATCGGCAATAATAAACTTGCGTTTGGCAGTAGAGAAATAGCGGTAGGCTACATCAATAGTAATGCCTTGCTCCCGTTCAGCCTGCAAACCATCTACCAACAGTGCAAGATCTAGCTTTTCTCCAGTTGTACCGTGCTTGCTGGAATCGGAGGCAACAGCGGCCAGCTGATCTTCGTAGATCATTTTTGAATCGTGGAGCAAGCGTCCAATTAAGGTGGATTTACCATCGTCCACACTGCCGCAGGTTAAAAAACGCAGCAGCTCTTTCTGTTCATGTTGAGCGAGATATTCATCGATATCGCTTTCGATTAATTCTGATTGATGAGACATATAATAAAATTTCTCCGAAATTTTTGGAACGCTGCTTCGTCGTTTTTAGAGTACTTCGCTTCGCTCGTTGCAGGAGCGCCAGACGTTGACTTAAAAATACCCTTCCTGCTTTTTCTTCTCCATAGACCCGGCTGAATCGTGATCGATAACACGGCCCTGGCGCTCGGAGGTTTTTGTTAGCAGCATCTCTTGAATAATTTCCGGCAGGGTTGTTGCTGTGGATTCCACAGCACCCGTTAGCGGATAACAACCCAAGGTACGGAAGCGAACCATTTTCTCTTCTATCTTTTCGCCCTCTTCAATGGGCATACGCTCATCATCAACCATGATAAGCACACCGTCTTTTTCCACAACTTTACGCTTGGCCGCAAAATAGAGCGGAACAATAGGAATATCTTCTAGGTGGATATATTGCCAGATATCTAGCTCAGTCCAGTTGGATAAGGGGAACACACGTATGCTTTCGCCTTTATCGACTTTACCGTTGTACAGGTTCCACAATTCTGGACGTTGGCTTTTGGGATCCCAGCGATGATTCTTATCACGAAAAGAGTAGACTCGCTCTTTCGCCCGGGATTTTTCCTCGTCCCTGCGTGCGCCACCAAAGGCGGCATCAAAGCCGTATTTATCTAGGCCCTGCTTTAGACCCTGGGTTTTCATAATATCGGTGTGCTTGGCGCTGCCGTGAACAAACGGGCTGATCTCCATATCCACACCTTCCTGATTGATATGCACAATCAAGTCCCAGCCCAAATCTTTGATTCGCTGTTCGCGGAACTGAATCATTTCTTTAAACTTCCATGTCGTATCCACATGCATAAGCGGAAACGGTGGCTTACCGGGCGCAAAGGCTTTCATGGCCAAGTGCATCATTACTGCGGAATCTTTTCCCACGGAATAAAGCATTACAGGGTTATCAAACTCCGCCGCAACTTCGCGAATGATATGAATGCTCTCCGCCTCAAGCTGCTTGAGGTGTGTCATGGTGTATTCGTTTGACATGAAATAGTAACCTAGTTGTATCTGATAGTAGCGCCGGCATCCCGCCGAAGGACGGAAATTATAATGTTTTAACGCTCGAAATTAAGAACAATTTACTTCTAAGCTTATTCCAACCTTTTTCGCCAGTTCAACGAAATTTGGGAAGGATGTTGCCACATTCGCGCAGTTATTCACGCGAATTTCGCCAGATGCTCGCAGTGCCGCAATAGTAAATGACATCGCAATTCGGTGATCGTGGAAGCTTTCTACTGATCCTCCAGTCATTTTCCCACCGTTAACCACAATACCATCGGGCTTTGTTTCGCAGTCAATACCCAGAGAGGTAAGACCGTCAGCCATGGCTTGAATACGGTCCGTTTCTTTCACGCGCAGCTCTTCTGCACCGGTCAATACTGTTTTCCCATCGGCACAGGCCGCTGCGATCAGTATGGCGGGGAACTCGTCAATAGCCAGAGGCACCTGCTCTTCCGGGATTTGAATTCCTTTTAAAGGTGCATACTGCACACGAATATCGGCTACCGGTTCACCGCCCACTTCGCGCTTATTCTCAAGCTCTACATTGGCCCCCATTAGCGTCAGAATATTGATAACACCAATACGAGTAGGGTTAACACCTACGTGCGTGAGCGTAATATCTGAACCGGGACAAATGGCGGCAGCCACCATAAAGAATGTGGCCGAGGAAATATCTGCAGGAATATCGATATCCGTTGCCGTAAGTTTACCACCGGAAGCGACCGTTACTTTATTCCCTTCGCGCTGCACACTGTAACCAAAACCACGCAGCATTCGCTCGGTATGATCTCGCGTTGGAGCTGGCTCCGTTACGGAACTGGCACCATCCGCGTACAGACCTGCCAGCAACAAACAGGATTTTACCTGGGCGCTGGCCATCGGCATGTCGTATTCGATGGCTTTTAATTTAGAGGCGCCGTGAATTTTCATGGGTGGGCGCCCCTCTTCAGCTGTATCGATTACAGCGCCCATTTCACGCAGCGGATTAGCCACACGATTCATTGGGCGCTTGCTTAAAGAGATATCACCGGTTAGTTCGCTGCTAAAGGTTTGGCCAGCAAGAATACCCGATAACAAACGCATGGACGTACCGGAGTTGCCCACATAGAGCGGCCCAGTAGGCGCTTGCAACCCATTTAGACCCACCCCATGCACGGTAACTTTACCTTTGTTGGGGCCCTCGATAACAACACCCATATCGCGAAAAGCTTGCAGTGTTGCGAGCGCATCTTCGCCTTCTAGAAAGCCTTCAATATGAGTTACGCCTTCCGCCAGTGAACCCAGCATAATCGAGCGGTGAGAAATGGATTTATCACCAGGAACACGAATTTTTCCTTTAACACTGCCGCCAGGCGCAACAGTATAGACAACATTTTTTTCTTCGGAGTTTTGCATAGATTTACTATAAGCTCTGTGCTCTAACATTTTGGTGAATCGATCCCGCGCAAACTTTGCGCGGGTAAAGACACCGGTGATTTCGGTGGCGTTTTCCTGGTCGATAAACGCACGTAAACGTGAAAGATTGGACGCAAACAAATCGATTGCATCAATTACGCTGTCTTTGTTTGCGAGCATTATATCTCGCCACATAATGGCATCACTACTGGCAATACGGGTGAAATCCCTAAACCCTCCTGCAGCATAACGGAAAATGTTTTCATTTTGACTATCGTGGGCGAGCGTATCAACCAGCGAAAAAGCAATAACATGGGGTAAATGACTGGTGGCTGCCAAAACATTATCGTGGTCGTCCACATCCATTTCCAGCACTTCAGCTCCTACCCATTCCCACATAGAGCGCACGGCTGCCACCGCTGCCGGAGCGTTTTCCTCTACAGGAGTAAGAATGACACGGTGGCCAATATATAAATCTGGATTGGAGGCCTCTACACCACTTTGTTCGGAACCCGCTATGGGGTGGCCCAAAACAAAATTCGGGGGGAAATACCCATAAATATCTTTTACGTCTTTACGCACACTACCTTTAACGCTGGCACCATCCGTAACAATGACGTCGCCATTCACGCTGTTTTTAATCGCCCGCACAATACCACCTACGGTTAGCGTGGGTACCGAGATAAAAATAATGTCGCCTTTCCCAAGCTCGCCAGCAATTGAAGCCAAGTCTGTTGTTGCTTGATCAACAATTCCCATAGACATTGCTTGACTACAAGTTTCCTCTCTGCGAGCAACGCCAATAATTTTTTTGCATACGCCAGCCGCCCTTAAGCCCGCCGCAAGGCTGCCGCCGATCAAGCCCAGGCCAACAATAACAACTTTATTTAATTCGGTCATGAGCTATCAAATAATCAATAATTTGTTTAACGCAGGCTTTTATGCTTTTTTGTGCGGTGTTTAGTGAAACCTCCGCGTCTTCGGGTACTTCATAGGGAGAATCTATTCCCGTAAAGTGCTTTAAATCGCCGCACCGAGCTTTTTTGTATAATCCTTTAGGGTCGCGCGCCTCACAAACGGTGAGTGGTGCCGACATGTAGACTTCTATAAATTCTCCAGGAGCAAAAAGCTCTCTCGCAATTCGTCGGTCTGATCGAAAAGGGGAAATAAAAGCACTTATGACAATCAGCCCTGCTTCGACAAAAAGGCGAGACGCTTCTCCGATACGACGTATATTCTCTTCCCTGTCCGCATCGCAAAACCCCAAATCCTTACTTAGGCCGTGACGAACATTATCGCCATCAAGAATATAGGTATGCTGCCCTCGCCTATAAAGCTCCAACTCCAGTTCGTTCGCAATGGTCGATTTACCAGCCCCGCTCAAACCTGTAAACCAGATCAGGCAGGGTTTTTGCCCTTTTTGCTCGGATCTTTGCTGTTTAGTGACAACATGATCTTGCCAAACAATGTTAGCCATACCAGTTTCCGATGGAGAGTTCACGCAGACTACAAAACGCCCTTGGGGTAAGAGCCTAATATTTTTAAATCGGACACGTTCTTTGCAACATCCTGAAGAGCCGCCTGAACAACGTTATCCTGCACATGGCCGGAAAAATCGATAAAGAACACATAGTTCCATGTTCCAGTGGGCGAAGGGCGCGTCTCGACACGGGTGAGATCAATTTTGTGATGATGAAATGGTTCTAATAGGTCGTGTAGAGCACCGGGCTCATTGCGGGTAGAAACCACCAAAGACGTTTTATCATTGCCGCTCGGGCCAACATCTTCAGAGCCAATAATTAAGAAGCGCGTGGAGTTGTCGGGCTGATCTTCAATGTTTTGGGCGTAGCTTTTTAGATCGTAGAGTTCGGCGGCAATCTCACCAGCAATCGCTGCCGCATTCCACTCGCCCTTTAAACGACGGGCGGCTTCCGAGTTGCTGCTGACAGCGATGCGCTCGGCTTGCGGGAAGTGCGCATCTAACCATTTACGGCATTGAGAAAGCGACTGCGCATGAGAATATACACGCGAAATATGCTCTGTGCGGGTGATATCGGAAACCAAAAAATGATGATGAATACGCAGCACAACTTCGCCGCAGATCTTTACACTGCTGGAAAGAAAGTTATCCAGGGTGTGAGTTACAACGCCTTCCGTGGAATTTTCCACAGGCACGACACCGTAATGGGAAGCACCCGAGGCTACTTCACGAAAAACCTCATCGATTGCCGAGAGGGAAACCGCCTGCGCAGAATGACCAAAATGCTTCAGTGCCGCCTGCTGAGTATAGGTGCCTTCGGGCCCCAGATAAGCAACCTTTACCGGATTTTCCAGCGCCAAACACGCCGACATGATTTCGCGAAACAAGCGCGCGTATTCTTCATCGTGCAACGGCCCCTTATTGCGAGCCATTGCCTTGTGCAGCACCTGCGCCTCTCTTTCCGGGCGATAAAAATTGGGGAATGCCTCTCCTGCATAGCGCTTTTTGATTTCTGCTACATTTTGCGCACAGCTCGCCCGGGCGCTGATGAGGTCACCGATTTGTGTATCAATGGCATCAATCTTATCGCGCAGTTCAGCCAGTTCTTGCTGCTCCTGGCTGTTTGGAGTTTGGTTGTTATCGCTCACGTATTCTAACTCCAGAGTTACTCTTCGGTGTCTATCTCACCTTCGGGCGCATCATCTAATTGCTCGGCAATTCGTTCGACACCAACAATATGCTCGCCATCTTTCACACGAATCAGGCGCACGCCTTGCGTATTACGACTCAACACAGAAATCTCGTCACAGCGAGTTCTTACCAAGGTGCCTTGGTCGGATATCATCATGATCTCATCGCCATCAAACACTTGTGTTGCACCCACCAGCTCGCCATTGCGATCGGAGGTTTGCATGGCGATCACCCCCTGAGCACCACGACCTTTTGTGGGAAAATCGCTTACTTCGGTGCGCTTACCGTAGCCATTCGCGCTGACGGTTAACACCTTTCCATTATCGGAGGGAATCAGCATGGCAATAACGCGATGCTCTTCGTTCATTCTTATACCTCGAACGCCACGGGAAACGCGTCCCATTGAACGCACTTGCGCTTCCTCAAAACGCGCAGCCTTACCGCTAGAGCTCAGCAGCATAATATCTTTACTGCCGTCGGTAATGGAGGTTCCTACCAAGTGGTCGCCTTCTACCAGATCGATCGCGCGCAGACCTACGGAACGCGGACGAGCAAATTGAGGTAACGGCGTTTTCTTCACTGTGCCATTAGATGTGGCCATAACAATAAAGAGGTCTTCATCAAATTCGCGTACTGGCAGTATCGAGGTAATGCGTTCACCCTCTTCCAATGGCAATAGATTTACCATTGGGCGGCCGCGAGACTGGCGACCCGCAACAGGGATTTGGAAGACTTTCAGCCAGAATACCTTGCCCGCATTCGTGAAGCAGAGTAGATAGTCGTGAGTGCAGGCAATCAGCATATGCTCGACGAAATCTTCATCTTTCACCGCTGTTGCCGCTTTACCCATTCCACCCCGACGCTGCGCCTGGTAGGCATCCAGCGGCTGAGTCTTGGCGTAGCCACCATGGGAAATGGTGACCACACGGTCTTCTTCGGTAATCAGGTCTTCTACGGTTAAATCCTGCTGGGAATGCTGAATATCGGTTCGGCGCTCATCGCCATACTCTTCTTTTACAGCTTCCAGCTCTTCACGGATAACTTCCATTAAACGCCCAGGGTTACCCAAAATTTCGAGATATTCGGCAATAAGCTTCAGTTTTTCTTCGTATTCCCCAAGCAGCTTATCGTGCTCCATACCGGTCAAGCGGTGCAAACGCAGCTCAAGAATGGCTTGAACCTGCGCCAACGAAAGATAATAGAGGCCATCACGCAGACCAAACTCATCACCAAGCTCATCTGGTTTACAGGCATCGGCGCCAGCACGCTGTAGAAATTGGCTGATGGTTTCGGTACCCCAACCACGAGCCAGCAATGCTTCACGGGCTTCCGCGGGAGATGGCGATGCCTTGATCAGAGCGATTATTTCATCAATATTCGCAATGGCAACCGCTAAACCTTCCAGCACATGACCACGTTCGCGGGCTTTGCGCAGCAAGTAAACTGTACGGCGCGTAACAACCTCGCGGCGATGAGTGACAAAATGCTCCAACAGTTCCTTCAGGTTAAGCACTTTTGGCTGATCGTTTACCAGGGCAACAACGTTGATACCGAACACGCTCTGCAACTGGGTCTGGGCGAACAGATTATTGAGCACCACATCGCCCATCTCTCCTCGCTTGATTTCGATAACCACGCGCAAACCGTCTTTGTCCGACTCGTCACGAATTTCGGAAATACCTTCTATCTTCTTGTCTTTTACCAGCTCGGCGATTTTTTCGATCAGGCGGGCTTTGTTTACCTGGTACGGAATTTCGTTAATGATGATGGTGTCACGGCCGGTTTTCTCATCCGTTTCCACATCGGCCTTCGCACGAACGTAGATGCGGCCACGGCCGGTACGGTAGGCCTGAATAATACCGGCGCGACCATTGATAATGGCGCCGGTAGGAAAGTCTGGCCCCGGGATATACTCCATCAGCTCATCGATGGTGATGTCCGAATTATCGATAAGGGCCAAGCAGCCCTGTACCACCTCGAAGAGGTTGTGCGGCGGGATATTGGTGGCCATACCAACGGCGATTCCAGAGGAACCATTAACCAGCAAGTTAGGCACACGAGTGGGCAGCACTGCCGGAATCATCTCGGTACCATCGTAGTTGGGTACAAAGTCGACGGTTTCTTTATCCAGATCGGCCAACAGATCGTGAGCCAGCTTCTTCATGCGAATTTCTGTATATCGCATGGCCGCCGCACTATCACCGTCGACGGAACCGAAGTTGCCCTGACCATCAACCAGCGTGTAACGCAAAGAAAAAGGCTGCGCCATACGAACGATAGTGTCGTATACGGCCGAATCACCATGAGGGTGATATTTACCGATTACGTCACCCACCACACGGGCCGACTTTTTATAGGGTTTGTTCCAATCGTTGTTCAGCTCGCTCATCGCAAACAGCACACGACGGTGTACAGGTTTCAAACCATCGCGCACGTCTGGTAGAGCTCGCCCCACAATTACGCTCATCGCGTAATCGAGATAGGATTGCTTCAGTTCGTCTTCGATGTTTACCGGTAGAATTTCTTTTGCAATATCGCCCATGAATGTCTCACCCGCTGTGCGGGATATGCCTTATTGTTGTTGGCGCCCCAGGCTGTCCTGGCTCGCGATCAAATAAACGGCGAATACTACCACAAAATCAATGCGATAAGCACGCTGAGAGGCCACCACGGCCCCCTGATTTACAGGTATACTGGCCTCCCGAACAATTCCTTGGCTTTGCGGCCAAACAACATACGATCTGTACGCAATATGACCAACAAAATCCCTGTAGACCTGTCCCTCGACGCCTCGTGGATACTGCCCGTTATTCCCCGCGAGAGGGTATACAGCGATTGCAGTCTGCTAATAAAAGACGACTGTATTGTTGCGATTGTTCCCAGCGGGAAAGTTGAAGAACAGTACATCCCCCGCAGCCGGGTTGATTTAGGCGCCCAACTGCTGATGCCAGGGCTGATCAACTGCCACGGCCACGCCGCCATGACGTTATTGCGGGGTTATGCGGACGACCTACCTCTCGAAACCTGGCTGAACGAGCATATCTGGCCGGCAGAATCCCAGTGGGTTGATGAAGCGTTTGTGCGCGATGGCAGCCGGCTGGCCATTGCTGAAATGATGCTTTCCGGCACGACCTGTTTTTCCGACATGTACTATTTCCCGGAAGCCTGTGCCACAGCGGCCCACGAAGCAGGTATGCGCGCCCAGATCGTTTTCCCGGTGCTCGACGCTACCAACAACTGGTCCAAAGATGCCGACGACGCCATAAACAAGGGCTTAAAGCTGCGGGATAAATACCGCTCTCACCCGCTAATAAAAATCGGCTTTGGCCCCCACGCGCCCTACACCGTTTCCGATACAGCTCTGCAGAAAATCGCCACTTATGCGGAAGAACTGCAAGCGCCGATACAAATTCACTTACACGAAACTGCAGACGAAATAGAAAGGGCCATCGGCCGCACCGGCATGCGCCCTATTCAGCGCCTGCAGGATTTAGGGCTGCTGACACCCCTTACCCAGTGCGTCCATATGACGCAACTCGACGCGAACGATATAGACATCCTTCAACTGAGTGGAGCGCACGTTATTCACTGTCCGCAATCCAATATGAAACTGGCCAGTGGCAACTGTCCGACTCAAACCTTGCTCGACAACACTATCAATGTCGCACTGGGTACCGATGGCGCTGCCAGCAACAACGATTTGGATATGTTTGCCGAATCCCAGTCTGCCGCCCTTTTAGGTAAAATGGTTGCCGGAAACCCATTGGCTATTGATGCTGCCACTGCCATCGAAATGTCCACAATAAATGGCGCGCGAGCTTTAGGCATCGAAGACCAGGTTGGCTCGCTGGAACCGGGAAAACAGGCCGATATCATTGCCATAGATTTTTCGGGTGTCTCCAGCGCCCCTCTCTACAACCCTTTGAGCCAATTGGTTTACACAGCTTCGGGCAGTCGAGTATCCAACCTTTGGGTAGCCGGTGAACACCTAGTGCAAGACTATGCACTGGCCAGAATGAATTCTACCGAGCTAAAAAACCATGCCCTGAAATGGCAAAACACTATTCAAGGACACGACGGAGAGTAATGATGAACACGACTACCGCCACCCAAAACGTCGATGAAAGTGAAATTGCCAAATTTGAGCGCATGGCTAGCCGTTGGTGGGATTTAAATGGTGAATTTAAGCCCCTGCACGACATCAATCCCTTACGCGCGAACTATATTGACGAACGCGCAAAAGTCGCTGAAAAAAATGTACTGGATGTTGGCTGCGGTGGCGGTATTTTATGTGAAGCCCTCTACCAACGAGGCGCCAACGTTACCGGTATTGATATGGGTGCAGCGCCACTGGAAGTGGCCAAACTTCACGGCTTGGAATCTGGAGCCAAGGTGGAATACCTGCAAACAACGGCAGAGGCTTTTGCACAGGAAAGCCCAGAAACTTTCGACACACTCACTTGCCTGGAAATGCTTGAGCATGTACCCGATCCGGGCAGCGCCATTAAGGCCTGTACCAGACTACTGAAACCCGGTGGCGACATATTCTTCTCGACCATTAATCGCAATCCAAAAGCCTATGGGTTTGCCATATTGGGCGCAGAGTATCTCTTAAAGCTGTTACCCAAAGGCACCCATGAATACAGCAAATTCATTCGCCCTTCCGAATTATGCGCCTGGGCGCGCGATGCCGGATTGGTGGTCGAGGATATTTGCGGGATTACCTACAACCCTTTAACAAAAAAATATCGTTTAAACCCCAACGATGTCGATGTTAATTATCTGCTACACGCAAGAAAAGTAAAATGACTTTAGCCGCTGTATTTTTTGATCTGGACGGTACCCTGCTGGACACCGCTCCCGACCTAGCCAATGCATTGAACACCCTGTTACTCTCCAGGGAGCAAGAACCCCTGCCCTTCGAGGTTATTCGTCGAGTTGTGTCCGATGGGGCGAATGCCATGTTGAATCTGGCGTTTGGAAAAACGCCGAAAGATGAAGGCTTTGATGAGTTACGAAGCGCGCTATTACAGTTTTATCTGCAGGATCTCGCTTCCCTCACAGAGCCCTTTAACGGCATCGAAAATTTGTTAGCGCAAATCGCGTGTGCCGATATTCCCTGGGGTATTGTCACTAATAAACCTTGGGCCTATACCGAACCATTGATGGAGTCTTTCGAATTTCTCTCTGCTCCCACCTCCATTGTGTGCCCAGAGCACGTTAATGAACGTAAACCCGCTCCCGATGCCCTCTATCTCGCCTGCCAACAGGTGAGTTGCGATCCCGCCGATGCAATCTATATCGGCGACCACCAGCGTGACATTCTCTGCGGCATCAATGCCGGCATGCCTACCATTGCCGCAGGTTATGGCTATATCAATGCAAATGATCACCACGAAAACTGGAATGCCGACCATTCCGTGAACAACGCCAGCGAGATCTGGCCCATTCTTAAGGCATACTTGTAGACACCTGTAGCAGGCCTTAAAAATTCAGATCAGGACCACAATTATGATCGACTCCAAAACTCTCGCTCACTACCAGCCACCGGAAAATTTATTACAGAATAAAATTATTCTAGTTACCGGCGCCGGTGACGGTATTGGTAAAGCGGCCGCTTTTGCTTTTGCCGAGGCAGGCGCCACTGTCATATTGTTGGGCAGAACGCTGACAAAGCTTGAAACCGTTTACGATGAAATCGAGGACAACAACTGGCCTAAACCCGCCATCATCCCCATGAACTTTGAAGGTGCTGCCGAGCAGGATTTTATTGAAGTGTGCAATGTACTGGAAAATGAATTTGGTCGTGTCGATGGATTGCTACACAACGCCAGTGAACTCGGCCCGCGAACCCCGATAGCCAACTACTCACTGGCAGAATGGCAAAAAATCTTTCAGGTTAACGTCACTGCGCCATTCGTTTTAACCAAAACGCTGTTGCCACTGCTGCAAAACTCCGGAAGCGCCAGCGTTGTATTTACCGGTTCTGGCGTAGGCATCCAGGGCCGTGCTTTTTGGGGCGCCTATGCAGCCTCCAAAGCGGCAACTGAAAACCTGATGGAAACGCTAGCGGACGAATTCGATGGTAAAAAGTCGATTCGAATCAATTCCATTAATCCCGGCGCCACCCGCACAAAAATGCGCGCCACTGCATACCCTGCTGAGGATCCATCAACACTCGCTACGGCAGAAACATTGATGAATCGTTATTTATTTTTGATGGGGAAAGACAGCGAAGGGGTAAACGGCCAACAGTTTAATGCCCAGCCAAAATAGGTTGGGCAGCCCTGTTTTACAGGCTAATGCCCTTCTGCTCAATAATGGGCTGTGGCATTAGACTTTGATCGGAATAATTTTCTGGAACACCTTCCGGAATCGGCGTAGTCGATGGTGGCGTGTCCACCGCCTTTATCTCCGCCTTGTTTTTTTTGGGTTTGCCAAAATAACGGTCGACCTGTACTTCCGAAAACGCATCTCTCCAGTGACGCCTGACAACAGCCTCTTCATAAAATACGTGGAAATATTCCACCTCGCGTTTTTCGCCGTTATAGCGTAACAACACCAGTAGATCTGCGTGCTTTTTATGTGCGCGGGTTAAGCGATAGGTAGAGATCTGCTTGCTACCAGGCCCCTGCTGTACGATTAGCGGTTTGCCCAACTGTGATTCAATCCAGTGCTCGGTGGTTTTACCACGGCGAATTTCATAAAAAAAATCATCAGGTATTCGACCTTCCGCATCATTAAAGGACGTTGTCGTGGAAACAGAACAGGACGCCAGAAAGGCGACTGAAAAAATAACATAGAAAAAGAATAACCGCTTATGCCACATGTTCGCGCGCTTGTTTGTGCAACATTTGCATTAGGCCAATCTCAGACGCTGACAGGCCACTGTTTGCGGCGACGGTTTGAGCATCAATCCCCTGCTCTATCAATTTCTGAGCCTGAGTGTAGGAAAACTCCAGATCACTTTGTCGAATATCGTGCTGCTGTTCCTGAAGGCTATGCAGCTTTTTTTCGAGGGAAATTAGACGCTGGCCAAGCCCCAAAGACCCGGAGCTCATTAAACCCGCCTGCTTTTCCATTATTTGCAGCTTGGTCGCTAACTGCTGCAGTTCCCTGCGGCTGCCAACGTAGGACACAACCACCATCAGCATTGCCAAAATGGCAACGAGAAGAGCGCCAATGACCAACCAGGCCAAAACCGCTGAATCTCCACTGAAGTGTTGTGCCAAAAAACTCATGCTTCTATCTCAGCCCACTCGTCGTCCGTCAATAACTTGTCCAACTCGATCAGAATCAGTAGCTCCTTGTTCTTGTGACAAACGCCCTGGATAAATTTAGCGCTTTCTTCGTTGCCAACGTTGGGGGCTGTTTCGATTTCAGATTGGCGCAAATACACCACCTCCGCAACGCTATCAACCAATATGCCCACCACGTGGCTATCCGCCTCGATAATTACAATACGGGTATTATCAGTAACTTCACCCGGCGGCAGCGCGAAACGCTCACGCGTATCGATTACCGTAACGACGTTACCCCGCAGGTTGATTATGCCTATAACATAACTGGGCGCTCCGGGGACGGCGGCAATTTCGGTGTAACGCAAGACTTCCTGCACTTGCATTACGTTAACCCCGTAGGTTTCACCGGCCAATTTAAAGGTAACCCACTGGAGTACAGGATCC
This sequence comes from Teredinibacter haidensis, assembly GCF_014211975.1. NCBI lineage: Bacteria > Pseudomonadati > Pseudomonadota > Gammaproteobacteria > Cellvibrionales > Cellvibrionaceae > Teredinibacter > Teredinibacter haidensis. Next base: position 2,324,296 of record NZ_CP060084.1, read on the forward strand.
TCACTGGATTTATTCATGCTGGAATTTGTTGCCATTGATTCTGTTCCTCATGCCTATTGCAATACAGCAGGCGTCAATATTCAGCCTTGCGGCGTCAGATATACCTTTTAATATAGTTAACAGCAGCTTCTATGCCAGCAAATAGCCGTTTTTTTTAACCTAGCTCAAGCGCGTTTAAGTCTTTTGTTCTGATGCCTGAAGCATAGCTCCCATTTGGGGGATATCGATAAGAGCACACATGGCGGACTTTACCGTACCTGCCAACCATGGTCGGCTGGTACGCTGTGTCCTCCACTTGACCTCATCCGGGTCCAGAGAGATGGGTTGGTTCACCGAATCTACCGCCAGCCCCCAGGGCAACCCATCAATTGAGATAACGTATTTTGCCGCCCCGAGAAAAGAGTCTGAATATTTTTCCGGCATCACGAAAAGCGCTGTGTTCAAAGTCCGTATTTGCCCGTTTGGCGTATTCAGTAAGCCCATAAACCAATCGGACTGACCAAAAACGGGCGTGAGTTCATCACCAATATTTTGTATCTGCCCCAGTGCAATCAGCGGCACCGCCAGTGTTAGACCCGAAACCTCAAATAGAAGCACATCAAAACGTTGCTGCGCCCACTGCGGCCTGCCATTTTCCGCCCACTCCAACACGGCATTAACGCTTTCTCTCAATTCGCCTGCGGGCTGTTCTAGCGCTGGCTCGGTAAGCTCAGGAGACCCTAGTTTTATCCGCATTTCCTGTTCAATTTTCTGCTCTGGAGAGAGCACCTTTACCTTGACCTCTGTCTGCAACTGCGGAGTTTTTTCTGGCACAGGTATAGATAAATCTGGCATACGCTTGGTTAGCAAGGCCTGGAGTTGCTTGCGCTTCAATGCCTCCAGCTCTGCCAACTTAGCAACGGGTTGCTCTGCTACAGGTCGCTTATTAACCGGCTTGGGCTGAACCCGAAGAGAACTGACCTCAGGAGGCTGAAGTGGTTTCTCTGACAGTTGAACAGAAGAGGGCTTAGCGTTAACTTTTGGGTTATCTTCAACCGCAATGTCGTCATCCCGCAACAGTTCGGTAAAATAATCCAGCAGAGAATCCTGATTACTGCCGTCACTCATAACTCACCACCACTGGTCGCCGTTTTTTTACAAACTTTTCCGCCGCTCTCCAAAAACTGAAACAAGGAACGGTAAGCCAACACACTGCGGGATGAAGCATCAAAAAGATGCGGTGGCATACCCGCTTTACTGGCATCGCGCAAACGGGTATCAATGGGTATTTTCCCCGCCCACACCTCTTCGCCGAAGTTATTACGAATTGTACGCAGGCTGGTCACACTGGCCTGTGTTCTTCGATCATACATGGTCGGCACAATGTGGTAATACAATTCGCTCTTGCGCGAACGTTTCATCATATTCAGGGTATGTAAAATTCGCTCCAAACCTTTGATTGCCAGGAATTCGGTTTGCACGGGAATAATTAATCGACTGCAGGCGGCGATCGCGTTCACCATTAACACCCCCAACTGTGGCGGGCAATCTATAATCGCCAGCTCATACTCGTCGAAAATAGTCGATAAACTTTTGGACAACACCAAGCCCATGCCATCACCAATTGCTTTTCTTTCCAGTGTTGCCAGTGGGGTTGACGCTGGTAACACGTGCAAACCCGAAAACGGTGTAGTCAGCGTAATTTTTTCGACCAGGTTATGCGTAATATGCGCACGCTGCTCAAACAAGGTGAAAGTTGATTCAGTGAGGGTGTCCGGATTTTGTCGAAAGTAGCTGGTAAGAGAACCGTGCGGATCGAGGTCGACCAGCAAAACACGCTTACCCTGCTCGGCAGCCAAACCACCAAGAGCAATACTGGTGGTCGTTTTACCCACGCCACCTTTTTGATTTGCGACTGTCCAAACCTGCACGAAGTTACCCGATAAAAAATGTCAAAAATCCAGAAGATAAAAAGCTTTTTCCCACAATAGCCCATACAAGGCAATTACCGTGCCTTACCCTCTTCCTTTTGGGTCACTGGTGAATAACAAGCCTCCGTTAGGGAGTTTTATCGGCTCGATAACGTTTTCCTGAAGCCCTCCTTGCGGTTCTTCCATTGCATCAGGAGCTAACGGCTGCACCTGCTCTTCCATATCCGGCAATATCGCTTCGCCGGATTCAGCCATCACACGCGCCGCGCCTTCCCGAGGTGTTTCTGCCTTGCTGCGCGCAACGCGCAATACCACCCGTCTATTTTTCGCACGCCCCTGTGCAGTTGAGTTGTCATCAACCGGTTGATATTCACCATAGCCAGTAGCCGATAAGCGCGTCGGGTCAACACCGGTGTATGCCAATAAATTGACTATCGCAACGGCTCGCGCGGAAGACAACTGCCAATTACTTTGGTAGCGCTCGGTTCGTATGGGAATGTTATCCGTGTGGCCGCTAACCGCTACGGCATTTTGAAATGGGGCAAGTACGTCAGCGACATCGGCAAATATCTGCTTAGCTTCAGCGCTTGGGTCTGCACTGCCCGAATTGAACAGCAAGTTGGCGTTAATCTCCAGCTCGACCCAGTCTTCATTTCCCCAAACAGACACCGAGCCGTCAATAATCATCTTTTCTAACAAGGTTTCCAGTTCCGCTTCCAGGCTATCCAGTGACACCAGCTCGGTTTGCTGCTGGGCATCTACCGGCTGACCCGCCTGCGAAGAAAAAGCAGACTGAAGCGTGCTGGACAATATACGGTATTTATTCTCGTTGACCTGTGATACGGAGTACATCACCACAAAAAATGCGAACAGCAGCGTAACAAAATCGGAATAGGAGACCAACCAGCGTTCGTGGTTAATTTTGGTTTCTATAGGGTTGCGTCGTCTCATGGCACGTTCCGAAGCGACCACGCTAGTGGAGGTATCCACTTAGTTTCATTTCGATCGCTTTTGGGTTTTCGCCGTCGGCAATAGCAATAATGCCTTCTATCAGCAGCTCACGAAACTGAGACTGTTCTTTAATGCAGGATTTTAATTTGTTGGCGATCGGTAATAATAATAAGTTGGCAAAAGCAACGCCGTAAATCGTTGCCACAAAGGCAACGGCGATACCTGGCCCTAATTCTGCAGGGTCAGCCAAATGCTGCATCACGTGAATCAAACCCATGACAGCACCAATAATACCTATAGTCGGTGCATAGCCGCCCATACTTTCATAAAACTGAACGGCATCGTGATCACGCTGCTCAGCCACAATCAGATCAGTTTCCAAAACATGGCGAATGACATCTGGCTCGCTGCCATCGACCAATAAACGTAAACCCTTTTTGGAGAAGGCATCGCTTTCGCGCTCGGCAATATTTTCCAGGCCCAAGAGGCCCTCTTTACGGGCAGATCTGGCCCAGCCAACTACACGCTTTATGCCCAGCTGAAATTTTTGGCGAGGAGGTTTGAAGATCCATTTAAACAGAGACATTGCCCTGCGTAAACCATTGAACGGGGTTTGCAGTATAGCGGCTCCGAATGTGCCGCCCACGACAATAATCGCTGCAGGACCATTTGCAAGAGAGTTCCATGAGCCGCCTTCCAGGAAGTTTCCGCCGAGAAGTGCAGCAAACCCGATAATAACGCCGAGGACACTAAGAAAATCCATCGAGCCTCCCGCTACAAATCACTGATTAAGCGAGAAGAGAATTCTCCCAAAGACAGAACCTCGTCTGACAAATTGGCTTTAGCAACCGCCGCAGGCATACCGTAAACAATAGAGGACGCCTGATCCTGCGACCAAAGGACAGCCCCCTTGTCTTTTAATATTCGCGCACCATCACAACCATCGGAGCCCATACCAGTCAATACGATTGCCAGCACCTTCTCATGATAAAAATTAGCAATCGAAGCAAAGGTAATATCGACACAGGGCTTGTAATTAACTCGATCATCACCCGCAATAATTTTTATAGCGCTCCCTGTGCGATCTAGCATCATTTGCATTCCACCAGGAGCGATCAAAACACTGCCGGGGGCTAACTTATCGCCACTTTGTGCTTCTTTCACTGTCACTGCCGATAATCTGTTCAAACGTTCGGCAAACGCTTTAGTAAAATTCTCTGGCATATGCTGTACCACCAAAAGGGCGGCGGGAAAATTTGCTGGTAATTGAGTAATAATATCGGAGAGAGCGACCGGCCCTCCGGTTGAAGCCCCAATAACAACTAACTTTACTTTGCCTTTAAGGTTTCGTTTTTCTGAGCGAGGGCGGTGCGGTTGCGCTGCTGATTTTTCTGTTGGTGCAGTTCTGCTGGCTATTCGCTCCCTTAACGCAGCCGTTTTTTCTCTTGCCCGCTGGGAGCGAACGTTTGCTTCGGCGGCTAGCTCATCGGTAGAGCGGACTGGTGCAATGTTTGCCTGACTCGCAAACGTGATAAGTTTTTCGTGTAACCTGCGCTTGAGTAAATCCGAATTTTTTGACACTTCCGCAAAATTTTTCGGAATAAAGTCAACGGCACCAGCATCCAGCGCTTCCAGAGTAATATTTGCGCCTTCATAGGTCATAGAGGAGAACATAACAATGGGTACCGGACGCTCGGCCATAATAGCGCGCACAGCAGAAACACCATCGAGTAACGGCATTTCGTAATCCATGGAGATGATATCGGGCTGCAGACTGGCGGCTTTTTCAATCGCTTCCTGCCCATTAGCCGCTATACCAACAACCTTAAGTTCGGGGCATTCATTAATAATTTCTTTCAAGCGGTGCTGAAAGAAGCTGGAATCATCGACAACTAAAACCTTATATGGCACGAGTCCTCCTCTGCATTTCGATTGACTCAGGCATTGCCCGCATAGCGTTTAAGCATGCTCGGTACATCGAGAATAAGCGCTATTGTTCCATCACCAGTAATGGTTGCACCGGCCATTCCGGGGGTTCCGTGCAACATTTTCCCCAATGGTTTAATAACCACTTCTTCTTGACCAATCAGCGCATCTACAACAAAGCCTACCCGCTTTGTACCCACAGAGACGATGACAACATGTCCTTCTTCTGGCAATCCAACTGACGTATTATTTTTCACTAACCAGCGTTTTAAATGGAAAATGGGAATGGCCTTATCGCGAATGGTGATACATTCCTGTCCATCGACGATATGGCTCTTGGTGAGATCCATATGAAAAATTTCATTCACACTTACTAGCGGTAAAGCAAATGTTTGTCGGCCAAGCATAATCATTAAGGTTGGCATAATCGCAAGAGTTAAAGGCACCTTGATACGAATGCAGGTGCCCCGATCAATTTTCGAATCAATTTCTATAGAGCCGTTTAGCTGGGTGATTTTGGTTTTCACCACATCCATACCCACACCACGACCCGAGACATCGGAAATTTCTTTTTTGGTAGAAAATCCCGGTGCAAATATCAGATTAAACGCTTCGCTATCGCTAAGTCGAGCAGCGGCATCCGCATCGTATAATCCTTTCTCAACGGCTTTTTCACGCAGCATATCGGGATCCATTCCACCGCCATCATCAGAAATAGAGAGCATAATATGATCGCCCTCCTGCTCTGCTGCCAAAATAACTTTTCCGACTCGCGATTTGCCTTTTGCTTCACGTACTGCGGGCAATTCAATTCCATGGTCAACAGAGTTTCTCACTAGGTGAACCAGCGGATCAGCTAGTGCTTCCACCAAGTTTTTATCCAGATCGGTCTCTTCTCCTTCCAGATCAAGACCAATTTCTTTTTTCAGATTACGCGCAAGATCTCGCACCACTCGTGGAAAACGGCCAAACACCTTTTTGATCGGCTGCATGCGTGTTTTCATAACCGAGGTCTGTAGATCGGCTGTTACAACATCCAGGTTGGCCACGGCTTTCTGCATGGACTCATCAGCAGATTCCAGCCCCAGACGTACCAAGCGATTACGTACCAAGACCAGTTCGCCGACCATATTCATAATATCGTCGAGCCGCTGAGTATCGACCCTTACGGTCGTTTCAGCACTGGGGGCAGCCTGCCCTGAAGCTTCACGGGTTTTTGGTGCCGCTGCTCGGACGGGTGCTTTCGCAGCTGCAGGTACTGCCTTAACGGCAGGTTTTGCCTTCTCGGCAGGCTTCGGCGTATGGGCTGACTCCTGCGTTTTTTGCGTTGGAGCGGCTGCAGAAGACTCAGGAACCGTAGGCCCTTTGCCCTTACCGTGTAATTGGTCGAGAAGATCTTCGAACTCGTCATCGTTGATCAACTCAGGCGTTGTTGGGCTGGGCTGTTTCCCCGGCGCTTTCCCCGAACCGTGCAGCTGGTCTAGTAGGCTTTCAAACTCATCCGGCGATATTTCATCGCTATCCAATTTTCCCCTCGTGACGGGTGTCGGCAACACAGGAGAGTCACCAGAGGGGCCTTTACCGCTACCGTGCAGCTGATCCAATAATGCTTCAAATTCATCTTCAGAAATTTCTTCAGAACCGGAAGATGCTACCGGCGCGGATGCCGGCTTCGTTTCTTTAGTCTCGCCGGTGATCGCATCGAGAAAACCTTCAAATTCATCATCGGTGATGTCGATATCACCGCTTCCACTCGCGACCGGCTCCGCACGATCCTCTACCGCTGGAGTCGGCTCGACCACAGCAAGATCTTCACCGGAGACAAGCCTTTCAAGAGCATTAATCAGCAGTGGATCTGCGGGCTCGGGAGTTTCCCGAGCAGACACCTGAGCAAACTGAGCATTTACCGCATCCAAAGCCTGGAGTACAACATCCATCAGCTCTGGGGTCACTTCCCGCTGGCCGTTGCGCAAAATATCGAATAAATTTTCAGTTACATGGCAGCAATCCACCATCGAATTTAACTGCAGAAAACCCGCCCCACCCTTTACCGTGTGAAAACCGCGAAAAATGGCATTGAGCAAATCCCGGTCGTCAGGCTTCTGCTCAAGGTCTACTAACTGTTCAGATAGCAGCTCGATTATTTCTCCAGCTTCGACAAGGAAGTCCTGTAGGATATCTTCATCTTCGCCAAATGCCATTCAATGCTCCTTTAAACCGGCGGTCATTTCCGACCGGTTAACTGTCTATTACACACGTTTAGATTCCAATGATGGACCTAAAACCCCAAACTCGATAACAGGTCATCTACATCGTCCTGCCCCGAAACCACATCATCGCGTCTGTCTGCATGAATTTGTGGCCCTTCGGCTACACTATTGTTCTTTTCTGGGAGACTTTGTTTATCACTCCCTTCGCTCGCCATGCCGGTAACCTGCTCCACCTGACCGGCAATACGCATCAAATTAACCAGCTCATCTTCTACATCGGTGACCAGACTAATCACCTTTTTTAATACCTGCCCGGTCAGATCCTGGAAGCCCTGCTCCAGAATAATATCCTGCAGGGATTTGTTTAGCTGCACAGTACCTTCTTCCATTTGGTCAAGAAAATCGCCCATCTGGTTATACAGTTCTTTAAATTCTTCCTTGGAAATTTCCCGACGCTTTAAACGGTGCCATTCATCGCGTAAACGCGTTGCTTCCTGCCCTAGATTCATCGCGATAGGGGCAACAGCTTCAACTTTATCCATCGTTTTATCAGCCGCTTCCTGCGTCATTCTAATAACGTAGTTAAGTCGACTGGAGGCATCCCGAATTTCCGATTGATTGATTTCGGGAGGCTCGGCTTCTAAATCGGCATCAACATTGAAGTTAACGATTGCATTATGCAGCGCCCGGGTGAGCTGGCCGACACTGGTAAAAATATGTTTATCTCTGGCTTCAACTAACCCGTGTATAAGCGCGGAAGCTTCACCGTAGTTGTCGCTTTGGAGCTTCTCCACAAGGCGAGTAGAGCATTCCTCTAACTGCGACAAAAATTCCTCATTGTGGGAATGTTCATTTATATCCATTGACTGATCCGCCTGGCTGCTAGCCCTCTACGCGCTCAAAAATCTTATCGATTTTTTCTTTTAATACCTGTGCTGTAAACGGTTTAACAACGTAACCGTTTACGCCAGCCTGGGCGGCTTCAATAATTTGATCCCGTTTGGCTTCTGCCGTAACCATTAGCACTGGTAGGCTCACCAGCTTCGCATCAGCCCTGACTTCTTTGAGCAGGTCGATACCGGTCATTCCTGGCATATTCCAGTCGGTAACTAAAAAATCAAAATCGCCACTGCGCAGCATTGGCAATGCCGTTGTACCGTCATCAGCTTCCTGGGTGTTAGTAAACCCAAGGTCGCGAAGTAAATTTTTGATGATGCGCCTCATTGTCGAAAAGTCGTCAACAATCAGGATTTTCATGTTTTTGTCCAATTCAACCTCCGTTACCCAAATGTGTTTCTTGGCAATCTGCTAGTTATCGTATGTTCCAATAGCTTTGATGCCATAGTAATTTTTAGAATCTCTGGTTAAGTTTAGTCGTAGATTACAAGTCGGCCAGTTTAAGTGACATATTTTTGGCAATACCTTGATCTCACACTTTAATCATTCCGGTGCCAATCTGTAAGCCTGGAACGCAATCGCAACGCCGCCTGACTATGTATCTGGCTCACCCTTGATTCTGACACCCCCAAGACCTGACCTATCTCTTTAAGATTTAGCTCTTGATCATAATAGAGTGATAGCACAAGCTGCTCTCGCTCAGGTAAATCTCGTATCGCCTTTGCCAGCGCCGCCTGAAGTGCTCCGCGCTGCGCGCCCTCTGCCGGCCCCAGAAGAGCTTCACTTAGCTCTGGCTGGCTGAGGCGAGACTCGTCGTCTTCGTAAGTTTCTTCCAAACTGAATAAGCGTGTGGAGGTACTGTCGCGCAGAATGCTGTGGTACTCATCAAGCGACATGTCTAATTCTTGTGCAATTTCGCCATCTTTGGCATCGCGCCCCAAGCGCGATTCCAGCCTGGTTATTGCCTCGGATACCCGTCGTGTATTTCGGTGCACGGAGCGTGGCGCCCAGTCGCCCCGGCGCATTTCATCAACGATGGCCCCGCGAATACGAATTCCCGCATAGGTTTCAAAACTTGCGCCTTTAGTAGCGTCGTATTTTTGTGACGCCTCCAGCAGCCCCACCATTCCAGCCTGAATAAGGTCATCCACCTGAACACTGGAAGGCATGCGAGCCATGATGTGGTACGCAATACGGCTGACCAAGTGCAAATAATCTTCGACCTTGATTTGGGGTACCGCTTCCTGCGTTTGCTCATATACCATTAAATTATCTACCGCGGTAACTGACATAAAACATACGCAAATAATAATGTGAAATTTCTGTTAGGGGTGGGCGACCACTGGGGCTTACCATTGGGAAACGTTCCTAATACCCACTGACATCAGCGGTAAGTAAGCGCTCCAAAAAGAATTCCAAATGGCCTCGTGCGCTGGCTTGCACCGGCCACTGGTCTATTTTTTGAGCCATTGCCCGCACGGCATTCGCTGCTTTCGATCGTGGGGCAAACTGAATAAGTGGTTGGCGTTTCTGTACCGCTTTGCGAACGTTTTCGTCGAAAGGCACATTTCCAAGGTATTGCAGCGAAGCATCTAAAAATCGCTCACAAACAGCATTTAACTTATTAAATAAGTTAATGCCTTCCTGGTTGCTGCGGGTCATATTGGCAATTACGCGAAAACGAAAAACACCGTGATCAACATTGAGGATCTTGATAAGTGCATAGGCATCGGTAATGGACGATGGCTCGTCGCAAACAACAATGATGGCCTCTTGCGCAGCACGTACGAAACTCACAACGGTATCGGAAATACCGGCGGCGGTATCAATTACCAAAACATCCATCTGTTCGCTCAATTCATTAAACGCGTAGATCAATGCCGCATGTTCTTGCGGTGACAGCGCCGTCATTTGCTGCACACCTGAAGACGCCGGTACAACTTTTACACCGCCGGGACCGTTTAATAAAACGTCTCTTAGCGTTTTACTGCCATCGAGCACATCGGCAATGGTGTAGCGAGCCTGTAACCCCAGCAATACGTCAACATTGGCCAATCCTAGATCGGCATCCATTAACACAACCCGGCGGTTTAGCTCGGCCAACGCAACGCTGAGGTTAACCGACATATTGGTTTTGCCTACACCACCCTTGCCGCCGGTAACAGCAATTACTTTAATTGGTCGGTTAGCACTCATACGGTTGTTTACTCGTTTAGAACTTGGCTCCACCAAGTATAGATGACGTTTTTCACGCTGCAGCCCTTGCACCGATTAACCTCCATTAAAAGCGGAAATTGGTTGTTCTGTAGTCGTTTTTAACAATCCAACGGCCGCAGCGACTAATTGATGACCACTGGCACAGCGGATGTCTTTGGGGATTTCCTGTCCATCGGTGGTATAGGCGACAGGAAGTTGTCGCTCCAGTACAACACTGATGGCTTCACCCAGGCTCGCCGACTCATCAAGCTTGGTAAGAACGCAGGCATCAACACCATGCTGCGAGTTATAGGCGTGGGTAGAGGCCTTCATGGTTTGAACCTGACTGTTGCACGCCATAACCAGCACTCGCTTAATAGCTGCACAGGTATCTAGCTTGCGCAGCTGATCCTTGAGCATAGGGTCTCCATGGCGAAAGCCTGCGGTATCGACCAGAATCAAAGGGAACTGGCGCAAGGAGGAGAGAATGGTGACAAGACTGTTTTCTCCGTCCACAGCGCGTACAGGAACGTTCAGGATCCGACCCAGCGAACGCAGCTGATCGTAAGCTCCCACCCGGTAGGTATCGGTTGTTACCAGTGCCACTTTCCCCGGCCCGTGTTCAAGCACGTAGCGTGCGGCTAGCTTGGCGATGGTGGTGGTTTTACCCACACCGGTCTGCCCGACGAAGGCGAAAATTCCACCCTGCTGGATAATATCGCCGCCAGCAACAGGAATATCTTTGGCCAACCGCGCCATACAGTCACGCCAAGCTTTACTCACTTTGCTGTGATGCCCGCACTCTTGTATCAACCGCTGGCCCAGACTTTCGGGTATTCCCAAGCGATTCATATGCTCGTGTAAAACAGTGAACCCCGCGGGTAATTTAATTTGTGAAGGTATTTCCAAAGGCTGCTCGCGTTGTGTCATTCTCCACAGCTGCTGCTCCAGAATCATACGCATATCCGCCAGTTCGCTCTGCAGGGTTTCCAAACGTTCATCCTGTTCAGAACCACTATTTTCTACTGGCTGGACTGCTGCACGCGCTGCGGCTACAGGTCGCGGCCGCATTTCTGGCTGCGGCTGTACGCTTGCAGGCTCGGCATAGCGCTGAGGCGTGGGCAGCTCGCTAATAGGTCTTTCGCTTTCTTTAGCGCGACGTTTCGCATCCAGCATACGCTCACGAGCACGCTCAATTTCCTGGGCAATTTTTGCGCCACGACCGATAGGGGCCTGGTTAGGCTCGTTCGATTCAACGCGACCGGAATACTGCGCAGCGGCACGATCTACTTCGGCTTGAGCATGCCAGGCCGAATCACTTTCCATCGCCCGATCCAGATCAGCATCGAAGTGACTGCCAAATTCCCGTCGCACATCGATACCCCGTGTGGGTAAATCCGGCTCCATGGAGGTGACAACTTCCACGCCTCCGGCAACTTTTTGGCTGGAAAGTATAACGGCCTCTGCCCCCATCTCTTCTCGCACAAGATCCAATGCCCTGCGCATGGTGGGCGCAACAAATCGCTTAACCAGATTATTGCCTGTAGCTTGCATGGTGTCTCTCCTGCTGGGTTAAACCTTAGGGGTTTAACCGCTTAGTACTTCGCCGCCAACACTGACGTCTATGGTGATTTGCTTGTTATCCGGCACTTCGTTGTAGGCCAGCACACGCATATCGGGAATATTAAATCGAACAAACTGGGCCATCATTGAACGTATGGGAGCCGCAACTAACAGCACAATAGATTTTCCGCCGCTTTCCTGTTTTCGCGCTGCGGCTACCAGGGCATTGTTCATACGTTCGGCCAACTGTGGTTCCAGTAGCGCCCCTTCATCGGCGCCAGTTTTTTGTGCCTGTAGTACCGACTGTAGCAACAATTGTTCCAGGGCTGGATCAAAGGTGATCACGGGGAGTTCAAGATCGGCACCGACAATACCTTGGACGATTTGACGCGCCAGTGATGCACGAGCAATGGCGGTGAGCGAGGCGGTATCGTGATTTTTACTGCCGTGCGCCGCCAACGCTTCTGCAATGGTTCGCATATCCCGAACGGGCACCTGTTCACGTAACAATGTTTGCAGTACTTTTAACAACTGGTTGATGGATATCGTATTGGGAACCAGCTCTTCAACCAACTTAGGTGATTTATCTGCTAGTAGATCCAGCCACTTCTGTACATCCTCGTGGCCGATCAGTTCGTGGGTATGGCTTTGAATGATTTGATTAAGATGAGTGGCAGCTACGGTACTTGCATCTACCACGGTGTAACCTAAGGTTTGCGCCTTATCTTTCTGGCTTTCATCGATCCATACCGCCTCCAACCCAAAGGCCGGATCCTGGGTAACGGTTCCTTCCAACTTACCAAAAACTTGCCCTGGGTTAATTGCCAGGGAGCGATCTGGATAGACCTCACCTTCGCCGACACTTACGCCCATTAAAGTGATGCGATAGGCACTGGGCATCAGGTCCAGATTATCGCGAATATGAACTGCGGGAATCAGAAAACCCAAATCTTGAGAAAGCTTTTTTCGCACACCCTTTATACGCCCAAGCAGCTCGCCGTTTTGCGTTTTATCAACCAAGGGGATCAGCCGGTACCCCACTTCCAGACCGATAATGTCGACGGGTGTAACATCGTCCCAGCTAACCTCAGTAGGCTCTTCGGTTAAGACTGAACCTGCTGGTGATGGTAGGCCTGCGGGCCCAGAAATTGTTGGAGGAAGATCTCCTCGGTTCGGCATAGCTCCCGGTGCGCCGTGCTGAAACCCGCCCTCTTCCACCACCTCGATTTGCTGTTGTTTGAAGTGAATATAATAAGCAATAGCGCCACAAATCGCCGCGAGACTAATAAACGCAACGTGGGGCATTCCGGGTATGGCACCCATAATAAATAGAATACAGGCGGTGACGGCCATAGCCTTGGGAGACGCAAACATTTGCGACAGCACCTGTCGATTCATATCCTCCGAGCTGTTAACCCGTGTCACCATTATGGCGGCGGCAGTGGACAGTAGCAGTGAAGGAATTTGTGCGACAAGACCATCACCAATAGTTAGCAGGACGTATTTTTGCAGTGCATCCTGAAACTCCAAAGAATGCTGAGCCACACCCACTATCAGACCACCGATGATGTTAATAATGAGGATTAAAATACCTGCGACGGAATCACCACGAACAAATTTACTGGCACCGTCCATCGCACCATAAAAATCCGCTTCCGCAGCCACATCGGCTCGGCGGGTGCGCGCCTCATCCTGATCGATAACGCCCGCATTCAAGTCCGCATCGATAGCCATTTGCTTACCGGGCATGGCGTCGAGAGTAAAGCGCGCGCTCACCTCAGAAACACGCCCGGCACCTTTGGTAACCACAACAAAGTTGATAATGATCAGGATGATAAAGACCACCAAACCAACGGCGTAGTTACCACCAATAACCACTTCACCAAAAGACTGAATCACTTTACCTGCAGCATCCCCACCTTTATGCCCCTCCAGCAATACCACGCGGGTGGAGGCCACATTCAAAGCCAACCGCAACAGGGTGGCGATCAATACGATGGTGGGGAAAACGGCAAAATCCAGAGGCCTGAGGCTATATACCGCCACAAGCAGAACCACAATGGAAAGCGCGATATTGAACGAGAAAAACACATCGAGTAGAAAAGCCGGCAATGGCAGGGTCATCATCCCCAGCAGCATTAACAGCAAAATGGGTACGCTTAGATTTCCACGGCCAATACTTCGCAAATTATCGACTGTACCCTGGCCCGTAACGCTTCCGGGTAAGGACTTAAGATGTGAAAAAAAGGGCTCTGCCATAAAGATCCAATGCGTCGGAATTCTGTCGTTTAGCTTACGTACCAAGGCTAATGGCAAGAACCGTTCCGGTTTGGAAATGGCAGATCAAACAGTTTATCCCTCGTCCATTACAGGCTAAATACACGTCACAACTCTGTCGTATATTTGTAACAATTCGCAGCCAAAGGGTGCTATTATTTAGCTGTTGGGGTAGTGCAATTATCATCAAAATGAGGCCTGCCATGATCAATACATCCGTTTACCGTTGCGCCACTTTTAGCCTTATACTGGCCCTAGCGTTCTTTGCGGTTCCGACTGTACTCGCTACGAATGATATTATTTCAGTCACAGAACCGAATCCGGACAACCTTTACCAGCAACTAACGGCCGTACCCTCACCAATCCCCAACCAATCTCTCGATCTTTCAACCCTACCAAAAATTGAGGACGTTGATTTACTCGCGATCGATGATGAAATAAAACAAATTCTGGATTTAGAGATCAGGCCCATTCACAGCAAAAGTGAAAAAGCTCGTCAACTTCACCGCCTGCTGTTCCACCCCATGTACCTGGGCATTACTTATAACTACGGTAAGACGCTGACAGCCCAGCAAGCGTATAACGCAGGCACAGGTAACTGCCTCTCTCACGCCAGCTTATATTTAGCAGCCGCCCGCTATGTGGGTTTGAATGCGCAATTTCAAATTGTGGATGTCCCGCGGGACTGGCTAGACAGGAAGGACTTTTATGTTGTTCCCGGACATATCAATGTCAAGGTCTCGATCCCCAATAATACGGTTATTGTTGAATTTGCTGACGCGTACTCAGCCATTCGAACAAAATTACTAAAATCCGAGCGCATATCAGAACATCAGGCACTGGCCGAGTACTACAACAATATCGGCATGGAATACATGGAGAAAAAGGATTACGCAACAGCCATTGCCTATATGCATAAATCCACAAAAACCTATAGAAAAGTCGGCTCTGTATGGTCTAACCTCGGCGTTGCATACAAAATTAGCGGGCACCTGAAGCTGGCTCAAGATGCCTATGAAAAAGGACTTAAGTACGACAAGCGCAACCCCTCGATTATCAACAATATCTACATTCTCTATCAGCAAACAGGTCAGATGGCTAAGGCTGAAAAGCTGGCGAAAAAAGTCGAAGGCTACAGCAAGACAAACCCGTATTACCTGGAGAAACTCGCAGGTTCCGATATGTCTATGGGCAACTACAAGCATGCCGTTCGTTTACTGAGAAAAGCCGTACATATCAAAGAAGATGAGCCTAAGTTTTATTTGGCTATGGCTTTTGCTTACCATCAGTTGGGTGAGTACGAAAAAAGTATAAGCTCCGTAACGCTGGCCCAGAAGCACTCTGTGAGCCAGGCCGAATATGATCGTTATGGACACAAACTCAATGTGTTGCGCAGCTACCAGGCGGGGCTATAAGCGGCGAAAGCCGCTAAAAAACAATAGCATGATTACTCGCCGCTTTAAGTTCCTCCACTTTTAGTAGTGGCTCATATCTTTGGGAACATCTATTTTACGGGGATGTTGCGGCCTTTCCCCCTGTCCTTTTCTGAACTCGCGCAGCTGAAAAATGTATGCCAATACTTGGGCAACAGCCACGTATAAACCCGCCGGTATTTCCTCATCCAAGTCCGTTGTGTTGTAGATAGCTCGCGCTAACAATGGCGCCTCTACAAATTCGATTTTCTTTTCTTTTGCGACTTCACGAATTTTCAAGGCCATAAAGTCAACTCCCTTCGCCAACAATATGGGGGTTTGCATTGTCTCTGGGTTATATTTAAGCGCAATGGAATAGTGCGTTGGGTTGGTAATCACTACATCTGCATCGGGTACAGAAGCCATCATTCTCGATTGGGCAATCTGCTGCTGCATTTGCCGAATCTTCCCTTTCACCTCAGGCTTTCCTTCGGAATCTTTCATCTCGTCTTTAATGTCCTGCCGGGACATTTTCAACTTTTTGGCGTGATCCCATATCTGAAAGGGAATATCCACCATCGCAATAATAATGGTGGCGGAGGAAAGAAAAACTGCAGCCCATAAGCTCAGCGTAACCGAGTGAATAATGCCCTGCTCTATACCCTCATTTGCCAAGCCTAGGAGCGCGTCCTGCATCGACTTTAACAACACAAAAGCAACCCCTACAACCACCAATATTTTACCGATTGCCTTTACCAGCTCGATCAGTGACTTGGCGGAAAACATCCGTCCCAGCCCCTTTATAGGGTCCATACGATCGAGTTTCGGCGCTAGGGATTTCGTACTAAACAACCAACCGCCCAAAGCAACCGGCCCGGCAATCGCAGCGACAAGAACGATAGAAAAAAATGGGA
Organism: Teredinibacter haidensis; assembly: GCF_014211975.1. Classification (NCBI taxonomy): domain Bacteria; kingdom Pseudomonadati; phylum Pseudomonadota; class Gammaproteobacteria; order Cellvibrionales; family Cellvibrionaceae; genus Teredinibacter; species Teredinibacter haidensis. Next base: position 2,340,552 of record NZ_CP060084.1, read on the forward strand.
TCAAGCCCAGAAAAGCCTGCCAAAAGGACGCGCCCAGCTGGGCAAACATAAATTCTGTATCGAATATAGATTCTCGACTCATCTGGAAATTCATGCGAATAATGGTCATCATTTTGCCTGCAAGCAAACTGCCAAAAAACACTAGGCCCAGAGTACCTGCTAACAAAACAGCCGTTGTTGTTAATTCCTTCGACCGGGGAACCTGCCCCTCTTCCCGAGCTTTATCCAGCTTTTTCGGCGTTGCTTCTTCCGTTTTTTCCTGCGAGCTATCGTCGTCTGCCATCGCTATCGGTCCACCCGCCCCGTTAGAGTTTAAGCATTCGACTAACCGCGTCGAACCCAAACACCATGGTGTTATTGAAGATATCGATAAAATTCGACAACCCCACCCAAATCAACAACAAGCCGCACATTAGCGTAAACGGAAAACCCACCGCAAAAATATTTAGCTGCGGAGCTGCACGGCTCATAACACCAAATGCCATATTCACAAATAGTAGCGATGTTAGTACCGGCAACGCCAGTACAAGCGCTGATGCAAACATCCAACTAGCGAGGTTGACTATCTGCATAAAAACACTGGGCTGCAAATAGAAATGACCCGGCTGCAGTGTTTGAAAGCTTTCTACAATTAAAGAGATTAAAACTAAGTGCCCATCGACGGAGACAAAAATTAGTGTTGTCAACATTAAGAAAAATTGGGAAACAACGGTAGTTTGTACACCGTTGGTGGGATCGTTCATAGAGGCGAAACCAAGGCCCATTTTCATGGCCATATATTGCCCGCACAATACAAACATTTGAAAAAATATTTGAAAACTGAAGCCAACGACCACGCCAACCAACACCTCCTGAACAATAAATCCGAGGGCCTGTAGACTAAGCAAAGGTACTTGCGGTATAGCCGGTATAAAGGGCGCAACGCAAATGCTAACCAGTACCGCCAGCACCAAACGAACTCTGGCATTGACAATACGAGAGCCGATTACCGGCATGACCATAAACATTACGCCAATGCGTACAAAGGGTAAAAAGTATTGCTGAATAAAGACGTAGAGTTGCGCCTCTGTAAGTTCCATTACCCAATTATCTCGGGTATTTTCATCATTAACGATGTGAATAAATCACTGAGGCGCTGAACCAGCCAGGGGCCAGTCATCATAATGGTTGCCAAGGTAACCAGCAGGCGAGGAAGAAAGCTCAACGTTTGCTCATTAATTTGGGTGGCGGCCTGAAAAGTACTTACCACTAATCCGACCATCAAACTAGGGCCAACAATAACAACAACCATGGATACCGTTAAATAGAAGGCCTCACCAAAGAGTTGTAGTGCAATTTCCGGTGTCATAATGCGCTCCCGGCGGGTGTTAGATTCCGAAACTGGCGGCCAGCGTGCCGATAATCAGCCCCCAACCATCTACTAGAACAAACAGCATAATTTTAAACGGCAGAGAAATAATCAGCGGGGACAGCATCATCATACCCATGGCCATCAACACACTGGCTACCACGATATCGATAACCAAAAAGGGAATAAAAATAATAAAACCGATCTGAAACGCAGTTTTCAGCTCAGATGTCACAAAAGCAGGCAAAAGCACACTAAAGGGCACCTCGTGCGTTGATGCTACGGGCTCTAATCGGCCGATACGAAAAAACAAATCAAGATCGGTTTCACGTGTATTTGTCAACATAAAGGCATGAAATGGAATTTTAGTGTTTTCCAGCGCCTGGTTCGCGGAAATCTGTTCGTTAATATAGGGCTGCAATGCGTTTTCATTAACCTCATTAAGTACTGGCGACATAATAAAAAACGAAAGGAATAGCGAGAGCCCAATCAGAATCTGATTAGAAGGAGACTGCTGCAACCCGAGAGCCTGCCTCAAGATGGAAAACACGATAATGATACGGGTAAAGGATGTCATCATCATAAGGATCGCTGGCAAAAATGTCAGCGCTGTCATTAAGAACAGAATTTGTAACGTTACCGTATATTCCTGACTACCATCGTTATTCGTTTTTACCGTAACAGCTGGTAGACCTTGAATAGGCTTAAAGCCTTGCACCCCCTTCTGAAGCATAGCTTCTGCCGCTGCCGTGCCTCCATTTTCCTGGGCGGCTGCAAATTGAGGGTAGACACTTACCAACAGAGTTAGACATAAAAAAATCGCTATGTGTAGCTGTTTGAACGGTAAAAAACCATCATTTCGCTGCATTAGGACTTACTTCCCTGATCGAGAATGGACTTCAAATAACGGGCAAACTCCTGCCCCTTTTTCAGCGGTTGTACATTTTTTTTGTTGATATCTTCCTGCATAGCGTCTCCTGTGTAATGAGGAGGCGTCTCCATTTTTTGTATTAAATTGACCCGCCCCGGGGCCACACCCAACAACAGGCGAGTACCCTCTACGTCGATGAGTACAGCTTTTTCGCGGGCGCTCAACGGGAGATTAGCCAGTACTTTCATGTGCGCCCCCGCCTGAAAGTTGCCGTATCCCAAGCGTTTGGTCAGCCACGCCATAGCAAAGATCAATATAGTCACAAAAAGAAGACCAAACGCCACCTGGCCCAGCACGCGAGTAGGTGCCATCACTTCTTTGTCTGCAATCGGCTCTTTCACAGCTTGTGCAACGGCGCCAGCCTCTGCCGCTATTCCCTCGTCCAAAGACCAACAAAAGGGTGTGGCGCTCAGGCTGATGAAAAACACAACAACCAAGCAAGCAAAGGTGCGCTTTTTCGATGGCGAAACAATCTGTGTGCTTCTGTCGTTTATCTCCATGGCGAGCGTCCCTACTTGAGCTTTTTAATGCGCTCCGAAGGACTAATAACATCGGTCATTCGAATGCCAAATTTTTCGTTCACCACAACCACTTCACCGTGAGCTATCAATGTTCCATTCACCAGTACATCCAGGGGTTCTCCTGCGAGCCTATCCAACTCAATAACGGAACCCTGGTTTAGCTGTAGCAAATTGCGAATGGTAATTGAGGTTCGCCCCACTTCCATTGAGATTTTAACGGGAATATCGAGAATAACGTCAAGATCCGGATTACCATTGCCCTGCCCCGTAGAGACGCTTTCAAATTCGTCCAGTTCCATCGTCTCCGCTTCATCCTCAGGAGCATCCTGCTCTTCCATCGCTGCAGCCCATTCGTCAGCCATACTGCCCTGATCGACATCATCATCACTCATGACCGTCTCCTTCTTCTCTTGTTACGGGGACTTTGGGTCGAGCCACAAAATCCAGAATTTTTAATGCGAGATTTTCGTGACTCTGCCCGAATTGTGTTTTGAACATAGGCACACCATTCGCGGTAGCGATATGTGCTTCCGGCATATTAATAGGGATAATGTCGCCCTCTTTTAAATCCACGATATCGCGCAGGCTGATTTCGCGGCGAACAACATCGCACTCCAAATCAACCCGCGCATCCATTACATCTTCACGCAAGGCTCGCACCCAACGCTCGTCGCGTTCGTCGGTATCGGACTGCAGTCCAGCATCGAGCACTTCTCTAATGGGTTCCACCATGGAATACGGCATAGTGATATGCAGTTCACCGCCGCCGCCATCCAGCTCAACATGAAAGGTGCTCACAACAACCACTTCACTCGGGCTTACAATATTGGCCATGGAAGGGTTGACTTCGGAGTTGATGTACTCAAAGTCGATCACTTTTACGGCCTTCCAGGCTTCACGTAAATCGACAAATACCTGTTCCAACACCATTTGCACAACGCGCAGCTCTGTTGGAGTGAATTCACGGCCTTCAATTTTCGCGTGACGACCATCGCCACCAAAAAAATTGTCGACTAACTTAAAAACGAGTTTTGCATCCAGAATAATCAATGCCGTTCCGCGCAGAGGCCGAAACTTGATCATATTTAGACTGGTAGGTACGTAAAGCGTATGAACGTATTCGCCAAACTTTTGAATTTGAATACCGCCCACAGAAACATCTGCAGTGCGCCGCAGCAGGTTAAACATACTGATGCGGGTATAACGGGCAAAACGCTCGTTGATCATTTCCAAGGTGGGCATGCGCCCGCGAACAATACGATCCTGACTTGTTAGATCGTAATTACGGATTCCACCGTTATCCTGATCGTCCTCTGTTTCTATATCACCGTCATCAACGCCATGTAAGAGCGCGTCAATTTCGTCTTGCGAGAGTAAATCTTGCACAGTTGCTCCTGGTAATTACTGCATGACAAAATTGGTAAAAAGCACCATTTCTACACCGGGCTTGCCAATTTCTTCCTGCATAATTCTCTGTAATTCTTGCAAACACTGCTGTCTTAGCAGCTCTTTACCTTCCGCAGTCTGGAGCTCTTCGTACAACTGACCGCCTATAAGAAGGTTCAAACCATTACGCACTTTTGGCATATGTAGCTCAACCGCAGAAACGACATCGTCATCTCTTATCAACAGCGTTAACTCTGCCTGTAAATATCGCTGCCGCCCTTTCACATCAAAATTCACAATAATCGCGGGTTTAATGGGGTAATAGATCGCAGGTATTGGCGGAGGCTCTACTTCTTCCGTATTGCCATCTGCGAGCTCCTGCGGAGATGGGGCGAAAAATTTCAGCGCCGCCAACGTGCCACCTACAGAAATTCCAGCAATTATCAGCGCTAACACAATTAGAAGAATCAGCTTTTTTTTGCCTCCCCCTTCTGCGCCATCTTCGCTTTGCTCGTTGCCATTTTCGTCTTCATCAGCCATGTCAAACTTCCGTCTTATTCCGCCGGTAATTATCCAGTGAGCAAGAGATATGCCAAGCTCCCGTCACCGCTCTATTGGTAAATGTAGACCTTGACTGTGTCTTTGGCTGAGTTTTTTATGATTGGAAGAATAAGGGTAGCGTGTAGGAATAAGCCCGCTGCTCAGCAGGCTTGTGGAGCTGCAGGGTTAGCTTAAGCGTAGTAATCAATTCCAGAACTAACGCTGAGCTGTACCGTTTTAAGCTCGCCGTCACCCTCGGTCAGTGAAGTGCCCGCTACGGCGGCTTCTGCCGATTGATTCTGATCAGCCTCAGCCTGCTGCTGCTGTGCGGAGTGGTCTGATACATCCACATCCACCAGAGTCATGCCCTGCTGATCACACAGTTCCCGTAACCGGGAAGCGCTAAGATCCAGGGCTTCCCGTACATTGGCGTGGGAGGATACAAAGCTCACGCTTACCTGGTCGTTCTGAACGTGCACGCGAACCTGCAGCGGCCCTAGCTCTGGTGGATCCAATTGTAATTCAGCCGACTGAATTGCCTGTCCTGCCATCATTGCAGCCCGCTCGGCAACCATTCCCGCCCATTGGGGCTTGCCAAAACTGATAGACACCGGCATTTGCATGCGGCTTATGCTCTGGTCCTGCGGGGTGGGTAGAGCATTCGGCGTGGCGACGGCGGCCGCAGCGTTGCGATTTTCTGCCACCACCTTATCCGCGTGAAACAGCTCTTCGAATACTGCATCGGATTTCACTGACATAGACTGCTCGCCACGTATAAGGTTTTGCGAAACCTGATCAACGATCGGGTTAATCGCTGCGCCTTTGGGGCTAAGCTCAGAGGTTACCGCACCCGGAGCCTTCGCGATCCCTTCAGGGGAGAGTATCGTATCTGCGGCCACTGGTTTTACACCATCAGAAAGCACAGCTAATCCACCCTTAGGGTCCGATGCACGAAGGTTTTCCCGCAGCGTCAATCCTCTGGCACTAAATGAAATGGTGGGATCTTCAGTTTGCGGATTCAATGCGGATTCATCGACAACGGCGCCCATCTGAGGCTGGAGAGGAACAACACCTGCCACCAGCGGACTAGTAACTATCAGCTCCACTTCGTCATCCACAGCCTTCACGGCCTTCTGTGCTGCCAGCCCGAGCGGTTTAAGCTCCGAGTTGACATTACCCTTTAACGGGTGAACCCTAAGCTCTGTGCCCTGCAATACAGTACAAGTATCCTCGGCCTTGACGGTTTCTGCCGTGGCCTGCTCAGTTTTTATCTTCTGTGAACTCTCGCCAACAGAGTCGCTCCCCTGAGGGCGCGCGCTTGCCTCGGCCTTTTGCTCGGCTTTGGTATTCTCGGCAGAAGCCGTAGCTTGTGATTTGTGATCGCGCTGGTGGCTGCTTTTGCCTGCCTGTTGCTTTTCCTCGCGCGCGAAGGTATTCCGAAAGCTCTCCTGAGCTTTATCGCTGTGGCCGCCCCTCCGGTTTGCGTGGCTGTCGTCACTTTTTACTTTTACAGGGTCCGCGGCTTTGATATCTAAGATGGGTTGCATTACCTAATCTCGTAGTAGTTGGCTTAACGCATAACTATGAGCAAGGCTTATGCCAGCAGGGAAAACGGGAGGGGTTGCAGGGATTACGGGAGAAGTGAACTCAACTGATTCGAAGCAGCGGCAAATTGTTGCTCTATAGCGGCAAAAAGTTGCTCCATATCGCTTCCATCTTGAACTCTTGCCTTGGATTCCATCTTATCGCACAACTCAGCCAGTGAATTGACACCCATATTACGGCAACTGCCTTTCACTCCGTGGGCTTCGTGACAAATAACGGTAAAATTTTGATCGGGCAGCGCATCAGCTATACGACCTATACGAGCTGCACAATCACTGTTGAATGTGGTTATCAACTCATCAAATTTGTCTGCCAACAGCTTTTTTAACCCCTCAAGCATTACCATGTCTAAATCGGCTTCACTCTGTGACATTCTTTTCCTCTTTACTAATCATGGCCATCATCCAGATGCCAACGAAAATCGACTTCGATATCGTTTCCTGGCGGATGAACAGTTAATTTTTCACAGATAGAGCCCATTAACGACATGCCTCTACCATAGTAATCCGGCTTATTATCGCGCACGTCTTCCTGTACAACTTTTTTGGGTATAAACCCTTTCCCACTATCGGTTACGCGAATATTGAGCAGACCGCCAGACTCGTGAGCAGTGTGTTTCAACTGCACTTTCACCCACCCTTCAGACAGATCATTCAAACGCACATGCTTCAGTTTATAAAATTCTGCAAAGCCTCGAGGAGTCTGCTTTAACTTTGACGAAAGGCCGAGCACACCGTGCTCCAAAGCATTAGCATAAAGCTCGGCAAGAACCGTGTACAGCGTCGTGCTTCGATCTTTTAAGCCCGGTACTTCCGCAGTAATATTGACAAGCAAGGGCAAAGGGTCGAACTTCTTTAAGCTGGTTTCGTTCACTTCAAACGAGAGAGACCAGTCAACCAACTGCCCCGTCCGGTGGGCGTGACCGTGATCTTCAATCCGTTTTATTGGGAAGTCTTCAATTAACACTTCCACAAGGGAAATATCATCGTCCTTATCTGATTCACCAATATGATTGTGAACCTGCGCCAAAATCTCATCGAACAATTTACTTTCCCCCCGATACTTGCTCATCAGTTTGTGAAGCCGGGGTTCTCCAAACATCTCACCCGACTTATCGCGGGCTTCAAATACGCCATCTGACCACATGTAAAAACGGTCGCCAAATTCCAACGGAATTCGGTGACTCTCTACGCGAAATTTTTCTTCCGACAACACGCCGAGCGGTAAATTTTTAGACTGCAGCACTTCGTAGCTGTTGGTGCGAGCACGGTATAAAAAGCTCTCTGGCAAACCGCCATTCCATATTCGCATGCGACGCTTATCGAAATTAATATCGATAAGCGTCGCACAGCAAAAAAATCCAATCGGCAAAATGTCATGAAGCTTGGCGTTTATTTCCTTAAGAATATCGTCCATAGAAAAACCTTTACGCGCCATACCATAAAAGGTTGTCGCTAAAGGCATGGAACCAATGGCCGCCGGTAATCCATGGCCGGTAAAGTCGCCCAACAGCATAAGCACACTACCACTCGGGCTGATTTCGGCAACCAAAACGTCACCATTAAAAACCGCCAGGGGAGACATATAGGAGTGAATGATGTCTAGATCCAAACAACCCGAATGAGCAATTTTATCGTAGACTTGTTTAGCGACTCTCTGCTCCTGAATAAGATGCTGATTGTGAACTTCAATAAGAGCTTTTTGCTGTGCCAAGGTTTGGTGCATCTCGCGCACACGTCTGAAGGCTTTTATTTTGGAGGTTAGTACAACTGGGTTATATGGCTTAGGCAGAAAATCATCACCACCGGCTTCGATACACTCAACCAGAGATTCATCGTCCGACAATGACGTAAGAAAAATAATGGGAACAAATTCATCTCCGGCGAGCTTGCGTATTTGCACCGCCGCTTCAATGCCACCCATATTAGGCATAAGCACATCGAGCAAAATGAGATCGGGCAGGCATTCACTATAGGCTTCAACGGCTTTCAATCCGTCGGCAACAGCTATTACTGTATGTCCTGCGCGAATAATAATAGACTCAAGAATCAAGCGATCGGGAGCAGAATCTTCCGCGATAAGAATATTGAGACTTGGCTCACCGTTACTATTCACAAAGCGGCCTCGTTTTAAGCATAGATTTGCACCGCTCGCCACTTTCTTTGACCAACACCACGCTTTCGATTTTTCTTAACAGCACGTGCAAAGTTTACTGAATTTCAAATAATTGCTCAAAACTGGAAATAGCGAATATTTTTTTAACTTCAGGACTGCAGTTATTAATGGTTATGTTTGCGCTGTCGCCGCCGGCAAAATCCCTTAGTACAAGTAGCATTCCTAATGCCGAACTATCCAGATGAACTGTGCCACCCAGGTCAACACAATAAGCTTCCAACGAGTGGGAATCTACATCCTCATAGGCTCGACGAAAGTCATCCAAGGACGAAGCATCGAAACGACCCTCGATCACGATTTTAAGTGTCTTGCCGCTATCCGCAATTTCAGACTTAATAGCCATGTTATGTGTCTCTTCTCTATGGCCGAGAGAACAAGCTTCGCTTGAACGTTCTTCGACGATAATTTAAACAACAGGTAATTTCGTTCACTTTACGGTGAATTATCACCAACTTAAATCGCGCGCATCTTACCACACCTGTTGCGCTTCTTCTGAAGAGCGAACGGCAAAAAACGCCTCTCCTAAGTATATCGCTCATTTTTCAATCATGCTGAGTAATTCACAGGTTTATCGAAATGCCTGCTTCAAAATACAGCGGGTCACCTTGTTCAGAGGCAATACTTTTTCTGCCGCCTCCAACTTCACAGCGGCTCCCGGCATACCCCAAACAACACTGGACGCCTTATCCTGAGCGACAGTAAACGCGCCAGCCTCTCGCATACGCAGCAGTGCTTCGGCACCGTCAGCTCCCATACCTGTCAGTAAAACGCCCATACTGCGCTTACCTGCAGCATTACGCACAGAATCAAACAACGCTTCTACCGATGGTCTATGACGATTAATATGCTCATCCTGCCCCAGCTCACAATAGTAGGCGCCGCCATTTAGAGCGACACGCAAATGTGCATTACCTGGCGCAATGTATACGTTGCCGGGTTCGATGGGCTGGCCATGCACGGCTTCATAAACATTAACCCGTGCGGCATCATTCAAACGCTTGGCAAAGGAACGGCTAAAGGTTTCAGGAATATGCTGAGCGACAACAATTGGCGGGCAATATTCTGGCAATACACGTACAACCTCTTTTATGGCTTCGGTTCCTCCGGTAGATGCGCCGATCGCACAAAGAAACCCGTACTTTAGCTTTGCGGTGCTGTCTACTTCAATTTTTGAACCGCCAACCGCACGCAGTTCTGCACAGGTATGAACATTGGCATTGGCCGCGCATATTACTTTTTCGAGAATAACATCGCGATAACGCTCCAGTGCGCCGCCACCTTCATTTTTCGGTTTAGCCACAAAATCAATTGCGCCCAACTCCAACGCTTCAAGGGTTGAAGGAGCACCTTCCTGGGTAAGCGTTGATATCATCACCACAGGCATGGGACGCAGACGCATTAAATTTTTGAGGAATGTTATGCCATTCATTCGAGGCATTTCGATATCAAGCGTCAGAACATCTGGTGAAGTTTGTTTAATCAATTCTCGCGCTTCATAAGCATCACAAGCGGCGCCTACCACTTCAATATCCGGGTGCGATTTTAATACTTCCGATAACAGCGCACGTATTAATGCGGAGTCATCAATAATTAGCACTTTGATTTTTCCAGTTCTTTTAGACACGGGCGCATAATTCCATTAATGATTTCAGCCAGATTTTTTTACATCAATGACTAACAGTTAACGAGAAAACATCTAAATAAGTTTACGATTCCTAAGCCTAACCCGCAACACCGCAATGTAAACTGAATACCAAAATTATTGGCCGTCATCCTCAGCCCCACCTCTTACCATATTTTCCCGATTAATATTGAGAGGCAGCGCAAAACAACAATCATCTTCTTCTACCAACCACTCGCTGATCGTCATGAAGCATTCGGGTGATGTCTAAAAAAGTTCTACAGCACCGGAAGTAGGTTTCTTCACCATAGCAGCCAAATACGCCTTCTCCCTTTGCTCAATAGTATCGTTATTTCGGGTACGCAATTTTTTCAGCTTAACCGCGCCCGTATCAGGAAAATATAGAACCTTGCGAGGATAATCACTGCCTAAATCCTGGGCGGCCACGTTCAACCCATCTTTTTGCAAATAATCTAATACGAACTCAACATTGCGCCCACCGATATCCATATTTGTCATACTGCTTAACACCCGGCCACCACCAAATATTTTTACTTCCATGCGATCTCGCCTTCCTCCTTGCTTTATAATAGCATTGATCAAATATTCCATTGCCCAGTTGCCATAGCAAAGCTCCGCATTGACAACACTCGGGCGCGATATCATTTTCTGTCCTATTTTCACTGGCAACATAAAGTGGTTCATACCACCTACACCAATTGCCGAATCTCGAATACAGGCAGCAACACAAGAACCTAAGACCGTCACGATCATTTCACCGCTATTACTGACATAGCACTCACCTGGCAATATTTTGGCGGCAGGTGCACCCATGCGTTTGTCCCAGTATCGGTTTATATGCTCAAACCCCTTTATCGAGGGAAGCGGTTTAAACGAGCTGTGTAGATTCAATCAATTTCCGCCTTTGCCAACTCACACACCCACTCAGGGAATAGTGAGTTAATCGTTTTAAGAAAGTTGATAGATCGTTTTTCCAAGCGAGCTAAAACGACCACTAATATTATGCAAATTTTCAGAATGGCCAATAAAAAGGCGCCCCTCGGGGACTAGGATATTCGCGTACCGATCAAAGAGATTCCGCTGTGTATCTGAGTCAAAATAAATAACGACATTCCGACAAAATATAAGGTCGAATGGACCTTTCATTGGCCAGGCATGCAAAAGATTAAGCTGTTTAAATGTGATCATTTCTTGAATCACCTTTTTAACTTTAACTTTTTCTGTTTCATTATTAACAGATAAATAGCGACGATAATTATGCGGTATAGATTCTGCCCTCTCAACAGGATAAACACCATGTTTCCCCTTTGAGACAACATTTGAATCCAGATCCGTTGCCAGCACTTTCACATCCCAACTATTCAAACCAGAATACGATTTTAATACCATAGCAATCGAATAGGGCTCTTCTCCTGTAGAACAACCTGCGGACCAGACACGTAGTCGTTTCTCCTTTTTATGTTTCACAACTTCAGGCAGGAGCGTATCAACTAAATATTCGAAGTGATGATTTTCACGAAAAAAAGAGGTCAGGTTTGTAGTAATAGCATTGACAAACTCTACATGCTCATGGCTTTTACTTTCCGAAATCAAACTGCAGTACTGGTCAAAGCTCCCCAACTGCAAACGCCTTAAACGTCGAGCCAGTCGACCGTATACCATATTTTTTTTATGGTTCGATAAGCTTATTCCCGTAAGTGAATATGCAACATCCTTAATCTTATCGAAGTTCCGATCTGACATCGGAAACTCTCGACCGGAAAAATCCTCGATCGCCGACATAGCTAGCGATTTCCCCCAACAATTATATTCAAGCATAACCAATCATATAAAAACATCTAAAAATCCTCCCACTCATCATCAGCATCCGACGACTGACCGTACTGCGGACTGGGTACTTCCCGGGTAGACTCCCCAGGCCGTTGATTGGGATTTGATAGCGCTGTTTTTTCCCTGTGAGATGTAATTGAGAAAAAATCAACTACTTGGTTTAGTGAGTTGGCTTGCTCCGCCATTGCCTCTCCCGCCGCAGAGGCTTGCTCAACCAACGCAGCGTTTTGTTGCGTCATTTCATCCATTTGTGAAACGGCAGTATTGACCTGCTCGATTCCCGAAGTTTGCTCTTTCGATGCATCGGCGATTTCTCTCATCATCGCAGTTACGCTTTCAACAGACGAAACAATATCGGCAAGCGTTTGTCCAGATTCATTGACCAGCGCTGTCCCATCCTGCACTTTGTTAACGCTATCGCGAATAAGGTCTTTAATTTCTTTTGCTGCTCCGGCTGACCGTTGCGCCAGATTTCTTACTTCTCCGGCCACTACCGCAAAGCCTCTACCCTGCTCACCCGCTCGAGCCGCTTCAACTGCAGCATTCAACGCCAATAAGTTCGTCTGAAAAGCAATCTCATCAATCACACCGATAATGTCGCTAATCTTCTTGCTAGAATCATTAATCTCCTCCATGGAACCCACTGCGCGACTCACAACATCGCCTCCTGTTTGCGCTTTAGTTTGAGCTTCCATTGCCAAGCTGCTAGCCCGAATGGCGTTATCTGCACTCTGTTTAACAGTGGATGTCATTTGCTCCATACTGGACGCCGTTTCTTCTAGCGAAGACGCTTGCTGTTCCGTTCGTTGACTGAGGTCGGCATTACCCTGTGCAAGTTCATTCGCGGCAGATCCGATCGCGGAAGATGCTGTACGAATTTTGGTAATCACTTCCGTAAGCTTATCTGCCGTGGTATTGGCGTCATTCTTCATGGTTCTAAACGCGCCTTCATAGTCGCGCGTAATACGTTCAGACAAATCGCCTCTAGCCATAGAATCCAACATTCGTATAACATCATTCAAAGCAACTTCAACAGTGCCAATCAATTCGTTGAGGCCTTTTCCCAAGTTGGCGAAGAAGCCAGACTTACCCTCCAAAGAAATATGCTTACTAAAATCACCAGCGCTGGCCGATTCAACAATAGAGTCAATCTCTCGCTCGATGGCAACTTCATCGGTTATATCCGCCCATTCAACAACGCTACCTATACGCGTTCCATCAACCGACACAGGGTTTGCGATAACAGTAAATGATCTGCCTCCTACTTCTGCTTTTCCGTGGTAAGTAGCGGTAAGCTGCGAAAGAAGTCTTCGTTGATGTGATGGATCTTTATGGAACACATCCATACTTTGACCGTCTAGCTTAGAGGCGTCAAAATTCGGCAGATCTTTCCGAATATCGATTTCCGCGTTTTTCATCATGCCTTTGACTGCATCGTTCAAATATATAATATTCGCATCGTTATCGGCGATCATAACGTTGGCCGACACATTATCCAGTGCTTGCTTTACTCGAGCATTCTCTTCCGCCAGGGATTTTTCTTCGAACTCTTTTGCCAATCGATCCGTTTTATCATTCCATTCAACAACGGTTCCCAGCCGTTTCCTATCACCGTCGTACAAAGGCGTAGCAACTAGACCAAAGGTTAAAGATGAAAGCTGAATATCAGCCTTATGGGGCGCTTTAAGATTCATTAATAGCCCTCGTTGAAATTCAGGCTTAACGTGAAAATCGTCAATACACATACCAATTAACTTTCCGACGGAAAATCTCGGAAGCGTCTTACGTATTTCATCTTCCCGCCTCTGCATCATGTTCTTTGAAGCATCGTTCATATAGATGATATTCATATCATAATCCGTCAACATCACCGATGTATCGCAGACATCCAGCGCCTGACGAATACGTAAATTTTCTGCGGCTTCGGCTGCTCGTATATTTTCCTGCGCTAACCTCTGCGTTTTATCCTCCCACTCTACAAGCGAACCCAATCGATTCCCTTCCTCGTCAAACCACGGAGACGCGATTAAACAGAACGTTAATTTACCGATTTTAATATCGGCTTTAAATGGTTCTTTAAGATTTTTTAACAGGTTACGTTGATGCTCCGGTTTAGCATGAAATTGATCAATATTCCCGCCAATTAAAGAATTTACCGTAAAAGAAGGTAGCTCTTCTTGTATTTCTTTCTCATTACTGAGTAACATTTCCCTTACCGTATCATTAAGATATACGATATTGAGGTCATGATCTGCGATCATGACATTTGCTTGGCACAACTTTAACGCATTAGCCAAATCTGCCCGCCGCTTGTTGGCTAGCTCCTCGTGTTTTCGCTTGGTAACATCAATAGCGAATTTAACGACCTTATAGGGCTTACCGCTCGCATCTAAAAGTGGGTTGTAGGAACCTTCAATCCAAATTTCATTTCCTTTTTTCCCAATTCTTTTAAATTCTCGAACCTGATGATCACCATGAGCTAGGCCAGTCCAAAACTGCTTGTATTCCAAGCTTGCAGCATATTCACTATCCACAAAAACACTATGGTGTCGACCAACAACCTCTTCTCGCCGATACCCCATCACATCCAAAAAATTGTCGTTTGCAGTGAGAATATTCCCTTTTATATCGAATTCAACCATGGCCTGAGTACGACTAACAGCCTCGAGCTTATCCTCCATCTCCTTGCATGCTTGCGATTTTGCGAAACCGATAGCTGAAAGAAACTTATTCATAATTATTTACCCTTTAATTATCCATGGGAGAGCTTAATCTGCTCGGCCAAATTCGATAGGTTTGGTACATCTTCCAATGTAAGTAATTTATCTATATCAAGAAGAATTACCATTTTTTCCTGCACGCTAACGAGTCCACGTATAAAATCGGTGTTCACTGCATTACCTAGGTCTGGAGCAGCCCGCAGTTCGCCCGACGAAAGAGCATAAACATCTGAAACCGCATCTACCACAACCCCCATAATCCGATCACCATCACCGGTATAAACCTTAAGTACAATAACAACGGTTACGTTGGTATATTCAATCGCAGGCAGGCCAAAACACTGGCGCAAATCGACAATTGGAACAATGGTACCCCTTAAATTAATAACTCCTTTGATATGAGTTGGGGCATTCGGTAGCGGTGTCGCGGATTCCCACCCGCGAATTTCCTGCACACACAGGATATCAACACCGTACTCTTCGCCAGCCATAATAAACGTCAAATATTGGTCGTTAAGATCACAATCCAGGCTGGTCCCTCCTGCCGATACGACAGCCGACTTAGTTGGTTTTTCTGCTACGACGTCCGACTGTATCTGCATAAATCCTCCGGGAAAATCCTGGATTGAATAATAAGGAGCCCTAGCAGATCCCTATTGCCTGCGAGTCCAACAATTGAGCTGCATGGTTACGCGTCTGCGTAAGCTGATGCGCTACACCAAACTTTTCGCCTGCTAACTTCACAATGCCACCAACATCAAGAATCAGTGCGACCGTTCCATCGCCAAGAATGGTTGCCCCCGAAACGCCATCCACCCTGCGGTAATTTTGTTCCAGGCTTTTTATGACTACTTGTTGCTGTGCGAGTAATTCGTCAACTACAATGCCAACTTTTTCACCATCGGACTCTACTACCACGATCAGGGATTGATCGAGATCCTTTGTATCCGGTCGAATAGCGAAAGATTTATAAAGTTCGATAATAGGCACGTAGTCGTCACGCAATTTAAATACATCACATCCTCCGGCAACTTTGCTGATAGATTCCTTTCGACACTGCAGAGATTCAACAATGGAGACCAATGGGAATATATAGGTTTCGTTACCGACGCGAACTAGCTGACCATCTAATATCGCCAGTGTTAACGGTAAGCGGATAGTAATTGTAGAACCTTCATCAATTTTCGATTTTAACTCGACTGTACCGTTCAGAGCCTGAATATTACGTTTTACAACGTCCATACCCACACCACGGCCAGAGACATCACTCACTGTCTTGGCTGTTGAGAACCCAGGCTGAAATATTAGATCAAACATTTGCTCATCAGAAAAATTTTCTGCTTCTGCTTCCGTCACCACAGATTTTTCGATGGCCTTTATGCGAATCGCCGCTCTATCCAAACCCTTACCATCATCCCTAATTTCAATAACAACATTGCCCCCCTGATGATAGGCATTTAACGCAATGGAGCCTAAAGCCGGCTTTCCTTTTCCTTCGCGTTCATCAGGAAGTTCAATTCCGTGGTCCACAGCATTGCGCACTAAGTGTACAAGCGGATCGCCTATTTTTTCCATTACCGTCTTATCAAGTTCAGTCTGCTCACCATGCATTTCCAGATGAATCTGCTTGCCCAAACTTTGCCCAAGATCGCGAACCATGCGGGGGAAACGGCTAAAAGCGAAGCTAATAGGCAACATACGAATACGCATGACGCTTTCCTGAAGCTCGCGCGTGTTCTGCTCGAGTTGAGTTAATCCTTCTAATAATTTTGGAATGCGCTCCACTTCAAAATCGGTACCCAGCTGGCCGAGCATCGATTGGGTAATGACAAGTTCGCCAACCATATTGATCAGATTATCGACCTTGTCGATACCGACACGAATGGAGCCATTTTCTGCTGTTGTTTTTTTTGCCGCGATAGCATTTACTTTTGCCACCACCGGCGTTGTTGCGGATTGTAAGGGAGGGGATTCTTTGTTTATCTCCACCAACTCAGAGGTTGGTATTTCAGATGATGAGGTGGCAGGCCTCTCAACTTCTCCGTATTCGGCATTGCCTACAATAGGAGCTTCAGGTTTTTCTTGGTGTTCTTTTGGCACATGAGATCCGAATCGAATATCCAGTTCGGCATCATCCTTAACCCATTCAAAAACTTCGAGTATCTCATCTTGAGTTATTGATTCCGCGTATAGCTCTATATCCCAATATAGTGCGCATAATTCGTGATCCATCAAATTTAGGGATAAAATATTTTCAGTATTCGCCTTTATCTTAAGATCCCCAAGATCTCTCAACGCTCTAAACAAACGCAGAGGCTCGTTTCCCGAACGCAATATATCTTCGGCAGGTCTAAATGTAATATACCAGCATTTCTGTGGACACTCTTCAACTATAGATAATTCGGATTCATCCTCAACCCACTCAAAGACTTCTTCAATTAACTGCCTTTCCTTTTCGGTTTCAATTAGAAGGTTCCAACTGAGATAGCAGTTTTCAGGGTCAAGTGTAGCGAAGTTATTGAATTTTCCTGTACAGTTATTTTCTAAAATATCGCCCAGATCACTAAGCTCTCGAAACATACGAACAACATCGTTACCCGTTTTCAGTATTCCCACTTCTGGAATAAACGAAATTCGAAATAATCGGATTTTACCCTCGGGTAATTCTGTAGTGCGCGGAGAAAACACCGCTGTTTCATCGGTGTTTTCAGCGTCGCTTACGAGCGTGATTGGTTGCTGCGTGACGGGCTTGTTTTCAAGCATAGCCTCGAAAGTATTCTTAAGTTCGACAGAAAGGTTCGTGTGCCCTTCTTCACCAGCCTGTAAAAGCTGAAGCATTTCGCGCATGCAATCGACGGACTTTAAACATGTGTTAACATCTTCCGGCCCAAATTTTCTTTTCCCCGAGCGAACCTGATCAAGAATGGTTTCCAGGCCGTGGGTAAATTCAGAAACTGAAGTAAAACCAAAAGTCGCACTCCCCCCTTTAATGGAGTGTGCGGAACGGAATATGGAGTTTATCGTCTCGTCGTCGATATTATCGGGATCGAGCTCCATGAGCGCGGCCTCCATAACATCTAACCCTTCGAAACTTTCCTCATAAAAGACCTGGTGAAACTGCGATAGATCAATGGTCATAGTATATAAACCGGGATGTTATATCTTTGCCTGCGTAACCGGCGGCTGTCGCTGAACCGAAGCTTTCTTTAGCCGCAAGTAAGTATTAAAGCACTTTACCAATAGTTGCCAATAGCTGGTCGGGGTTAAAGGGCTTGACGATCCAGCCTGTTGCTCCGGCGGCTTTGCCCTCACTTTTCTTTTCCGTACCAGATTCGGTGGTCAACATTAGTATGGGTGTGAACTTGTAGGCAGGCAGCTGTCGCAATTCTCGAATTAGCGCAATACCATCCATATTTGGCATATTGATATCGGAGATCACAAGATCTACACCGCTCTCAGCTTTCGCTAATTCTAATGCTTCCACCCCATCGGTCGCTTCGCACACATCGTGTCCTGCTCCCTTCAAAGTAAAACAAACCATTTGTCGCATTGAGGCAGAATCATCAACAGCGATTATTTTTGCCATACAGTTATTCTCCAGCTCTCCAGAGTGAGGCAGTATTGAATTGTGATGTCGCCAGTTTTAGGAACAATAAACTTCATCGCCATAAACGGTATATTACCCAAAGCCTGCCTGCGCCTGGGAACCTAGTGGATTCCAATCGCAACATCCACTCCCAATAATTTCGCTGCATTGCAAAGCGTTTGAGAGGGATGATCCCAGGTAACGCTGATCTGCCTTTCGCGCGTTGCTTGCATAAATGCCAACAAAAGCTGCAATCCCGCCGTATCTGCTCGCTGTACAGAGCTGGCCTTAAGCACCACAACATCACAATCCTGTTTATCGACTAAGGCTTCAAATTCTTCATGTAAGCCATGAATATGAGCGATCGTCAGGTTCTCGGGTAAGTTAAAATTTACTGTCGATGCCACGCTGGTTACCTCTATTAGCTGGATAATGAACTGACAACATTCATTGTCTTCCTGTGAACTTCCCCTTTTAAAGGGTTCCCTTTAGCTGCAGATCAATCCCTGGTAGCGGGCATACTGTGACAAGGTAAAATTCACGGAGCCATGTAAGGCTCATGAGACAAGTCAAACTAAGTCTAGCCTGTGTTACCCAAGATGCTAGAAAGTTGAAAAAGCTTTTATCGGCGGGCGGTTGTGTCAAGGTTTTTTAAAATTGTTTCATCTAAAAAATACACAGCTGTTTTATTTTTGCTATAAAGCGTCGAAAGCGCATGCAATTGTGTGCTTGAATTATCCTCACCCACACAATCTTTAACGAGTTTCATAGGACCTATTGAGATAAACATCTGGATATCTTGGCGAGAGCTTGCGAGAATTGATCATTGACGTGCCGATATGTAGTGAATACCACCGTTGTTGTTCGTCACTATCATTAAACCGATCACGCGTTAATCATTGCCTTTGCAACGAACAGGTTAATAGAATCCCTGTCGGCATTAACAGCCCACTCTAATCTTGGAGCCATAATGTTCAGTCGTTCAGAACAACCCATGCATATTGGTGTAATAACACCCTTTTTACAGGGCGATTACATGGGCGAGATTACTAATCAAATTCGCTATATTTGTGAAACTAAACACTACCAATTTAGTGCCATCCGAACCGATAGTTTCGGACACTATAACCTTCCTATTGGCTTGGATCAGCTGGCGGGAGTGATTGTTCTGCGCAACGCCGCCAACCCCAAGCTCATTGAGAAGATTCAAAATCGCGGCACTCCAGTCATTGCTATCGCACACGACTACTTCCCTCTTGATGTCCCCGTAGTTACCTGCAACAACAGCCTGGGAGCAGAACTGGCCTTTGAGTTTTTGACCAGCAAAGGACATAAAGAGTTGATGTATGTGGGCGACATAACCCAATATGATCTTCGCAAGCGTTACGAACGTTTCAGCGAGCTACAGAAAGAACACAATTTGCCTTACGGTAACGAACAGATAATTTGCGCGCCAGATTCCATTTTTTCCGGAGGGTTGGCCGCTGGCGAACAATTCCTGCAGAAGGCCTCGCGCTGTACGGGAATATTTTGTGGAGCCGGCAATACCGGAATGGGGTTTATAACAAAGCTGGAAGAATGTGGTATTCGCTTCCCCGGAGATCTCGACGTTGTGGCATTTGATGCCATTCGAGCAATGCACGTGCTTACCCCCCAGCTATCCTACATTGACCAAAACCTCGACGTGCTTGCCAAACGCTGCATCACCGTTCTCGAAGGGATGATTCACAGTAAAACCACGCCAACAACCGCCATTACCATTGCCCCTACCCTCTGCGCTGCGAATCCCGAGCGCAATTTGGATCTCGACACGTACGCAAAAGAAAGTCACACCGAAAGCATCCTGAAAAACACCCGCTATACTGGATCACTGCTCAACCACAGCATTGAGATGACCCAGGATATTGTCTACTCACGACTGGACAAAATCATGAGTGTCGCCCCACTTTTCAGTCAGTTTATGAATTTCGGAATTCTCTCCTGCGTCGTCTACGATCGCCATAAACGCACACATTTGCACACTTATAAAATATTTGAAAATACGCAAACGATTTGTATCGCTGAAAGTGACGAAGACCATACCTGCCTGCCTGAAGCGTTTCCACCTCCAGCCATCCGGGCACAATATAATCAAGAATGGGATTCCTGGGTTCACTTTCCGATTTTTCGGGAAAAAGAACTCTGGGGAGTACTGAGTTTAGCTGGTGCACGTGATAGAGCCCATTCCGTCAGCAGTTTTTCCAGCTTCACCTGTTTTATAGACAACATCGCTTTTGGCTACGCACTATTATTAGAAAACCATTCTTTACGCGAGCAGCTAAAACAATCAGAAGCAGCCTCCCCCAAGATCGGCCTCACGAGTAGACGCGGTAGCACACTGCCAAGTTTTGAGTGGGATCTGGAGAAAGGCTCTGTCATTTGGAGCGATCTCGCTCTGGAATTACTGGGATTTACGACAGAGCTGGAAAAAAACATTTACCGCAGTATGGAAATTTTTGATCGTGTTCACCCGGACGATGACAGTAAATTACGAAAGGAGTTAACCAGTAGTTTATCTAACCTCGGAAATATGACCACGGCAGCGCGCTTAAAAAATGCTGAGGGGGAGTACTGCCACTACAGTTTTCAGGGGGAAATAATGCATGAAGTAGACGCAAGGGCGGTCAGTTATCGCTGTTGTCTATCGCTGATTAATTAGTGCCAAGCACCTAACGACTACTGCGCTGGGTAATCCATTCTTCTACCTGGCGCTGCTCTAGCCGCTCTCGATCAGCCGCTTCCTCCTTGATGTAGCGCTTCTGTAAATCTTCCAGCGATTGCCGCTTTAAATAACATTTATGCCATTCAGACTGCACCTGCGTCAACTGTTGCTCGACGACTGCCACCTGTCGCTTCTGCCCCTCGATCGCCTGCGCCATCTGCTGAAGAAAGGTGCGGGACTCACTGAACTTGGACGCTCGCAAACCGCTAATATTGGCCGAGAACGCTTGATTGTAGTGCTGATAATAGTCCTGTAAATCCTGGTAACGCTGTTTTTCTGCAGCCAGTATACCCTGTTGCGAATTTACCGCGACAGCCACCTTATCCTGCTTTCTTCTAGCCAACTCCACTACCACGTCCATACGCTGCGATCGTTTAATCGCCATTAACGGTTACCTGAGGCCAGTGGTCGTTGAGCAGGAGATGGGGCCTGTTGCTGCTGTAGTGGCCTTTGTCCTGGATTTGCGCTGGGAGCTGCGCCGCCGCTGCTGCTTTGTAAAACGGCTTCCAACATTTTTTTGCTTTGCAGAAAATTCGCGGGTTCCGTCATTTTCTGGGAAATAAATTTCTTCAGGTAGGGCTGGCGTTCAATGGCGGCATCAATATCCGGGTCCGAACCACGGCTATATGCGCCGATGGCAATTAAATCCCTATTCGCCCGATAGCGAGCCAACAGCTGTTTAAAGCGCTGCGCCTGTAAAAGATGCGCCTCATCGACTATATTCGGCATTACCCGGCTGACAGAAGCCTCAATATCAATCGCCGGGTATATCCCCTCTTCCGCCAAGTCCCGTGAGAGCACCACATGTCCATCCAGAATTGCACGAGAGGCATCGGCGATAGGATCTTGCAGATCATCCCCTTCCGTCAGCACCGTGTAAAATGCCGTAATCGAACCGCCACCTTTATCGGCGTTTCCAGCTCTCTCAACCAGATCGGGTATTTTGGCAAACACACTGGGTGGATAACCCTTGGTCGCGGGCGGTTCACCAATGGCGAGTGAAATTTCCCGCTGCGCCTGCGCGAAACGGGTAAGTGAATCCATTAGCAGCAACACGTTTTTACCCTGATCTCGATAATACTCGGCTATGCGTGTTGCCAATTGCGAAGCGCGCAAACGCATCAGGGGTGCATCGTCCGCTGGCGCGGCTACCACCACTGCGCGGGTTAAACCTTCTTTACCGAGAATATGGTCTACAAACTCCTTCACCTCGCGACCACGCTCTCCAATTAGCCCCACCACGACAATATCTGCCGTCGTAAACCGGGTCATCATGCCTAAAAGCACACTTTTACCAACACCACTTCCGGCAAATAACCCAATGCGCTGCCCCTTGCCAACTGTCAGTAAACTATTAATTGCGCGTATACCCACGTCCAGTGGCTGATCTATGGGATGACGATGCAGAGGGTTGATAGTACTGGGCTCTAGGTCCACCTTGGCATTGGTATTTACGGCACCCAGTCCGTCGAGGGGCTGACCAATACCATTGAGAATTCGGCCGCGCAGGTGGTCTCCCATTGAAAGGTTTTTATGCGCGTGAACAGGGACAACACGTGCGCCCGGCTGCAACCCTTCCACTTTTTGAACTGGCATAAGAAAGGTTTTTTCATTATGAAAACCTACAACTTCAGCCTCCAACTCACGACCATTGCTGAGTAGCACTTTGCACTGGCGCCCGACCGAGACATTCAAACCAACGGCTTCCAGCGTTAAACCCACCATACGCGTCAGGCGCCCTTGCGCCTCAGGCGTATGGGTCAATGAGTCATAGCGTTGGTATTTTTTTAAGCGTTCCATTACTGGAGTGGAATGAGTTAGCATCAGGCATTATCCTGCGCGGGCGCGGGCTCAACATCGGAAACAGGCTGCTCTGTCGAGACAACTTCATCGACGGATTGCATATACTCGGCCAGTCGGCTTTCTATCGAAAAATCCACCAAACTATCGGCCGTCTCCACACGACAACCACCGGTGATAAGGCTATTGTCATCACACAAACGCCAGCCACGGTGTTCGACCGGAATCACGGTATCCAGTAACTTTGCGTCCTGCTCGTTAACATAGACAGTAATATTTTTGGCTCCAACCGGCAGTGTCTTAATCGCCCTGTTTACAAGGTTACTGAGCGTCTCCGGCGAACAGCTTATTTCCGATGCAATTAGGTGTTTCGCCAAGTGCAGAGCCATATCCACAACTAACGTTTCGAGCTGTTCATCCTGCCCTTGCAACGGCTCCATCAACTGGTTAGCAATACTGCTAATTCTGCGTTTTTCGTCGTCTAGTTTCTGCCGAGTTTCAGTGTAAGCCTTTTGCTCGCCCAGTTGCTGACCTTTGCTTTCCCCCTGTTTTAAGCCTTTTTCCATTCCTTCTTTAAAACCATCTGCATAGCCCTCCTGTTGAGCTAGGTCGGCAATCTGCTGTAATTGCTCTGCGGTAGGAGGCTTGGGCTTTTGTTGACGAGGAACATCTTCTACCGTTTCCGAAGCCTTAGCAGCCGCCTTTTCTCTGGCTTCTCGTTTAGCACTTTTCACTACTTTACGCTTTTCACCAATGCTGGGTAAACTCCAGGCACTAACCACTTCGTTTTTATCAAGTGATTCATGAGGGATGCGATTCATCTGTTTGGATACATCAGTCATAGGCTTTACAGCATTTCCTCTCCACCGCCACCCAGGTTAATTTCACCGGCATCGGCCATACGGCGGGCAATAGTAAGAATTTCTTTCTGAGCACCTTCCACTTCAGACACTTTAACCGGCCCTTTCGCATCGAGGTCATCACGCAGAAGTTCGGCAGCACGTTTAGACATATTGCCAAATATTTTTTCCTGTAGAACTTCGTCTGCACCTTTGAGCGCAAGAATAAGTACATCGGAAGACACTTCTCGCAGCAGTGCCTGAATACCCCGGTCGTCCACATCTTTGAGATTTTCGAAGACAAACATAAGATCGGAAATCTGGGTACCCATGTCCTCATCGATTTCACGAATAGAGTCCATAAGCTCACCGGCAATGGAGCTATCCAGGTTATTAACAATTTCCGCAGCCGTTTTGAATCCACCCATCTCTTTAGTTTGCGATCCCGAACTACCGGAAAATTGTTTTTCAAGAATATCGTTTAGTTCCTGTAAGGCGCCCGGCTGAACTGTATCCAAAGCCGCTACGCGCATCATGACATCCAACCGTACTTTTTCAGGAAAATAACCCAGAACTTCAGCCGCCTGATCCGCATCCAGGTACGCCATAACAATGGCCTGAATTTGTGGGTGCTCATTGCGAATAATGTCGGCAACCGAACGCGCTTCCATCCACTTAAGGGTATCCAGCCCCGTGGTATTCCCGCCGAGTAAAATACGGTCGATAAGTCCGTTGGCTTTATCCTCACCCAGAGCAGTTACCAGCATATTGCGAATATAATTATCGGCACCCATACCCAGGCCCGTCTGAGTACGCACCTCTTCCATAAAATTGTTGAGCACCACTTCCACTTCGTATTGCTGCACATTGTTCAGCTGAGCCATAGCCGTACCCAAACGTTGTACCTCTTTAGGCCCCATATGGCGAAGAATTTCCGCTGCGCTTTGTTCACCCAACGTCATCAATAAAATTGCGGCCTGATCCGTACGGCTAAGACTGACCGTAGGCTTGCCATCACCTTGAGTAGCGGGGGGGTTAGCCGGTGCATTCATTCTTCATTAATCCAACGTTTAATTACCTGAGCCACACGGCCAGCATCCTCGGCCACCAATCCTTTAACGGCGTTAAGCTGCTGCTCGTAACTTTCCTCCGGGCTGGGTAACGCTAATGCGTCGCCTCCCGTTAGGGTGACCGTTTCATCAGACAGAGAATCGAATGAGCTGATTCCCGCGGCCTGTAATGCAGCCATTTCTTTGGCCTCTTCTTCTTCCTTGGATTTGGAGCCTGTGCCAGCAAGGCTTTTTAATACTGGGCGCATCAATCCAAAAATCAGGCCCAGTACGATAAGGGCTCCGGCGACATATTTAGCCGCAACCCTAAAATTTTCCGACTCCCAAATTTGAGTTTCCGCAGTAGCTTCGATTTCAGGTAGGGGCATAAAAGCCTCATTTAAGATATTCACACTGTCGCCGCGTGCGGCAGAAAAACCAACTGCGTCTCGGACAAGTATAGCCAATCGTTCGAGTTCGACATCGGTCCATCGACTTGTCGTTGTTTCACCCGAATCGGTATTCATTTTCTTCTTATCATCGATAACAATAGCCACTGTGAGCCTGCGCATCCGCCCTTTTTCATGCTTTGTATAACTAACGGTTCTATCCAACTCGTAGTTACGCGTAGCCTGGGAGCGACTGTTACTGGATGGCGCCGCTGGAGCATCACCCCCTCTTTGCCCTGCAACCTCCGGAGCCTGGCCACCGGCAGGCGGTTGGTTAGTTAGAGCACCGGGGATACCACCCGCTCCGGCGGAACCAACTCGTTGCTCATCCACTGTTTGCTCACTGCGAATGGCCGGCAAATCGGGATTAAACGATTCTTCTGCCTGCTCTATTTCGGTAAAATCCACATCGGCCGCCACTTCGGCCTTAAAATTGGCCGCACCCAAAATCGGGGACAGCAAGCGGCGGATGCGCAGCACAATATCATCTTCGATTTTACGCGTGTAATCCAGATGCTGAGCCGCTATTGCCAGTTTTTCATCCACGGCACTCACAGACAGCAAATTTCCTTTTTGATCGACTATCGTGACATTTTCAACATCCAAATCTGGAATACTGGCGGCGACCAGATTGGCAATACCACTAATTTGTTTGGTTAAAATGGGCCTGCCGGGAAATAGATCGAGAAAAACAGAAGCGCTAGGTTCGCGGCCATCACGAACAAAAACCGTGCGCTTGGGAATTGCCAGGTGAACCCGGGCACCGCGTACGGCATTAATACTGGAGATGGTTCTCGCCAACTCCCCCTCCAGGCCGCGGCGATAACGCGTGGCTTCCATAAACTGGCTGGTTCCCAAGGGCTGCTCTTGATCCAGTAGCTCAAAACCTACGGACTTATCGCCCTGAATACCATTTTCAGCCAATACCAGTCGAGCTTTATGGACTTGATCAACAGGTACTAAAAGTGCGCCGCTGGAGCCGTCAATCTTGTAAGGAATTTCGTTAAAATCAAGTATTTGGCCCACTTCCGACGAGTCCAGCCTATCCAGGCTGCCGTATAGCGGTTTAAAGTCCTCACCTTGGCTCCACAATACAACAGCGAAACCTATAGCGACGCTAGCGGCCAAACCAATCATTAAGCCTGCCTGGCGAACCAAATTAAGGTTATTAAAACCTTCTATAAGGTCACTGGTTCCACCGCCTGCTGTTGCTGTACCTGCCATACGATTTATTCCACACTAAACAGAAAGATTGGAGCCAACATTAAATAGGCATGTTCATAACATCACGGTAGGCTTCTACCAATTTGTTGCGCACCTGAACCATAGAGTCAAAGGCAACGCCGGCTTTTTGCGAGGCGATCATCACATCGGTAACGTCAATATTTTGGTCGCCTCGAACATAGGCTTCAGCCATACTACTGGAAGCACTCTGCACTTCGTTCACTTTATTAACCGCCTGCTCAAGCACTTTCCCAAACCCCGGACCGTTTACCTGACCGACCTGCCCCGGCTGTTGCGCACCATCGACACGGTCTTTCGCCGTTAAAGCACCCGGGCCACCAAACGCGCTGGTTTGCTGTTTTATCGAACGCATTTCTATTAGCAGTCGATTAATATCCATTCGGTCACTCATGCCCAGCCTCTTTTCATTCGAATAATTTCAGGGGCTTGCGCCAAGAAATTGTCAATCTATCGATAAGAATTTCAATCAGAGGAAATAGAGCACAAAACGGGCCAAATATTGCCATAGCGGCAATTTGTTACCGTAAGGAAAAGAAGGGGCATAACACGAAAATATTTTAGGTGGGCCTGCGAAGCAAGCAAAAGCACTACACAGTCAAAAAACTTTACAGAGGTCTATTCCGATAATTCCCATATCGCAACAATTAAACAAAAACGAAAAATACACCGATACACTACACTCTGTATCGGTGTATTTTAATCCAGGACAAATCCTAGAAACAGAATTTACACATCAAAATCAAATTCCTGCATCTCTCTTAAAAGACGCATTTCTTCAATTTTGTTTTCCAGTTTTCTGCGCGCATCGATAACGCTGATCGCACCAACGCCACTATCGTCTTCAAACGTATCTTCGATAGTGTTTTCCAGAATAACATTGTTCAAGTCAGGTGAACTATCCAAAACCTCAATACCCATAACCGTGGACTCCTATAGGTAAAACAGACACAACAAACTACAAGGAAATGAATGAAAACTAACCGTCGCTATCCTCCACTTAATTTATGACAACGCAATGACACCAAGCTTACTTTTTTTGGCGCCTCTACCCGATAATACCAAAAGATTGGATTATTGGAATATCTTTTTTTTTTGTTTTTTTAAGAAAACACCACCTAAATAATATCTATACATTGGACCTTATAACGTCAAGCTATAAAGACCATTTATGCCTCAAATAACTAATAGGCCATTGCCTCTAGCGTGTATCCCTCGTCACGTAAGCGGGCAAGTTTATAACGCAGAGTTCGAGGGCTGATACCCAAGCGTTCTGCAGTTTGTTTCTTACTTCCTTTTTCCTGCCGTAGCGTTTGCAAAATAATTTCAAACTCCCGCTTCATTAAATCTTTTCCCAGCCCATCTGCCGGATCGGATTGAGCAGACGCCTGCCCAGAAAGCCCCTCGAAAGATTGTGGTATTGCCATATCCATAATTACCTGCTGGGTCTGCTGCATAACAGCGTCGACCAGAGAAGGCTTTTCGCTGTAGGCCACCTCCTGCGTTAAACCTAGATCCACCGTACCGAGTGCATTTCCCGGTTGTAAAATAAGCGCCCGCTGCATAACATTATCGAGTTCGCGTACATTACCCGGCCAGGCATAATTCAGCAGACTATGCCGAGCTTCCTCAGTTAGAATCACGCCCGCCCGATGCTGCTTGCGGGCATGACGAGCCAACAACGATTCTGCCAGAGGAATAATATCTTCTTTCCGATCGCGCAGCGGCGCCCACTGCAAGGGTAAAACGCTTAAACGGAAATATAAATCCTCTCTAAACTTCCCATCGGCAACCTCACGGCGCATATCCCGGTTCGAGGTTGCAATAACACGTACGTCCAAAGGAATATTTTTTCGGCCACCCAAACGCTCAACTTCCCTTTCCTGTAAAACCCTTAGCAGCTTGGCCTGTAATCCTAGATCCATTTCTGAAATCTCATCCAATAGAATCGTGCCGCCATTTGCCTGCTCAAACTTACCTGGAGCTGAGTTGTAAGCTCCGGTATAGGCACCTTTTTCATGACCAAATAGCATCGCTTCGAGCATATTCTCGGGGATAGCCGCGCAGTTTATGGCAATAAAGGGCTGATCTTTACGAGGTGAGTTTTCGTGAATATATTTCGCCAATACTTCTTTACCCGTTCCCGATTCACCAATCAACAAAACGGTGGAGTCCGATTGCGCAACGCGACAAGCTAACTGCAGTAACTGCTGGCTGGTTGGCGCTACGGCGATAGGTCTATCGGCACTATGGGCACTGCGACTAACGTATTGATTAATCGTTTCCACCAGCACTTTGGCTTCAAAGGGTTTAACCAGATAATCCACGGCACCGTGGCGCATCGCCTCTACCGATTCACTGATGCTGGCGTAAGCCGTTGCCAGTAAAACCGGAATTTGAGGATATTCCTGCTTAACATGCTGCAGCAGATCGTGACCACTCATGGCTCCCATATTGACATCCGAAACAATTAGATCAACGGCTACAGATTTTTGTAGCAAGGCTACGGCCTGCTCTGCATTTTCAGCTTCCAGAACATCAAAACTATTTAACTGAAGAGTATCAACCAGCGCTTCGCGAAGATTACTATCGTCTTCCACAACTAAAATAGTGGCCGGATTTTTTTTTGAACTCGTCATTTTTTTCTCCAAATCTCTGTGTATTACATCTAGCCCGACAGACTACTCGCCCGGCTGAAAAGATTTATAAAGCGGTAAATAAAGCACGGCAGTAACGCCCTCACCCTCGGGCGAGAGCAATTCAAAGCTGCCACCATGTGCACGCACAACAGATTGCACTACGGCAAGACCAAGCCCGGTACCCTGAGCCTTTGTTGTAACAAAAATTTCGCGGGAGCTCTCCAGCATATCTGCCAATATACCGGGGCCATTATCTCGAACTTTTACGACTAAATATTCGGGCATATCTGCTGGAACCGTTAATTCCACTGATAACTCAGGGGAGCCATCACAGGCCTGGATACCGTTGTTAATTAAGTTCATGATCGCGCTGATCAACGCTTCCCGATGACATTTAATCTCCAGCCCAGCACAGGTATTCAGCCATTGGCATCGACTGTGTGTCGATAACAATGGAACCTCTGCCGCTTCACGTAGACCCAACTCTAAATCCGCGATTGAAATAACATCATTTAGGGGCAGCTCGCTTTTTACAAACAACAGCATATCCCGCACTTGGTGTTCCATGTGCTGCAATCGCTTATAGAGTTTCTGGGAAAAATTCTTGCGCTTGTGTTCTTCCAATTCGGAATGGCAAAGGTGATCGGCATAGAGCATGGCCGCAGAAAGCGGCGTGCGAATTTGGTGGGCCAGAGCAGAAACCATTTTCCCCATGGCTGAAAGCTTTTCCGAGCGACTCACATGCTGCTGAAGCTTTCGTGTTTCGGTTAGATCTGTGAGCAATACAATCTGTCCACCACTGGAGCTTCCTGTACCGGAATCACTGTCGAGAGAGCTGGTGGCGATGCTTAAGCGTCTACCGGATTTGGTCGATACTTCCAGTCCGTCATCATTCCTCGGCGCAAAGCATTCACTGATAGCCTCCCGCCACAGGCGGCCTTTGAGTGGTGACTTTAGCAATGCCTGTGCGGCCGGATTGGCTTCCACAATACGCCCGCGTGCATCGAGCACAATCACTCCGGCGGGCAACACGTCCAGCAAGACCTGCATGCGATTTTCAAGCAACGCTTTTTTAGAGTGCTCCGCATCTTTTTCCGCTGAGACCTGATCTAACTCACGAGTAAGCTGTCCCACTTTTTGTTCAAGCAGCCGATAGGAACCCGCCAACTGCTCGGAAGTCTCATTAAAGAAATCAAAGGCAGCAACCAAACGTTCCTGTTTTTCATCAAAGGATTCCGTTGCTATTGCAGCATTGAGCGTAGCAGGATGAGACAAACTCGATTCTCCCGACAGTTAACTGTCACTGATATTAACAATAAAAGCTTGACTGCAAAGGCAATGCCAGAAGAATATTCTCTTGTTTTTCAAATAGTTAAGAAATAAAAATGGAGGGATGTTGGGTTAACGTCAGGGATTTGACGAAGTAAAGGGAAGGCCTGCTCAACCATTTTCTGAACGGAAAAATATCTTAATTTGTCTCACCGTCTTATTTTATTCGAGCAATGAAGGGATTCGCGGAAACGGGTTTTACCTACCATTTCAACGTTAGCCATGCAAATAGCATAGTTTTTGAACGGGGTTATTAGCGGCTTGGGGACGGACAAACGCAGGCTTATCGCCTGCGCCTGGAACGTCGATCTAACGAATTAAGTCGAACTGTGATTGCAATATTTCGATGATTTCGGCCTTAGGGTTGTCGGAAAGCACAATAGGTTTACCGGTAATTTTTTCTGCAATACCAGTGTATGTTGCCGACACCTGCATTAGAAGCTCTTCCGGTAGCGCATTATTTTTCGCGAGCCCGGCCCGCTCTGGCATGCGGTCTTTATTTAACAAAATGTCTGGGTCTGGAAAGTAGTTAAGTAACTGCTGACGAAATTCTTCCTTGGACTTTTCGATCACCTGCCCTTCCCGATAGCTCGCGCCGTCCCAAATACGGGAAGAATCGGGCGTACCCACTTCATCCATGTAGATCAACTGCTGCTGACCCTGATCATCGGTGACATACCCAAATTCGAACTTGGTATCGACAAAAATTTGGTCCAACTTTGCCAGCTCATCCGTAATAACATCGAAGCCTTCTTTCAATAATTTTTCATACACCGCAATATCATCCACATTGCGAAAGTTAAAAGCCTGGTAATTCTGTTCAATATTCGCGCGAGTAATGTTCACATCATCCGCTTCCGGCACACCGGGAATACCGCGTAAAATACCCTTGGTGGACGGTGTAATTAGCAGCTCGGGTAATTTCTGGTCTTTCTGCAGGTCTTCGGGAATTTGAATACCACAGAACTCACGCTCACCTTTTGTGTACGAACGCCACATGGAACCGGTAATGTACTGGCGGCAAATCGCTTCGATCATCACCGGCTTGGCTTTCTGAACTATCCACACAAAGGGGTGGGGGATATCGAGAATATGGCTATTAGCCAACCCTTTTTCGCGGAACAATTTAAACCAATGGTTGGAGATAGCGTTTAGCGCAGCGCCTTTACCCGGTACGCCGTTCATGCCTCCCTCACCGTGCCAGATACAGTCGAAAGCAGAAATGCGATCACTGATCACCATAATAGCCAAAGGCGCATCAGCCGCGACCTTATAGCCTTTTTCCCGAATCAGGCGTTTACTGTCCTCCTCCGTCAGCCAGTATACGGAACGTACTTTTCCGCTATGTACTGGTTTATCTGTACGAATGGGCAGGTCGTTGTTGACAGAAAGAACGCGATCGGCAAGGTTCATAACTTGTTCTCATCATTAATCTATGGAATAGCTGGCTGATCCCACGATTGTGGGAATGGAGATTACATCCAGCCAGGGAGTTCCGTTTAAAAGTATTTCCGAGAGGCACCCCGGAATTTCAGGAAAGAGGAGAATAATACCAAAAGAAACTGCAGACTGACTATATCTGAAGCTTTTCTAACTCCTCTGCATACCGTATTTGCGCATTTTTTCGACTAAAGTTGTTCTTCGAATAGTCAACTGCTCTGCGGCACGCGCAACAACACCACCGGTATTGTCGAGAGCCTGCTGAATAAGGCTCTGCTCCAGACCGGCTATATACTCTTTAAGGTCAATACCGCTTTCCGGTAGCAGTGCGATGTCTCCCTCGCCAACGACGGTAGGTTTACGAGACTCTTCCACCAGGGGCTCGAACTCATCCTCTAACTCCACCTCAATATGGCGGTAACGTTGAGGTAGATCCTGCACCCCAACAACTCCATAGGGATTCATAATGGCCATCCGCTCTACTAGATTGGCAAGCTCGCGTACGTTTCCAGGCCAGGCATGGCTACACAAGGACATAATGGCAGCAGAGTTAAAACGCACCGAACCGCGCTTTTCACTTTCCATTCTCGCCGTTAGCTCGCTAACCAGCAGAGGAATATCTTCGGCACGCTCGCTCAGTGATGGCATTTCGATAGGGAACACATTCAAACGATAGTAGAGGTCCTCACGAAAGCCACCATTGGCTATCATCTCTTCTAAATTACGGTGGGTTGCAGCAATAATCCGTACGTTGGTTTTAAAGGATTTATTGCCCCCTACCCGTTCATAGGATTTTTCCTGTAACACTCGCAGAATTTTGACCTGCATGTGCAATGGCATATCGCCAATTTCATCAAGAAACAACGTGCCGCCTTCAGCCAGTTCGAAACGGCCTGCACGTCCGTTAATCGCGCCGGTGAAGGCGCCTTTTTCATGGCCAAAAAGTTCACTTTCCAATAATTCCGCTGGAATTGCACCACAGTTTACCGGCACAAAAGGCTTGTCTCTCCGAGATGAATGAAAATGCAGGTTGCGGGCAACAACCTCCTTGCCTGTGCCAGAATCACCTTCAATCAAAACGGTTACTTCTTTGTCTGCAACCTGTGACATCATCGCGCGAACGTGCTGTATCTCACGGCTGGTTCCTACAAGACTGCGAAACAAATGATTGGGGCGTTGGCTTTTATCACCATGAGCGCGCCGCTGAGCCTCGGTATAGCGCTGGGCGCGGTGAATCAGATTCAACATTTCCGAGTAGTTGACGGGCAAAACCAGATTATCGATTACCATGTGGCGCAGGTACGGATCCCAGTCGTCACTAACAGTTTGATCTTCACCCAACAATACCACTGGCGTGATATCGCACGATTCGCGGATAGACTCCAATTGAGATTTTAACGAGAGGCCTGAATCACAGCAGCCCAAAAAAAACATGCCAATACCGCAGCCACTCTCCTCTCCAGCGGTTTTTTTGCACTCTTCCTTTATTTCGGCCCATTCATTATGAGTCGCAACGCTGGTGTTCTCACCGAGAAAATCAAACACGGTTTTTAAATCGCGCCGAATCTCTTCTCTGTCGTCAATGACAATGATTTTTTTTTCGTAAAGCATTACTTCAACCCACGCTGCACATCAATCCATTCTGCTTCCAGGCGTTCCATGGTGATGTTGTTGTTACCTATTCAGCAGACGATCGGCAACCGACTAAAAATTGACTCGATCAAAATTCTACTGTGAACCGTAATAGTAATAGTCAACAAACCGCCGAGGGTCAAATTTCCGACGCAGTTAATTCATTATTGATCTAAAAACATTCAGACCTAACAGATTACCGTTTTAATTACGCTTGCTTGGCGTGAACTACATCAACGACTAAATGCGCCAAAAGGGTGTTATCCATGCTTCAGCCACGAGAAAGGTTGCCAGCCTGCTCGGGGAGAGCAGACACAATATTGGCATAGAGCTGTAGCACACGCTCCAACTCAGCGACCAGGGAAGGGGTGTCCCGATGAGCATCTTCAAAAGCCAAGTTTAAACAGTCGCCCAATTGACTGTCCCACTTTCGGATCTCATCCCACTGCTTATGTTTGTACGCATGTTCTAATGCTTTGCGCGCGCGAACAAGAGTCAGGTGACTGGCAGAAATTACAGACATAATGCATCCAGGGTTACCGTTAATAAAAGCGTAGCAAAATACTCGCTGTTATGTAGGTTAACGACCCTGAACGAAAATTCTTTAGGCGCAGTTTTGAGTCTCTTGCTCGATGGAATCCCAACCGTCGCGTACGTTGTCGATCAATTTACCGACTTCCGATAACGCAGCCATTTCTTCCGAATTTGAACAAGTTGCCAATTTTTCAGCCATGTAGCCGTAAAGCGTATTCAGATTACCCGCAATGTCACCACCAGACTCCAGATCTAACGCTTGACGAAGGCCGTTAATGATGCCAATCAACTTACACATTAAAATGTTTTTATCTTTGTCGTTACCGTCTCGCAAGCAGGCCTTCGCTTGAGCGACCCGTTCCATCGCACCAGCCAGTAACAAAGAAATAACACGATGGGAAGACATATTCTCAGCATTGTCTTCCATTATTTTCGCAGCTTGAGTTGGGGCCACAGACATGGCTACCTCCTTATACAATCATTAGAGAGTGGCAAAATAATGCCGCTTTTTGAATTACTAAGGGGATAATGCAGGTACGATGCCAAGAAACGCAGGGGGACGCCTTCGCGGCTTGTGAAGCGACCTTTGACTCTAAAGAGTAAGAAGCAAGGATCGCTTTGCTATGTTATCTAGGGTGAAGTGCGGCTTACCAACAAAGATTTTGGGCTCGCGCAGGACAAGTCTGGATTTGTTCAGAACTTCCCTAGCCTATTTGCTTCCAAGTATCGCGCATATCGCCCAACAGCTTGGCGACTTCATCCAATAGCTCGGTATTGGAGTTACGATGGGCTTTAGCAAGAACATTTTGCATATAAACGTAAAGGGAATCCAAATTTTCGGCAATATCACCACCCTGGTCTTTATCCAGACTAGTCCGTAAACCACCGAGAATGGCGATAGCAGAATTTATTTTTTTACCTCGCATCTCAATATTATTGTATTGAATCGCACCCTTGGCTTGGGCAATGCGTTCTAACGCCCCTTCATACAACATATCAATAAGCTTATGTGGCGAGGCGACTCCCACGTTGGCTTGACGATGGACTTTTGCGTACGAATCAACTGCAAATTGGGCGTTCACGGCAACCTCTTTCAGATTAACTATTCTATATTACCTATATCGACCAGTTTGGCAGTTGCTTTAGCAATTTCAAACGCCTTTTTTGAGCTTAAGCGAATTCTGTTAAGCACTACTCCACCTTAGAGCACCAAAAATTATACATACCCGCAAAAGCCATCGGCATGGTTTGTTCAAATGCTGCCCATGACTCGGGGTTTGTATAGGCCTTCTCCTCTGGAAACATTTTGACAAACTGCGACCAAATATTTTTTTGGATTTGCACTCCCTGGAATCTCATCTCCAGTTTTTCACAAAACTCTTTTATCCCCGTCCAGGTAAACTGATGTTCCTGAACGTGAAAAAGAAGATCTCGACACTCGCTCATCGTCCAAAAATCATGAAAACCATAGAGACTGTTATTAGGCTCTCGCTCCATCATCGCCCGGCGAAACATCCGAATATTGCTCACAGTAGGCTCTAACGCTAACCTCGAGAGGGTTTCGCGTTGTATTCTTACCTCTTTACGAGCCACCGCGCTATACAAAGCGATATTTAACAAC
Source organism: Teredinibacter haidensis (assembly GCF_014211975.1). Taxonomy (NCBI): domain Bacteria; kingdom Pseudomonadati; phylum Pseudomonadota; class Gammaproteobacteria; order Cellvibrionales; family Cellvibrionaceae; genus Teredinibacter; species Teredinibacter haidensis. The sequence goes on from NZ_CP060084.1 coordinate 2,376,171, forward strand.
CCCCCCTCAACCAACAAGTCCCGTAACACCGCCCAGCCAGCAGCAGGATCAGCCATATGATGCAGAACACCACTACAGGCAATGAAATCAAACTGGCGACCCAATCGCCCCAGGTTCAAAATATCGCCCTGATAAAACTCAATATTAGTTATATTTAATTCTGTTGCCTTTCGCTTGCCATAAGCAAGGCTTCTGCGGCTTAAATCAACCGCGGTCACCTTCGCGTGAGGAAACATCATGGCCAATTCTATTGGCTGTCGACCGGTTCCACTACCCGCCACCAAAATAGCGACATCGTCTTTTCGAAAACATGCTGGAGCTTCGAAACCTGGCATTTGCGCGCAAATATAGTCCGCGGGTTTTAGGGGTGGATTTTCGTTTACAGAGATCCAGCGAGGATAAGGGTTTTCCTCATATTGTTGCCGTACCCGTGAAGACACGTCATTTTCGATAGAAACAATAGCTTGCAACCCTTCCGCAATCGCCTCTTCTACGGAGAAGTCAAATAGGCTCGCTTTCGCTATCGCTTGCAAGCTCTCTGGCCACGTTTCCAATGGATGCTCCAACAACCGCTCCCGGCAAGGCAGCTCATACAGAGACCCATACATTGACAGACACAGCAGTACCATTTCGCTATTTACGGGAGACCAATGACGATCTTTAAGCTGCACCTCAAGCAACTGTGCAAACTGCTCAACGATTGCCTTTTCTTGCTCATCCTCGAAAAGCACATATTCTTTAAGGTAAGCTTGTTGAGCCACATTCGCACTAAATTGAGCAAGACTATTTGAAAACGAATTTTCGTTTACCGCGCAGAGTAACGACATCTTACGCGCCTGTATCACTAGATTTTCCAGCGAGGCTCCCATTAAAACAATATGCTTTAGAGCTTCATTAAACAATTCATCTCGCTCAAGTGTGTTACATACATCCGCTGTAAACGTGCTTGAAATCGCCAAATTTTTACTAAGGTAGCGGCTTATTGGTCCAGACAAACGCCGAAGGGAAATATTCTTAAAATGAAGGATCACAATAATTGCGGATTCAATTGATCTATTCCACTCCGTATCCTTGATCGACGACAGCATCACGACCATATTCGTTTGTATTCGGCTATCTACATAACCGAGTCGCTGCATTTCTGCGTACAGCAATAGACTTTTGAAATATTTTCCCATCCCAGCCCATACCAGCGCCAACCCCCACATCACACTCCGGTTTTCGGGTTCCTCTTTTTTTAGAGCGAGGTAAAGCTGCTCAGACTTCGAAAAGTTATGATTAAAACGAAACAAATCGGCTAGATATTTCCGGTACAAAAATACATTTTCAGACAACTTGATAGCACGTTGACAGTGCTCGATGGAGACAACTAACTGGCCTTTTTTTTCTGCACACAAAGCAAGGAGGTAAGCCGCGCTCGAATCATTACTATGATTTTTTTGTCGCTTTAAAGCTTGTGATTTCGCTTTTTCTGTTCTCCCCCCACAAAAATTCTTGTAGGCGTCAACAAACCACGCACTACCCGCAGGCAGTACCAATTCAGCAGTCGGTGATGAGGAGGGGGAACGGGGGCTAGCATTATTCATAAAGAGTCCTTTGCAGACATGCTATTCGATGACTATTCTTCAGCAATATTTGTACCGAACATTCCAAATGAATAAAAAACGTTAAGGATAATATTTACTATTTAGTGGCCGTAAACGGTAAAGTATCAATAAGGCTATCCAGAAATGACCCTGAAGAATTTAGGCTGTTAATAATACGTTCCATCGCAATAAATTGATTCATTAGTCGCTCTTCATAGGAAGACATACGTCTATCTAACGCTTCCTGATCATCATCCAGCTTACCCAAGCTGGATTCCAGGCTGGTTTCGCGAGTAGCTATCAAACCATTTCTGTCCAAAAATTCATCCAGAAGATTTTCTAATTCACCGGCAAAGCCGCGTGAGAAATTCACAGTAGCGGTTGTTGCACCTTCACCAACAAGCATTGCCATACCTTCGCTCGGCTGGCCCAACGCTGGCAATAGAACATTGGCAGAACCAAAACCACCAACACCATTAACGGTACCGACAACCGTTGTCCCGGCGGTACCGTCTGCAACAGCAAACCCTAGATCGGTTGTAATATCAGTACTGGCCGTTGTTATCGAAACGTTGGAAGACGAGCCATATTTACCCGATGTAATATCGAAGCGATCATTGACTGAATCGTAAGAAACCGTTACTGAGCTGCCGCTATCGGCAACATCGGTGTCGGAATTGATAAGCGTTTGCAGGGTAATGGCAAGGTCTTCCTGGCTTGCGTATACAGCTTCAGGAATGGTTAATGTACCTGAGCTGGTGCCATTAACATTGACAACAAAATCGTACACTTGGCCAGTAGTGTCGAAGTTGGGGAAGGCTGTAATTCCACCTAAGGTGCCGCCCTCATAACCGCCCCGAGTCGGCTGCGTTGTAATCTCTATCTCGTACTCACCGGCAGCGGTATTATCGTTATAACTATTAATAAACACACTGTTATCACTGGTACTGGTATCGGGCGCAAAGAGCTTTTGTATGGCCTCAAAATTTTCGTCGATGGCCTTATCAAAAGTCTCATCATCAATACTCATGGAGCCATCAAGCTCTGTGCGAATGCCAATGGCGCCAACCGAGGTAAAAGCCGTACCACTTAAACCCGGTACCGCACTCGAAATAACAGACTTTATTTTTGAGAGCATCGATTTCGTCATGGCATCATTTGCCAGCGATCCTGCGACTTTCTCGCTATCACCCTCTTCGTTTTTCTTCTCGGTGGTGCCGGTTGCGGGCTTAATTGCGTCTAAAAATAAATTATAGGCTTCGACAAAATCACGAATATTCTGTTCTGCAAACGCCTTGTCGTCTGAAACGGTTATGGTCACGGGTACGCCGGGATCTGCCGCGAGCACATCCAATTTTAAACCCTGCACGATGTCATCAATAGTGTTAGATTCGCGGTTAACCAACAAACCATTAATCGTCAGTACGGCATCATTCCCGCCCTGGTTTTGAATAAGCTGCGAAGCGGTTTCGTTAAAGGTAAATCGAGAGAGCCCCGTATCATCATTGTCAGTAGGGCTACCACCAGCTTCGGCAACCGATATTTCCAATTCATTATTGGCTCCGGATTCAGCCGTTATCTGCAACAAATAACCATCCACTCCGTCGTTAATAATCGTTGCTTGCACACCAAAATCCGCATCATTGATTGCATCGCGCAAACCTTCCAGCGAATTATTGCTACTGTCGATAGTAATTTGAACATCTTCGACGTCCGTATCCGCCGAAAATCCACCCGTCGTTAACATCGCCCCGGCACCATCTGCCGTTGCATTGCCAAAACGAAAAGTGAGCACACCTTCACCTACCGCGTCATCAACCGAAGAAAAAGACGCCGAGGTTAACGATTGCGAACTGGCGACATCTTCTACTGTAAAAGTATAACTTCCCGCCTGTACATCGGTGCCCAGTTCAACGGGGACCAGTGCCGTACTGTCGGTATATGAGGCGGTTTTACTGTATAGCCCTTCTGGATTACTCAGGACTTCAGCCGCATCCTGCAGGGTTGCCATGGCGCTACTAATTAGCCCGAAATCTGATATTTGATTTTCCGTATTTTCGCGCTTGGTATCAATTCTATTTTGCGGGGCAGTGCGCTCAATATTTGTTAATTGCTTGGTTAAATTCGAGGTATCGATACCAGAACCAACACCCAGGGATTGGATAATATTGTTGTCTATCATAATACCTCTCCAAAAATACCCAGCAATATCGAAAAATGGATAAACAACGGTACCGTTGTTTATTGCGCGCGACGTTTTACAACATCCGCAGGGCTGTTTTACTGATTTTCTACTCGGCACTTACACGAATAAACAACGTACGCATAGCAATGTAAAACCGAGATAATTTATGTCCGTATAATTAACGCAGAAAAGACGCGTAGAGCTTTCCACGCGCCTCCCCTGTATTTTCTATATCGCCAGACAACAGGCCGCCAGAACGGTGCGCTAGCCAAGTGCGTTGACCAACCTAAGCTCCCCATCCTCATTCAACTTACGTGCCAATTCCAAAAAAACTTCTTCTGGAATTTGTCGAATCAGCTCACCTGAGCCGCCATCAACAACTTTAATGACCGTTTGCTGAAGGTCTTCGTCTACTGAAAACTGTAGATCCCGATGAATGGATTGCACATAATCGTTAATTGATGCAACCGCCGTTTCTAATTTGGCTTCTGTTTTTTCCGGCCCTTCTGGAGCCTTCTTCACAGTATTCTCGGGTACATTTTCAGCCGACTTCGGCAACTTACTGCCGCCAGCCTCCTGAGTATCAACAGTCCCCTTTGATGAAGCAGGCACGACCACTATCTGACTGGCCGGCACTGTATTTCTAACTTCAATCATGGGTTTAATCCTCTCTTGAACCCGCAGCTGGCAAACCTACTGCCAGCTTTGGGGCCTATATTATCTTCGGGCTATACCACCGTTAGATTACTGTAAGAGTGAAAGTACTTGCTGAGGTCGGGCATTAGCCTGGGCTAACATAGCCTGTGAGGCCTGCTGCAGCACCTGTGCTCGGCTCAACTGTGCAGTTTCTGCAGCGAAATCCGTATCCTGAGTTCGCGAACGAGCCGCAGAAGTGTTTTCCGATACGTTGTTGAGGTTAGATACGGTGAAATCGAGACGGTTATTAATCGCACCAAGATCAGCTCGAGTATCGTTGATCTGCTCTAGAGCAGTATCAATTACGTCGATAGCGCTCTGCGCGCCAGCAGCCGTAGAAACATCAACCCCGGCAATTGAACCAACACCTGATGCAGCATTTCGCTCAACTAAGCCCGTGGCAGCTGCTAATTGCGCGTTAGTTCGATCATTACCTGATTTAATGGAGATATCTTCGCCTGTGGTCGACCTGAGGGCTATACCACTGGTGGTTGATCCCGCAAAGGCGACAACGCCGGTTTGATCCGAAACATCGTTAATCGCGTTAATTAAATCTGCAGCTTTCGTTGCAGCAACAGCAGCAGCTACCGATCCGATTTCGACATTGTTAATAACGAGATCGCCTTCGGCCATTGCATTAGCATCTACCACTTCACCCTGGAGCGTGCCATTGTTATCTTGAGCGCTAAAACCTGCAGCCTGCAATTCCGCAGCGGTACTGTTTGTACCGTCAATTTCGATTTTAATATCCCGACCTTCCCCTGTGGTATCAGTTAATACAAGAGAGAAATTAGTCCTCGCATCAGTCATACCTGAAGCTTTATCAGCTGGTACAGTGGTGCTATCAGTAGTTGTAATAGCCGTCGCATTCTCCTGCGATAAAACTAAACGGCCGTCATCATTTAAACTGGCAGACACAGATGTTTCTGAATTGATCTTATTGACCAGCTCATCCATGTTGTTGGTGCCACTCAAAACATAGGATTGTGCGTTGCCATCACCATCTTCCACAGCAATAGTGAAGGTATCCGTTCCCGCTACCAGAATACCGGTACCAACGGAGGTCGCTTCAACACTAACCATTGCCGATACTTCAACACCTTTACCGTCGAGGTCGGCATTAACAGTAGATAAAATTTCGTTTAAGGAATCGGTACTGGCTGCCGTAGAATCGATCACGCTAATGCTGACGTCATTGATAGTAAGGTCATTCGCATTGGCGGTCAGGTTCGTGAAATGTGCAAGTGCAGCGGCTTCGTTAGCGCCCGATACAGCCGTGCCTGTGACGTCACCGGATGCGCCACCCAAGGATGCAGCACTAAAGCCCTGAATAGAAAAGCCAATTGTTTGGTTCGATTGTGAACCTACCTGCAAATCGACTGTGCCTAAAGAACCGTCCAGAATATTCTGGCCGTTAAACGATGTGGTGTCAGCAATACGATCAATTTCAGATTTTAGCTGCTGAACCTCGGCATCCAATGTCGTGCGGTCGGCATCGGAGTAGATTCCGTTCGCAGACTGAACCGACAATTCACGCATACGCTGCAGAATGTTGGTTGTTTCGTCCAAAGCACCTTCTGCTGTCTGAATCATGGAAATACCGTCGTTGGCATTTCGTATCGCCTGATCCAAACCACGAATCTGAGAAGTTTGACGGTTAGAAATCGCAAGACCTGCCGCATCATCTGCCGCAGAGTTAATTCGCTTACCGGAAGCCAGACGCTCACTTGCCTTATCCAAATCTGCACCGGACTGCAGCAACTGACGCTGAGCATTCAGCGAGGAAATATTACTGTTAACAACTAAAGGCATGGTAAGCCTCCCATTATAAAGTTTTTAAAAGTGCCAGTTAAAGAGCCCGGCTTTGGTCGTTAGAGCGCCCTAATCACATTGCTTTGGCGTCCCATACTGACCTTGTCGGCAACTAGTTTGTGAACTTTAGTATGAGTTTAAGTTTTAAACTACAGTCATTCCATTACTGCAAAAACAACACTATCTCTATAGTTTTCAACACGTTAGAAATTAGGACAGCGTATCCATCTGCCCTTTTTCCCTGAATTTATGCGGAAAAAACGCTATTTATACCTATATTATTTTTCCCCGAAATTTCCTAAATCTATACGGTTTCGTAATAACCAACCTAAAGTGATCATTAACCGTCGCTTTACCAAAGTTTGCTGCAAAAGCAAAAACAACGGTCAATAGTTTGACTGCTGTAAAAAGGGCTAAATACCCGCGGCTATCCCACAAAACATAATCAGACCGCAACGCCAAAAACCACCCCTTTTTTCAAAGAGGTGGTTCATCAACTGTTTATACGGTGGTTCTAGCTTAGCCCTGCAACAATTGCAGTACCTGCTGAGGTTGCGCATTTGCTTGCGCCAGCATGGCTTGCGATGCCTGCTGCAGCACCTGGGACCGGCTTAGCTCGGAAGTCTCTGCTGCAAAGTCAGCATCGACAATACGTGAACGAGCGGCCGACGTTTTTTCCGATACATTTGCGAGGTTGCTCATAGTGAAATCCAGGCGGTTGTTTATCGCACCCAGTTCCGAGCGTGTCGAGTTAATTTGTTCCAGCGCGACATCGATAACATCAATAGCCGCTTGAGCGCCTGCGGCAGTATCAATACGAATACCGGAAACAGACCCGCCACCTTCTGCGGCATTACGTTCCTGGAAACCTGTAGCGGCCTGAACCGTAGCTGGTGTTGCATTTTCACCATACTCTATTGCTATGCCGTCACCATTCGTGGAGCGCAGCTCAATAGTCGTACCAGCCGTAGTACCTTCGTACGCAACAACACCGTGTTCTTCCGATAGAAGGTTAATGGCTTGAATAATATTGTCGACGTGGGGAGCAGCGGTAGCACCGTCTGCGATTGCGCCAATGGCCACACCATTAATAATGATATCGCCTGCATTTAACGCGGCGGTGTCTGCATCGGCAATAACGGAACCGACAAGGTTCCCGTCATCATCCTGCATATCAATACCAAGGGCCTCAACAACAGCGTCATTAACAGCGCCAACTTCTACTTTGACACCATTCTTATCTGCTCCCGTATCGGTGAACACCAATGAATAGTTAACGGCCGCAGCGGTCGGCAAGCCGGAGGCTCCAGATGCGTCGGTAATATCGATGCTGAGCGCATCCTCCGCACTTAAAATCAATTTCCCTTCATCATTTATTTTTGCTTCGATGATGGTGTCAGCATTAATTTTATTGGCCAATTCGGAAAGACTACTGGTATCGGTAATAACATAGGATTGTGTCAGGTTATTGCCGTCCACCAATTCGATCGTCATTGACGAAACACCGCCGGTCAATATTCCATTGGCGGCAGATGCTGCTTCGACCGATACCAGGCTGGAGGCTTCAGCACCCTTTCCCTCGAGATCACTATTAATGAGAGCAATGGCTTCGTTGAGTGACGTAGTACCAGACAAATCGCTCAACGCAATATCGTTAACATAAAGTGTTGTTGTTGCGCCCGCAGCATCAAGCGCCTGCAAAGCGGCCAGACCCGTGGTTTCCTCTCCAACGATATCTCCAGAGCTTCCTCCCAGAGAAGAAGTACTAAAACCCTGGATAGACAGATCGATGGTTTGGTACGCCTCAGACCCAACCTGCAGGGCAACATCGCTTAAGCTGCCATCTAATAATGGCTGGCCGTTGAATGTTGTTGACAGCGCGATACGATCGACTTCCGCCTTCAGCTGCTGAACTTCGGCATCGAGTGTAGACCGGTCAACGTCGGAATAAATTCCGTTCGCAGACTGAATCGACAGCTCCCGCATACGCTGTAGAATATTGGTTGTTTCATCCAACGCACCTTCGGCGGTTTGTATCAGTGAAACACCGTCATTCGCATTTCGAATAGCTTGGTCTAAACCGCGAATCTGCGAGGTTTGTCGGTTTGAAATTGCCAAGCCTGCAGCATCGTCACGGGCAGTGTTAATTCGTTTTCCCGACGCAAGTCGCTCCATAGCCTGACTCATATCATTACCGGAATTCACCAGCTGTCGCTGTGCATTGAGCGCGGTAACATTGGTATTAATGACTAAGGGCATAACAATTCTCCTGTAACATGAGTCACTAACTTTAAAATTCGTTTGCGCTGCGTCGAATAAGTAAACCTGTTTTTAATGCAGCGAATAAACTTAATATGGAAATTGCAACGGCTGTGCCAAGTATGAAAAACCGCCTTTTATTGGCTTTTTTGTCGTAAAAACAGCTTTTTCTATTGGAAAGCGGCAATATTTGTTTGCCGCTTTGAATAGTTTTTGCCGCTTTTGAAGAGGAAAAAAAGAAACGGCAAACAGGAAACTACTTGCCGCTAATTACAACTTTGAAAACAGGTTTAACTGGCTAACGCGAACAAAAGACGATTGCGCAGCCTGCAATATCAGAGATTGAGATGACAGGCGTGTGGCCGCCTCTGCATAATCAACGTCACGCAACTCGCTCAGCACGTCCTTCATCACCACTTCTGAATCCAAGTGCAGCTGGCGAGTACTGTCCAGCGTATTAAATCGTGCGCCCAACTTGGCAGTTACGTCCAATATACTGGTTTGTGCGTTTTTCAAATTGTCCAGCGTCGAGGCAATTACTTCTTCAAGCATGTCTCGACCATCTCCGGTACCATCGTAACTCTTCATCCCTTGGCTAAAACGCGCCAGGGTTGTTAACACATCCTGCTTGTTGGATGAGTCAACAAACAATCGATCTCCTGGCTTAGACATAACACCATCGGACGATGTGCTTCCCAAATTAGTATTTAGCCCCATTACCGCATCAATATTCGCCGAGCCACCCGCCAGCGTAAAATTAATGCCGCTATCGGTACGTATACCGGTGTTATCAGCGCTCAAACCCAAAGCCGCCAACTTGGCTGCGTTACCATTACCGACATTATTTAGAACCGCGGCCAAGTCTGTTGTATTGCTGATGTTTGCATCCAGTATCAGGGTTTCTGTTCTACCACCAACACGAACGCTAAAGGTCTCTTCATTGGGTGCGCTAAAATCGAAAGGAAAAGCTACCGGACCATCGGCACCAAAAGGCCGTGTCGCCGGAACAGCCGGATCACCAGACACAGGGCTGCCAGTCACACTAAAACTAACGCCATTTACATCTATATTTACACCCGCCACATAAGCTTGGTTGGCAACAATCACTCGCCCTGTTGCACGTTCGGTGACGGTATAATTTTTTCCGGCCGGCAAAATCTGATTATCCGCATTGAATGTGACCACCATATCTTCCGGATAAAACTTATCGAAAGCTTCCTGGTCTGTGACGATGCCGACTGAAATACCCACAGGCGGATCTGAACGGTTTGCACTACTGGCATAGGTATGAACGGTATTGTGTGCGCTCTGAATATCAACAAAGATGTCCTTCCCAGAATCACTGGCTGGCACACTGGTATTATTGGCCACCTTGATATACTGCTGTCCATCGTCACCCTGGTATTGAAAACCGGACGCTGCAGAACCTACAAAGGGTTGTGAACGGCTTTTGTAGCCACCAAAAATATAATCGCCATTTGCATTCTGACTATTCAGTAAATTTTGTAGCTCATCGAGGCGAGCATCCACTTCGGCGGCCAACGCATCGTATTCGCTTGTACTTAAGGTTGCCGTGTTACCCGCTTGAACGGCCAGCTCTTGCATACGCTGTAGGAGATTGTTGACACTTGAGAGATTGGACTCTTCTAACACCAGGTTATTTTCTGCAATATCAATATTTTTTTTGTACTGTGAAATATTCGACAGGTCGTTAGTCAACTGCATTATTTTGGTTGACGCAACGGGATCATCGGAAGGGTTTAATACGCGTACGCCTGAGGAAAGCTGCTCTTGCGTGTGGATAAGGGATCTATTGGCGTCGGCCATTCCCTTGTTGGCAATATTAAAAATTTGGAGTGATGAAATACGCATGGCTAAACCTGACTTGTTGGGTTTTGCTATACGCTACCCAACCAATATTCTATTGATACAGGTTTACTGCGAAAATTATGCCATCGGTTAAAACGAGTTAATTAAGCGGTCAAATAGGTCTCTGGCAACGGAAATGACCTGTGTATTAGCGGCATACATTTGTTCGAAGCGGATAAGGTTTGCCGCTTCTTCATCCAGGTTAACACCGGAAACAGAAGCCCGCATTTGAGTAGACTGATGAAGCACTTGCTCACTGGCATCCACATTAATTTGGGCAGATGCAGTATCGATCCCCACTTTTTCTACCAGTGCACCGTAACTCTCTGCATAGGTAGAAACACCACCATCCACCGTTTTCCCACTGGCCAAATTAACAAGAGATAGGGCATTGCGATTGTCGGAAGCCGCATCCACATTAAAATCTAATGTAAAGGTATCGCCAGTATCGGGAATACCCGTAATTGCGGCTTGAATTCCATAGTAATCCGAACGTGCAAAGTCCGCTGCAGTGGTATCCCCAAAAATCATACTGTGGGGCGGAAACGTTGAAAGCGAAATATCGTCGGCAAGTGTAACGTCCAGCTGCCCACCGATAACCATCGATGTCGCGACACTATTGCCGACAGCATTTAAGGTCGTATTGGGGTTGCGGCCATCGCTTATATCAATGGATTCACCCACAGCTGCAGTCAACGACAATTCAAAATCATCGCCTTCACTAGAATAAACACGCAATTCAGCGGCACCTGTAACCGCGTTTCGCCCCGGAACAGCATAGATACCAGCCGCCTGTAACCCAGGATTTTCTGAAATCCGTTCGGCTAAATAGTCATTAAAAGCATTGGTGTCCGTCAGCGGGCTGGGTACATTTGAGGCGACCACAGGGTTCCCCAGCGAATCCGTTTCATACTCGACCAGATCTTCGCCATTTAACTGAATCTGCAGCGGAGACGCATTGGAAATACGTAAATTGGACATTTCCACATAATTAAACGCATTCGCCGTAACGCCAGCCACATTACTTAAAGCACTGGCAATTTCTTTTGCGCTGGCATTCTGGTTGGTAAAAATGGTTTCACTAAGTGGTGCAGCCCCAACTGTTGCCGACGGACGAGATAGCGTAATCGCTTCTGCCGGATAACCGTTACTCAAAAAGCCCGCGCCGGTGACACCATTAGTATTGCCTACCGTTGTTAAACTGGCACCTTCAATATTCAAACCCAGTAAGTTATTCGCCTGTCCCAGCGGAGCCAAATCACCATTGCCATCCGGATCGGAATTGTAGTTCTGCAGCGTCAGATCACCATAGCCAGCGCTGTTCAGGCGAAAGCCCACGGTACCGTTGTCTGCAATAAAGCCGGTCACACCCGTACCATTTAGCTGGGCGTTAATTTCGCTAAGTAGCACATTTTCATCGACAATCGCTGGCCCAGAAATGGTAATACTAAAAGTACCGTCACTAAGGCCATCAGGTGTACCGCTGACAACAACATCAAAACTAAACTGGTTGGCAGTGCCGCTAAAATCACTTACGGTAAAATCCGGAGCAACCGCAGCAGGCGGGCCCATTAATAAAGCGGCTTGACTGACAGGCATGCGCCCTTCTGGTAAGCCCGTCAGCTCACCATTAGATGACACCAAAGTTGCACCAGGGTCTGTACCAAATACATTATTGCTAACGCCCACGATAAAACGCTGATCACGAATAGGTGGATTCAATTGAACAGGGTTACCCGGATCCGAATTATCGAGAACGTCATAACTGGTAGGCGAGGTAAAGCGCACGACCAAGGGCGGATTCATTTGACCCGCATTCGCCAAGAGCGGCAGAGTTGAACCATCAGCTGCCGTTAACGATAGAATTTCACCAGGCGAGATAACACCGGAACCACTATTGCCAATGCTTGCGTCAGTTAATAGCGGGCTGGCAAAAGCGATGCTCTGAGCGTTAACCAAAGAGGAACTAAAATCTCGCCCGGCGGTACGAACAGGTTGCAACTTAAAGGAATCACCATCCTGAAAGGTGCCGCCGTCAAAAACCAATTCCAAGCCATCGAACTCGACGGAAAATGGAAATGACCCGGGCAACAGACCCGTGGCAACTTCTTTACCATCATTGAGACGCTCTATGCGGTATAAACCACCGGACTCAATCTTAACGTCGTAATCGCTATCGGTTAACTGCTGACTATCAGAGATATTCAATCGCATTAAGCTTTCTGAACTCTCGGCATTATTTGAATTGCCAATAACGCGCGCAGCAGCCAGACGCGAATCGTTCACATCGTAAAAAAACAAGCCACCAAATTCATTTTCCAGTGTTATGCCCTGCTGATGAGCTTCGTTAAAGCTATCGGCCATTACCACAGCGATACGCCCAAATTCGTTGTACACCTGATCCATGGTGCCATCGCGAAAACGTAGCAGGCCACCAATTTCACCGCCGGAAATGGATTTTGTAACAACCTGTCCGCCAACATCACCTTTAAACACCACGTCCTGCTTGGCCACATCTTCTGCACTTGGCTGTAATGCCAGGTGTCTCGCTTCGGTTCCCACTACCAAATTTTGGCCATTACCGACAACCACATTTATTTGGCCAAGCCCTTCATCGTAGGTTTGAATGGAAATAAGCTCCGACAACTGACGCAACGCTTCGTCGCGCTGATCCAATAAATCGTTAGGCTGGTTACCATCACTCACGCCCATTGCATTGGATATTTTTAAATTCAGCTCAGCAACATTACTAACTAATGCATTGACATGTGCGATACCTGCCGCCAAAGATTCATCCACGTTATTGTCAATGGTCTGAAAGCGGCTATACATCGTATTGAAGCGGTCGGCTAGATTTTCGGATTCACTAAGAATAAGTTGCCGCGCAGGAATCGAGGTGGGATCGTCCAAGCCGTTTTGCATTGAAGCGAAAAATGATTCCATACCACTGGCAAGGCCAGTAGAGGCATCCGAAAGCAGATCATCGAGCTGAGAAACATAGGTGTGGTAAATGTCGAGATCTTTGTACAAGGTTGTATCGTCGCGCAGTTGCTCGGTAACAAAGCTATTGACTATACGTTCTATACTTTTTACATTCGCCCCATTTCCAACATAGCCGTTACCCGCGAAGGTTGCGGGATTGGTTTGAACATTGACGCGCTGGCGACTATAACCATCGACTCCCGCATTGGAAATATTGTGGCCAGTTGTATTTAACGCCGACTGGGTAACGCGAATACCACTAATACTGACACCGAGTAAGTCTGAACTCATTGTTTAGCCTCACTCATGTTTCGGAAGTTTGTGATGGGCTGAAACCGGAAACAACCCGGGCTTTAACCGACAACACTTTGTCGGCGTAATCAGGGTCTGTTGCATAACCGGCTTTGTGCAACTCCCGAATATAATCTGTAGAATCTGAAGCCGATTTTAACGCCTGCTGATAGCGTGGATTTTCCTGTACAAATCGCACATAATCGTTCACGCTTTCTTCAAGCGAATCGTAAGCGCGGAATTTTGCATGCTCAGGTTTAAAGGTACCCTGTGCAAACTCCAGCGTTGACACCTCGACAGTTTTACCCTGCCACTGGGAACCCGCTTTAATATTGAATAGATTGTAACTGCTACTACCATCGCCCTGGCTTAATACCGATTTTCCCCAACCCGTTTCCAGCGCTGCCTGAGCAACCAGAATATCGGCATCAACACCCAATTTCTCTGAGCCCTGTAACATAATGGGAGACACTTTTTTGACAAATTCTTCAGGCGAATCCGCAAGAGCTGTGTATTTGGTTTTTGACGATGAGTTCGTTGTTGACAGGGCCGGACCAATCGAAAGACCCCCGTCAGCGTTTGTAAGTTTATCGCCATAGCTTGCGCTCATCTGACGGTAGAGCGCATCAGCAATGCCTACCCCACCCTGCTTACTGTGGGCCATGCTTAACGACAGCTGTTGATCGTACATATCGCGATAGAACTTCGACTCGCCGCTGTTAAACAGACTATCTTCTTCAAAGACCGCATTGGCATCACGCATACTTTTCAGCATTAAGCCGAGAAATAACGATTCAAATTGTTGCGCGACCTGGCGCAGAGCCAGATCTTTATCGTCACTGGTTTTAAGCTTTTGCAAGCTATTAATGTCGGTGTAAACATCGGCTGATTGCATTTGCTGCTGCGCAGCCATTAAATGATGCGATCCTACATTATTCATCAGATCACCATAATTTCTGCTTTTAAGGCACCAGCCTGTTTTAAGGCTTCGAGTATTGCCATTAAATCACCTGGCGCCGCACCCACTTCGTTTACGGCACGCACAATATCGTTAAGGGTTGGGCCGGGGCTGAATTCAAACATGGGGCCGGACTCTTCCGTTACTTCTACAGTACTTTCTGGAACGACAACGGTATCCCCATCACCAAAGGCGTTAGGCTGATTGACCTGAACATCCTCGCGAACCGTCACAGTCAACGAACCGTGGGTAACCGCAACCGGCGATACACGCACATGCTCACCAACAACTATGGTGCCGGTTCGGGAGTTAATAATGATTTTTGCCGCAGCTTCCCCGGGCCTGACATCCACATTTTCCAACAGCGACAAATAATCGACGCGCTGTGCAGCATTCTGCGGTGCCTGAACAGCAATAGAGGTAGAATCCATTGGCATAGCCACATCGGGCCCGAGCAGATCATTTATACTGTCGGCCACCCTTTTTGCGGTGGTAAAATCTGGGGTGTGTAGATTAAAAATAATTTTCCCGTTATTGCCGAACGCTGTTGGCACAGAGCGTTCAACCATTGCACCGTTTGGAATACGTCCAACACTGGGGATATTCACCGTTACGCTGGAACCATCCCTGCCTTCTGCGCCAAAACCACCCACAATTAAATTGCCCTGGGCGATTGCATACACTTTTCCATCCAAACCTTTGAGTGGCGTTAGTAATAAAGCACCCCCGCGTAAGCTCTTGGCATTGGCAACCGAGGAAACCGTAATATCGATTGTCTGCCCGGGCTTGGCAAAGGGTGGCAGTTCCGCATGCACCGCAACAGCGGCAACATTTTTGAGCTGGAATTTTGCATTGGCGGGAATGGTAATACCAAACTGCTTTAACATGCTCATAAAAGATTGCGTGGTGAAAGGAGTTTGGTTGGTTTGGTCACCGGTACCATCCAACCCCACTATCAATCCATAACCAACCAACTGGTTAGTACGCACCCCAGAAACTGAAGTTAAATCTTTAATTCGTTCCGCCTGAACAGCGGCGCAAAACAGCATTAACAAAACAATGGCAAGCTGTGAAAAGATAAGTTGTGTAACGCGTTTGTTACCCATAATTAAAATGGCCAGAGGGGACTATTAAAGAATTTGCCCAGCCAACCCATTTCTTGTGAGTCGGCGAATGCACCCCTACCGGAATAAGTAATACGCGCATTGGCAAGTTTTGTTGACAGTACGGAGTTATCCGGGCTGACGTCATCAGGGCGAACCAAACCACTCAAACGAATATATTCATCACCACGATTTAAGGTCAACCATTTTTCGCCACGAACTAGTAATGTTCCATTGGGATAAACATCCACTACCGTAACGGAAATATTGCCGTTTAGCTGGTTGCTTTGGTCGGCATCCGCTTCGCCGGTAAATTCTCTTTCGGCGACCAGATCAGTACTCAACGAAAGATTTCCAGCGCCGGGAACCGCACCCAAAAGAAGGCTATTGCCTCCGGAGCCCCCCACGCTGATATCATTATCTTTAACCAAACCAATATTTGTGCTTTTACTTGAAGTGGTACGTTCCTGCAAAACCACATTGATAATATCGCCAACCCGGCTGGCTTTTTGATCTCCAAATAACGCAATGGAGGAGTTTTCCGAATAGAGTGAACCATTACCGGGAGTATCAGGGAGCGCAGACGGTTGCATTACCGGAGCATAATAGGGGTCATCGGGCATTGGCGGTTGGCTCACGCAGCCCACCAGGCACAAAACCATTAGACATCCTATTAGCGTTTTACTTTTCCCGGTTTTCATTTCACCACCTGTTTTTACTGGTATACGAAGTACTTCATCCAATCTGAGGTATTCGATTACAGATTCTGAGTGACGAACTGCAGCATTTGGTCTGCAGTGGAAACCACTTTTGAATTCATTTCGTAGGCGCGCTGCGTGGTGATCATATTGACCATTTCTTCCACAATATCGACATTGGAATTTTCC
Organism: Teredinibacter haidensis; assembly: GCF_014211975.1. Lineage (NCBI taxonomy): Bacteria > Pseudomonadati > Pseudomonadota > Gammaproteobacteria > Cellvibrionales > Cellvibrionaceae > Teredinibacter > Teredinibacter haidensis. Next base: position 2,392,799 of record NZ_CP060084.1, read on the forward strand.
AGCATGCCCTGCTTAATTTGACCTAAACCATTCTCGCCGGGCGTGCCTGTTAAAGGGTCACCACTAGACGCAGTTTCTAAGAACAAATTTCCACCAATCGCTTGTAGTCCACCGGGATTGATAAAATCTACCGTTTGGATATTTCCCAGTATCTGCGGCGCTGGCGTTCCCGGGACAAAGGCGCTCACCGTACCGTCGGTTCCAATTGTTAGGCGATCGGCATTGGGTGGAAGCGTAATCGCTGGCTGCAGCAATAAACCACTCGCATCCACAATTTCGCCCTGCGAAGATAAATGCAATTGCCCTGCACGCGTATAAGCGATGTTTCCATCCGGCTGAAGAATTTGCAGAAAACCACGGCCATCAATGGCAATATCCAAAGGCTGTTCCGTTACCTGCAAACTGCCGTGGGTAAATTGCTTTTGCGTACCGACAACACGAACGCCCGTGCCCAACTGCAGACCGGAAGGCAACTGCGTTTCTTCCGTATTTTGCGCACCCGGCTGACGTTGAATTTGATAAAGCAAATCTTCAAAAACCGCGCGATCACGTTTAAAGCCCACCGTTGATGTATTAGCGAGGTTGTTCGCCACCGTGGTGAGTTGAGTGTCCTGGGCAGCCAGGCCGGTTTTACTAACGTAGAGTGCTGCGTGCATATCACACCTCAGAGTTTATTTATCAGCTTACGCGTAACAGACTCGCGGAAGTTTCAGAATTTTCTTTGACTGTTTGCATTATTTTTACCTGCATTTCATATTGCCGAGCGAGGCTTAAAACACTGGTAAGTTCGTTGACCGCATTCACATTGCTGGCTTCAACAAAGCCGGAAATCACGCGGACATTTGCATCTGCGGGAATTTCTTCTTCAAGGTTCAACGCAACAATCAATCCACTTTCACCACGCTTAATAGAATCTAATGGTGGATTAACCAATCGAATACGGTCTGCCTGAACAGGGGCATCAACGCCCTGCCCCAGGGGCATAACTGTTATTGCACCATCAACCGCAATTTCAATTTTCTCTGCTGCTGGGAGCGCAATAGGCCCTCCGTTGCCGAGTACCGGCAAGCCACTGCCGGTTCGCAGCATGCCAACACTATCGATAAACAGTGAACCGGCGCGGGTATACGCTTCAGTTCCATCCGGAGCCTGTACAGCAATAAAACCTTCACCTTTAATGGCAATATCCAGCTCTCGCCCTGTTTCCACTAGAGCTCCCTGAGTAAAATCAGTAGCCGGACTTTCAGCCAGTGCATAGGCGCGCGTTGGGTGGCCGTCGCCGTACAGCACCGGCATACTCCGGGCCTGGGCGAAATCGGCTTTAAAGCCTGTGGTATTGATATTGGCCAGGTTGTTGGCGTGCGCAGTTTGCGCTTGCATATTGTGTTTGGCACCGGTCATGGCGACATAAAGTGCTTTATCCATAGGATTTCACTTTGCTTCAACTAAAGGGTTTAACGTAAAAGCAACGGTATTCACTGCTGGAATTACGTCACTTTTTCCGAGTTACGCTGATTGGAGCAATAAGAGTGCCAGAAGTTTGCAATGGTCAATGTATATAGACTTGTTATTCACGCTTCTGTCGCCCAGGCCAACATAGGAATTGTCAGCTATATTTAATCTTTGATTTGGCTATAACAGGTATCTGAACTATGAGAGCGCTTTTTTTGTGTGCTATTTCCTTCGTAAAACCTTTAAGTGCTTTTCTGGCGCTTATGGCCTTTGCCGCTCAGCTAAGTGCGGCACCCATGAGGGTCGTTGACGGAAGCGATGGCATTGCTGCCTACGCCAAGGGCGTATTAAAAATCGTACTAAGTAAGCTGCCCGAAAAGTATGAATGGGATGACTCAACCCCAAGCGCTACGGAAGCCCGAGTCACACAAATGCTGAACGATGGCGAGCTGGATATCGTTTGGTACGCAACAACTAACGATTTCGAAGAAAAAATGCTACCCATTCGTATCCCACTCTATAAAGGCCTGCTGGGTTACCGCATTTTTATGATCAGAAAAGGCAACCAACACCTTTTCGACGGAATTGAAACACTAGGCGACTTAAATCGTGTGTCTATTGGGCAAGGCAGGCTCTGGGCTGACACCAACATTATGGAAGCCAATGGAATTGACGTCGTCAAGGCTACGCAGTATGAAGGTTTGTTTTATATGCTGGACGGCGGTCGATTTGAAGCCTTCCCTAGAGGTGTTCACGAGCCTTGGTACGAGATTGCGCGCTATCCAGATTTAGATCTGGCCGTTGAAAAAACACTGATGATGTCCTATACCAACCCCTTCTACTTTTTTGTCGCTAAAGGAAATACCCAGCTAGCGAAAAAAATTGAAAAGGGCTTTCGGGAAGCTATTGAAGACGGCAGTTTTGATGACTACTTTTTTAACGATCCGGTGGTAAAAGATGTCATAGAGAAAGCCAATCTACAAGATCGAACTGTTATCAAGCTGGAGAACCCTCTTCTCCCAAAAAACACACCGGTTGACGATGCCCCCCTTTGGCTCGATCCTCGCGCACTCTAACCATCCATCTACAACTCCAGGGATAGTGTATTAGCCCAGGAGCAATATCCCTACGCTACTCTACTACTAGCGTAGGTTAATAATGGTTTGCGTTACCTGATCGGCCGTTTCAATGGTTTTGGCGCTCGCCTGGAAGTTGCGCTGCGCAATAATCAGGTTGACCAGTTGCTCAGACAAATCCACATTGGATTCTTCCAAAGCTCCCGATTGCAACGCTCCCAGCGCACCACTTCGAGGAACTCCAACATTGGGCGGGCCCGACTCAAAATTTTCGGCCCACATGGTATTACCTACAGGCTGCAGGCCTTGCTGGTTGGTAAAGTCTGCAAGAGCAACCTGCGCCAGCGCTTGTGATTCACCGTTTGTATAACGAGCAAATATGACCCCACTCTCATCGATACTCAGACCGGAAAGCCGACCCGTTGCATAGCCGTCCTGATCCACATCATTAACGGAGAAATCTGAACCAAACTGGGTTGTGCCCAGCAGATCAATAACAAAATTGGAAGACGACGGAGGTTCGGGGATAACGGTGGTGCCACCCGCCAGTACGTTTTGAGGCCCCAGAGCACCGTTGGGCTGACCACTGGAGTCCAACGGTATCCAGTTGGAAACAAGAATCTCCTCAGTCTGAATCTGATTTAACGAACCATCTTCATTAAAGTAAACATTAAATGATGCGCGAGTAGACTCCGTATTTAGGGGCGGCGCTAAAGACGTGTCTGGATCGCCCACATCCTCACCATCAATCTGTACATAAACCTCCCAATGGTTGGCGGCTGTAGTCGCATCGGCAGGATCGTAATTCTGTTTTACGAAATACTGGGTCATCACATGCGAGTTGCCCAAGCTATCGTAAATGCTCATCGACGTCGCACTGTTGTAGGTGGCCTGATCGGTGGGATCAAACGCATTAATCACAATATCGGTAAACTCTGGATCCAGCTCATCGCCACTAAAAGGCTGAAACAGCCCCACGGATGGAGGGCTTGCATCATCCATCTCATAACCCTGTTCCAACACGATATTAATGGATCCACCCACGGTTATAGAGTTAAGGGTCGCGTCATAATTTCCCGCGCCAACTGGAGGAATTTGCAACGTTTGCGCCGGCGCATCCTGATCCCCTTGCACGGTCAGTGAGTCTGAGGCATCAGTACTATTAATACTCACCCTCAAGTCATCCCCTACCGCCGAGCTCAACACCAAAGTCGTCCCAGTAGCGCCTAATGTGGCAGTAATACCCGGTAAAATGGTACCGCTCAGAGAATTAATTTCTGTTTCCAAGCCCGGCAGATCATCCGCTACCAGGTTCACGCCATTCAGTTTAATCGTTAGATTACCGGCACCGCTGCTGTGATTGGATAAGGTAAGTTCCGATTGAGAGGTCGCCGAAACCCCCTGTAAAGCATTTAATTCCGAGGCAGTTTGCGCCGCTGTTGCGCCCTGTAAGCTTGTGTATGTCACTACCTGCCCATCGGGGTCGATAAAGTCTATGGACTGTTGCGGGTAACCGTTTGAAACGGCAGCAATACCGCCCACGGAGATAGGTGCAGGATTCAAGCCCAATTGGTTTACATTGCCCGTTTGGTTGGATATTTGAATCTGAGAGTTTTCGCCTTCATTCAACACAGTAAATTCAATACCGTAAACACCGCCACCAAAATCAACCGCATCCGCTACCAAATCAATTGGGGTTTCCGGTACTGCCGGTGAAAAAATCTGGGCATTGATAACGCCGGCCAACGTACGTAAATCGTTAAAGTTATTGATGCTGGCGGGGACGCCCGATGCGGTATCAAGACTGATACTCACAGTACCATTGTTTCCAGATACGGCACCTGAGAGCTGAATTTCAAAATCCATTGGCGCAGTAGAAAAGTCGTTGCCCAAGGGTAAGCCAAAGGTATTTCCCGTCAAGGTTGTGGTAGTGGCATCCTGCAACCCCGCCTGAGTAATACCAACGGCATTACCTTGAGTGATAAATTCACGGCCAATTGTTTGCTGAACCGGATCGGTAGAATCCAGATTCAATATCGACTCAACCGTGGTTGTCTGGCGAGGTGCCAAATTAGAAGTTTGAATCTGGATATCGCCGGTAATACCGCCAATATTTCCCGCCGTGTCAGCCTGAAAACCTTGAATCCGAGCGCCCGCGTTGTTGGTGATAAAACCATCATCACTCAAACCAAACGTGCCAGCACGCGTGTAGAGCTGTTCTCCTCCACGGTTTAACAGGAAAAAACCATTGCCGTTTATGGCTAGGTCCAGTTCGTTTTCGGTAAAAGAGACATTGCCCTGGCCAAAAGCCTGAGCCACATCCTGTACCTGCACACCACTGCCAACAGCGCCGGAACCTGCGCCCAACACAGAGGTGGCGTACACATCACCAAATTCCACTCGGGAAGATTTAAACCCCGTTGTGGAGGCATTGGCAATATTATTACCAGTAACGGTCAAATCGGTTGAAGCGGCACGAATGCCACTTAGAGCGGTATTAAAAGGCATAACTCTCTCCTGCGATTACTGCATACGGCAAAGTTTTGCCGCTACTCATTAAATTGTTTAACGTCTGTAAGGCTTACAGCACCAATACCGGCCAGGTTCAATACCAAGCTGCCGTTACTGCCGACGGTAACGCTATTCACATTTGCGCTAAGTGCCGTTGCCAGTTCGGTAGATTCACCATTGGCCTGGGTCATCACTTCAAAGCGGTACAATCCGGCCTCTACTCCATTTTCCTGGCTACTCTGCCAATCCAATAGCTCGCCATTCACCTCGGCATTCTGGCCATCCCACCGCAGCACCAACTCACCCGGGGGTTGCACACCCAGAGAGATCTGATCCACCAAGGAACCACTTTCCGTATAGATATTGACGGTGATATCACTGGAGCTAGACGGTACATCCACACTCGCGGTTACCACATCACCCGTTTCAAGCTGTGTACGATCCGTAGGAACTGTGACGGAACGGCCAACAAGCGTCGAAGCCTGTAATGCTTGGTTGGCGACAAAATTATTGGTAAAGCTGTCGAAGTTGTTATTTAGCTTATCCAAGCTCTCCACTGAACTGAACTGCGCCAGTTGCGCAATAAATTCGGTATTTTCCTGTGGACTCAAAGGGTCCTGATTTTCCATTTGCGTAATCATCAATTCTAAAAAGGCACTCTGGCCCAACTCGTTGGATTGAGGCTCGTCCGCCGTTTTATTGGCGATGGATAAATCGCTTAACAGGCTGTTATTACTGATGGCATTCACATTGCTCATGCGCTTTTCCTCAGCTGTATTTTATCGTTTACATTCATCAACTTACTGACCCAGAGTGAGTACGCGCTGAACCATTTGTTTCGCCGCATTCATCACTTCAACATTCACCTGAAACGAACGTGAGGCCGAGATCATATTGGTCATTTCCTCAACGATATTGACGTTGGGGTAGTACACATAGCCATCTTCGTTAGCATTGGGGTTATCTGGCTCGTAACGTGGCTGCAGCGGCGCATCACTTTCAACAATGCCCTGAACCTGAACGCCGACAGCCTCCGGAGTGTTCTGCTGAATACCCTGCTGACCCGCTAGTACAGCAGTCTGCACCGCAGAAAAAACAGGGTGTCGACCACGATAGGTCTGATCGATGCTGGAGCTGGCGGTTTCGGCATTGGCGATATTGCTGGCAGTGGTATTCAGGCGAATACTCTGGGCATTCATTCCCGAACCAGCGACATTAAAAATATTGGATAAACTCATAACAGCCTCGCTTATTCGCCCTTAATGGCTTTGGTCAAGCCTTTGAATTTACTGTTTAAAAACGTAAAACTGGCCTGAAACTCTAGGTTGTTCTTCATAAATTGCGCATGCTCTACCTGCTCTTCCACGGTATTGCCATCAATACTGGGCTGGTTAGGCGTACGGTAAAGGGTTTCGGTAAAACCAGAATCCCCTTTGTTGAACTTGATATGGCCTGAACGCGTAGCAGACATAGGAATATCAGCTGATTGGTTATCCATGCGATTCGCCAACGCCTGCCCAAAGTTAATATCTTTTGCTTTGTAACCCGGCGTATCGGCGTTGGCCAGGTTGCTCGCCAACAGCCCCGCTCGCTGTGCCCGTAAGCGCAATGCTGTTTCGTGAACACCTAGCGCACTGTCAAAAGAAATAGCCATGTTGCCTGCCGTTAATAAAGTGAATATTGTATTGTTACCGATAGATAGCAATGCGTGTGCCAACAGGACTACAACCACCTAACCCTTTGTTTTTATTGGAAATATAAATAATCGGCAGATAGTAAAATTATTGAAAGCGGCAAGGAATTTCCCTTTTTCCACTTTCCGGCAGGCATACCTTAGGAAAGATCAATATGTGTTTAAGAAGAGGAGGTCTTTCGAGCCGTTGAGTGATTGAATATTGCTTGAGATAACTGAAGGCAAAGAATAACAGGCCGTGCGCTATTTAGCTTTATAGACCACGCCGGGGTTACAGTGGATCATTTCAAATAAATCGGATGTTCCAGCAATACTCTCTGAAGATCCCAGGAAGAGATACCCCCCAGGTTTCATAACAGCGTGCATACGCGTGAGAATATCGCGCTTAAGATCGGCAGAGAAATAAATAAGTACGTTGCGACAGAAAATCACATCGAATTTACCCAGCAACAAATAAGAGTCCTGCAAGTTAAGCGGCTTGAAGGTTACCCTCCGACCAATAGGCGGTTTCACCCTCCAGCAATCCGAAGAAAAATGATCAAAATAGTCTCGCAGGCGCTGCTCGGACAAGCCGCGAGTAATGGATAGACGATCGTATTCACCTCGCTTGGCATTATCGAGAATTTGGCTGGATAAGTCCGTAGCCACAATGTCCAGTGGCAGATTGCTGATACCAAACGCCCCTCGGATATATTCTTCTGCAACAATGCTAAGTGAATATGGCTCCTGCCCAGAAGAACAGGCGGCAGACCAGATACGAAAACGACCGCCTCTATTATTTTCTACCATTTCTGGCAGAACCGTTTTGCGTAAATACTCGAAAGGGTAGCCGTCACGAAACCAAAAGGTCTCGTTGGTAGTCATCGCATCAATAACTTTTTGACGAACTTCCCTATTCGCTGCGTTCTTAATAAGCTTGGTAAGAACACCCAACGTTTCGCACTCATAATCGATAAGAATTCGGCGAATGCGAGTAGCCACTAAGTACTGCTTATTATGGCCGAGATCGATCCCTGCAACGGTTTGCAGAAAATCTCGAAACTCTTGAAATTCTCGAGTATCCAACTGCACCCTCCCCTGCGTAAACGCCGAGGTGGGTGTTCCTGTGTTGAAGCTCATATAATATCCGCTATCTTACTCTCGGTACGGAAAGAGTGTTATTCAACATGCTCTCCGTCCCCTGTCAGTTGGTCGATTCTATCATTTACTCGGTTTGCCAGATCATCGGGGTGAAACTTGGCAAGAAAATCATCTGCGCCCACTTTTTTCACCATAGCCTCGTTAAACACGCCACTAAGGGAAGTGTGCAAGATAATATGCAACTTCTTCAACCTCTCATCGCCCCTTACCTCAGCCGTGAAGGTATATCCATCCATCTCCGGCATTTCGATATCGGAAATAACCAACAACAGCTCGTGACACGGATCTTTTCCATCCTCAATCAGTTCATTAAGGAAATTCAGAGCATCCCGCCCATCTTTTTTCAGAGTCGTTTTACAGCCGAGCGACTCCATCACTTTCTGGATCTGTTTTCTAGCGATAGTGGAATCATCCACAATCAACACATGCTTGCACACAATCGTATCCCGTTGTGCACTTTCAATAACGTCCGCACTCACATCAGCGGGCAACGGTGAAACTTCAGCCAGAATTTTTTCAACATCAATAATTTCGACAAGCCTACCTTCTACTTCTGTCACCGCAGTCAGGTAATTATCCTTACCCGCACCTCGGGGTGGAGGATGAATATCTCCCCAGTTCATATTCACAATGCGTTCAACACCACTGACCAAAAATCCCTGCGTAGAACGATTGTACTCTGTGATAATGACAAAGCAGTTTTCGAGATCGCCCAAAGGGGCGTGCCCCGTTGCCTGACGCAAATCCATAATAGGAATGGTGCCACCACGAATATGAGCTACACCACGAATTACCGGATTCCGCCTTGGAATTTCACTGAGAGGGGGGCACTGCAAGACTTCCTTTACCTTAAAGACATTGATTCCGTAAAGTTGCTGCCCCCCAAGACTAAACAGTAGTAATTCCAGGCGATTCTGCCCTACTAGCTGTGTACGCTGATTAACACTATCTAAAACCCCAGCCATTTTGGGTCCTCTTCTATTTATAGGTACGAATTGATACGACCACCCTATAAGGCGTCAGTTTTCTGGCATCTTACAACCACAGGCTTAACCAGAAAATAAATTCGACAACTTCTCGACCAAACGCCACTTCTTCGTCGAATTTTCACTATCGGCACAAGCCTTGCTATAAGCCTAGTACAATCACAATCACACGCCGTTTTTTTGGCAGAAAATGCGAGTAATGTTTTCATACAGCATAGGCCAGAAATCCTTTGAGGACGGAGTTTTTATGATCTTGATACCACAATCCGATACTAGAGCCTGTCGAAAAACCGAACCGTTCGCAGCGCATAGATGGGGGGTGCAGGTGTTAATCGCCACGTTTACCTTATTGGCTGCCACGTCTGTATGGGCCGCCATGGAATACGAATCTATCGAGGCAATACGCTCGCAGGTACAGCACGAGCTGGAAACCCATTTTCAGCAACGCTATCCCAACCTTGTGCTGGACGATACGCTGACTATCCAAACGGGGCAGTTAGATCGACGTTTACGATTAATAAAGTGCGATGGGAGCATCCATTTTGACATTAACGAGCTTCCCCACAGCAGTGCCAACGTAACGGTTAAAACCAGTTGTCGAACGAGCGTTCGCTGGACAATCTACGTTCCCGCCACTATCGGGACCTATCGCGATGTGGTAATTGCTGCCCACAGTCTCGCAAAAGGTAGCCTCATTGCTTCAAGCGATCTGGGTACAAAGCGGATAAACACCGCTAAGCTAACCGGTGGTCATGTTGAAAATAAGCAACGGCTAATAGGTTTGGAATTAAAACGTCCTATACGCGCGTCGGAAGTGATTAAACTAAACTTGGTGAAACAGCCGGATCTTGTCCGCAAGGGAGATACGGTTGTATTGAGGGTGAAATCTTCCGTGCTGAGCGTTGAAACGGAAGGCACCGCCCTTAGTAGCGGCCACAAGGGAGAACAGATACGCGTTCGTAATGACCGATCCAAACGCATTGTGGATGGACTGGTGATGGCCCCCGGCGAGGTGCAGGTCAATAGCTGGTAGAAACGAAGAAGCCTCTAAACTTAGTGGAAATTCTTTGCATATAGGCCTAAAGCTTTTGTAGTGGTGGCCGACACAGTGTTTGAGAGGCTCTGACGCCTCGTTAATTAGATAGAGATATTGGCGGGTAAATCCCATGGTTATCGAACCCGGAAACGGCTTTAATACAAACAACTTGTCATCGGTTGGCACTGGCAAAGCACGCCAGGGCGGAGCGGTGGCGCCAGCTTCAAACAAACCTGAAGCTACGAACACTGGTGCACATTCAACATCTGATAGTGTTTCCCTGAGCACGGCAGGCCAGGCACTGGCAAAACTGGAAGCTCAGGCAGCCAACATCCCTGAGGTTGATTCGGCGAAAGTCGCTGAAATACGCACTGCGTTACAAAACGGTAGCTACAACATTGACCCAGATGCTATCGCCAGCAAAATGATTGAGCAGGATAACCTGCTCTAGCTCCACTTCCCTGCCATTTTCTGGCATAATTATTGCATTACGTCTGTGTAGGCGTTTTTTTGACACTCTTTTTTTAGACTAGACTTCAAAAAAGCGGAACCCATTAACCAGCCCTTGCTGGAGAGCACAGATGACAATGCAAATTTCTCCCCCCGAACTTATCCAACAACTGCAACAGGATATTGCCGCCTGCGAGCAGTTGTTAAGCTTGTTGGAACAGGAACGTGAAGCATTAGGTGCTCGGGATATGGAAAAGCTGGACACCATAATCGAGCAAAAGGCCGTGCAGTTATCCGCGCTCGAAGCCAGCGCGCAAGCGCGCACGCTCTGGGCAAGGGAACATCTACAGCTCAACCCGGCGGATGAAAACGCAATGCGAACCGCCTGGCAGGAGATGCTCGACAGCGCAAACATCCCTCAATTAAGCAAAGCCTGGAGCCGGCTGAAAGAACTGCAGCTAGCCTGTAAAGACGCCAATGAAGTTAACGGAAAAATCCTCTCCCGAAACCAAAAAACCTTTGGTCGCCTTTTAGATATCGTTCGTGGTCAAACGGCGACCCCAAACCTCTACTCCGCCGCAGGAAAATCCACCAGCAACCATATCTCACACAAAGTGGGCGAAGCCTAATACGCCCCGAAAAACCCTTACTTCGTTAATAAACTGTCAAGCCTGGTTTGACTGCAATCCAGTTTGCAGTATCATACGGCGCGCCTGGATTCGGTATCCCCCCCTCCCTTAGCTCAGCTGGATAGAGCGTCCCCCTCCTAAGGGGAAGGCCTCAGGTTCAAATCCTGAAGGGAGGGCCATTTAAAAAACTCGCCTACATGAATTTATTACTGTTAAGACCGGAACAATTTCAGTCAGAGTCACGGGTAGTGCTAACACCACTACAACGGGCACATGTAACGAATATTTTGAAATCTGAGCTAGGTGATAAACTGCGCGTAGGTCTACTTAACGGCGATATGGGTACAGCACAATTGACCAGTTTGGACGAGAAGGCCACGGTTGATATTCTCCAGCTGAGCACACCACCACCACCACCGCTCCCCCTTACGTTAATCCTCGCACTACCACGCCCACAAATGATTAAACGCATCATGCAAACGGTTGCTTGCATGGGCGTAGAGAAGTTGTGTTTGATTCAAACATCGAAAGTTGAAAAAAGTTTTTGGCAATCGCCGTCGATTACCGATGACGCTATTCGCGAACATTTGATTTTGGGGCTGGAACAAGGGGTCGCCACACAATTGCCCCTGGTAGAAAAATTCCAGCGATTTCGACCTTTTGTAGAAGATATCCTGCCAACATTTCCTTCTGAAAATCACAAGTTGATCGCCCACCCTGGCCCCTATACCCCCTGCCCGCGCTTAAGCTCTTCAGACAGCGCAATTCTGACGATTGGCCCGGAAGGTGGTTTTACCGAAAAAGAAGTGACCTATTTTATTAAGGAAGGCTTTACCCCTATTCAAATCGGGGCCCGCATACTGAAAGTAGAAACTGCAGTAACGGCATTACTGGCGAAAATATACCATTAAGCCGCTATTTTTCACCCTATATTTGGATAAATCGCTTTTCTAAAAGCAACTCAAACTGGTTGGGATTTATCGGCCGGCTGGCTAAATAACCCTGATAGTAGCGACAACCATATTCACGAATAAGATCCAGCTGCTCTCGTGTTTCCACCCCCTCGGCAACAACATCCAGCCCCAACAAGTTACCCATTGCGCTGATAGTTTCGACCAATATGCGATCGTTTCGATCTTCCGAAATATCCCGCACAAAACTTTGATCTATCTTTAAAATGGCGACCGGTAATTTTTTCAAATAGCTGATGGATGAGTAACCAGTACCAAAATCGTCCAAGGCAAAATTAATGCCGCGCGACTGAAGCGTCGACATGGTGCTAATGGTCTCTTCCAGGTTGTGAATAACAATCCCTTCGGTAATTTCCATTTCCAGCATCTCAGCAGAAAAATCTTCCTGCTCCAGCAAATGTTTTACGTCGTCCACAAATTGCGTAGAACGGAATTGACGGGGGCTTATATTGACCCCTAAGCGCATAGTTTTGCTCCACAGCCCCATATGCTGCCATTCTTTTACTTGCTTTAGAGAGCGTTCTATAACCCACATGCCCACTTGTACAATTAAGCCAGAGGTCTCCAGAATGGGTATAAATTCTCCCGGTGAAATCATCCCCCGTTCCGGGTGATCCCAGCGCAATAAGGCTTCAGCTCCCACAATCGCACCGGTAACCACATTTACCCGCGGCTGGAAGTGCAGGTGAAAGGCGTCCATCTCCAAAGCGCGGTGTAAATCACCTTCCATTACCAAAACATTGCGCGCTTTATCTGCCATATACTTATTGAAGAACTGAATGGCATCCCGCCCCTGCTCTTTGACTTGGTACATGGCTGTATCGGCGTAGCGCAGTAACTCGTGTACACCGGCGTCTTCTTCCGGGTATATCACTATCCCCACGCTACAGGTTACGTGGAGTTCGAGATCGTTATAAAAATGTGGCTCTGATACATGCGCACGAATACGCTCGCCGCTTTCTTCAGCTTGAAGCAATGCCGAGGCAAGGTCGCGCCCGAGGTTTGTTAGCACAACAACGAATTCATCTCCCCCCAAGCGCACCACAACATCGTCCTCTGTTGCGATAGCCATTAAGCGCTGGGACACATGTTTTAACACTCCATCTCCAGCGGGGTGACCAAGGGAATCATTAATATATTTAAATTGGTCAAGATCGATAAACAGCAGAGCACCATAGATTTTATTACGCGCGGACTTACGAACTTCCTCTTCCAGGCGTTCGACCAGGTAACTGCGGTTGGGCAGGTCGGTAAGCGCGTCGTGGTAAGCCATATGCTCCATTTGCGCCTGAGCCATTTTCAATTCGGTAATGTCAGAAGAAACGACCAGAGCAACCACTTCATCATAAAACTCCATCGGCATCACATGCGTATGCATGCTGTGCTCTTCCCCCTCGGCGCCGACCCATTTTTCTTCCCATATTTGTGCGCTGATTCTAGATTTAATCACCTCCGTATCGAGCATTGTCACTTCTATGGGGTCGGTATAAAAAAAGTCAGCAAAATCGCTAATATGAGATCCGCGCATCGCCTCGGGCGAGGTTTGCAGAAAATCAGCCAGGGCCTTATTGGCAAAGATGTAATGACCTTCCCGGTTACGAGCACCCACCCACACAGGCAGGCTGTCGATAATCTGACGCACATGCTCTTCACTTTTTCGTAACACAACCTCCACTGCGCGCCTTTTCGCCAGAGCGAGATCAACCGCATCCAGTAGTTGGTTACCGCTGTTAACGAGCTGCTTTAGCTCGTCATCTCTACTGTGGCCAGAGAGCGAGAGGCGCTGTTCACCAGGGCTTCCGGGGTTGATGCGCTTAATTTGCGTAGCAATACTAATAAGTGGCTTGGTCAGTAGATAGTGGAATGCAACGAAAAGAATGGAGACCAGCATAAAGCTGCGAATAAGCCCAATAATAATGACGACTGCTGACTGGGTATAAAACGAGCTAAACGCCGCGTCCATATCCACTTCAAACTTGATCTGCCCGTGCTCTCCATCGTCTCCATGGCCGGGGATATAAAGAGGAGAGCTGTACGACGTCAAGTGTTCGGTAATCTGGTGCGTAAGCCAAGTCGTATTACTTTCGCGAGGAATCCGTTTGGATTCGGCTATCACGTTACCCAGTTCATCCTCGATGGTAACGGCCACGATAAAATCGTTGACCATTATGCCTTCCGCCACCTCGTTGGCGAGCATATTATCCAGCGTATGAATCGCCCTCGCAGCAGGAGGCGTAGACATATCCGTAATGCTAACAATCTGGTTGTTTACGGCTGTTGATTTGGCGCTGAAATCAAAATAAATCTGAACGGCACTCATCAAAGTGCCAATCAGTAAGGCGATAATGACCCCTAATTTAGCCAGTCGGAATGATATGCCGTGGAAAAATCCTTGCACTATTAACCCATTTCACTTCAGTAAAGACAGTATTACAGCGCCACGTGGATATTCTATATTCCTCGTACCTTGCTCAGCCTCCTGATCGCGCCCCACTTCACTGGAGCTGCAGCAGAAAACTCTTTTGCACTGCAACGTTTGTTATTCTTTTAGTTTAGCTACTAATTATTATCTGTGGCGGCTAAATCTCCATCTTTCCGTGTGTACTCCAACCGGGTAGGCTAAGCGTTGACACGTATCACTGCTAACCCAAAGACAGCGCATCGATAAATTGAACGGCCGGAGCTAAGGGTAGTTCCTTCTCGGAATTATCGCTACTACTTGCGGCAGAATGAGCACTTTCACCACTTCGATCCAGCATTAAGTCACGAAAATTGAATATCTTATTGTCTGCCAGTTGTGATGGTGATACACGCTGAATAGCAGAAAAAATCGTTTCCACTCGTCCCGGGTATTGTTTATCCCAATCCGTAAGCATCTGTTTTATAACCTGACGCTGTAAATTCTCCTGCGAACCGCATAGGTTACAGGGAATAATGGGAAACTGCTTCGCCTCGGCGAAGGCTTCCAGATCAGGTTCTGTACAATAGGCCATTGGACGAATAATGATATTGCGCTTGTCATCCGCCAGCAATTTTGGCGGCATAGCCTTTAACCCGCCACCGTAAAACAGATTCAGAAAGAGTGTTTCAACAATATCGTCACGATGATGTCCCAACGCGATTTTTGTTGCACCAATCTCCTCGGCAAAGCCATAGAGCGTACCTCGACGTAAGCGCGAACATAGACCGCAGGTAGTTTTCCCCTCGGGAATCACCGATTTCACAACACTGTAGGTGTCTTTCTCAATAATATGATAGGGAATACCTAGCGAATCCAAATACTGTGGCAACACATGTTCGGGGAAACCCGGCTGCTTTTGGTCGAGGTTCACAGCAACAAGCTCGAAATCGATGGGTGCGGTTCGCTGCAGCCCCATCAGTATTTCAAGCATACCGAAAGAGTCCTTCCCCCCTGACAAGCACACCATCACCTTGTCGCCCGCTTCGATCATATTGTAATCAGCAATAGCCTTTCCCGCGTTTCGGCGAAGGCGTTTCTGTAACTTGTTGAATTCTATTCGATTTTTTCGCGCCGGCTGATCCAAACAACAACTCCCAAGGTCTTGTAGATAGAAAGCCCACTATTGTACGGTTTTTGCCCTGAACAGGGAATTATTGCCCTACAAGGCAAGCCATTGCCGCAATTTCTGGGACAAAACCAGACCGTAGTCGACGAAGAAAACCTTCATATTCGATGCAAAGCAAGAGGACTACAGGTAAGCAATAAAAAACACGGCTAATGCCCTTCTACCGGCATAGGCCTTGCAGTGTCCCTATACAACAGCAAACGCCCCGCTTACTCGAAGGAAGCAAGACGTACCATGGCCCGCACCCTAGCACTTCATCCACACCGCCCTCAACACGATGAAACCAAAAGCGACTGGAAACTATGGGAAGCCGACATACTGGTTGAATACGGGCTAAATCACCACTTTGTCACGGTTTATAACCCAACCAGCGGCGATACCTCGCAAAGTTTTATTCACGGCTTTGACCTAAAAAACTCTCTTATTCTTCTAGACGGTCTCTACCCACGGCCGACAAAGCACCTACAAAGCCGCAACCCTTTGTGGCTACAGATCCCATGCACTCACGGCTTCTTTAATCTGCAGGTAAGCTTGGTGGAAACTGACGGTTATCGGGGCAGTGAATTGCTCACCGTAAAGGTCTTATCAACCGAGCTGAGCCATAACCGACGATGGAACACCCGTGTGTATTTTGATGCCCGTCAGGGACCAAAAGTAGAGCTGCAATTGGACCTTCAACCGATACAAACAGCCTTCATTTCCAACCTCAGCCGAAAAGGCGCTCTACTCGAAATTTACGGTAAAGATATTAAAAACGCTCTGAACCCTAAAAAAGTCATTCGCGGGTTATTTTGTTTTAATCAGCAATTCCAACTGTCACTCGAGGCGTCGGTCAAACAGTGCCGATTCTTACGTACCCCCTGCTGCCATACCCAGCTTCGTCTGCAGTTTAATTTGCCTAACGATGAGCAACAGGCCCAACTGGAAACCTTTATCGATGCGATAGCATCGCCTCACAGCTTTGGGAGTTTTTCAAGCTCCAACGATCAGCATAAATTTGCTGTAGCCTAGCGCTCTATGTCGTTACAATGCACGGCAAAAGACTTACAGGCGACAGGTAATCTATGTCACTCAGCCAAGAGCAAATTCTAGAGATTGATAAAAACCATATTTGGCATCCTTACTCTTCCATCAATTCCACTCAGGAACTCTACGCGGTGGAGTCCTGTTCCGGCGTTAGTATCCGCTTGAAAGATGGGCGGGAACTCATTGATGGTATGGCCTCCTGGTGGAGTATGATCCACGGCTACAATCACCCCGAACTAAATCAGGCCATTCACAGGCAACTGGAAAGCACCGCTCATGTTATGTTCGGTGGTCTTACCCACGAACCGGCAGCGCAATTGGCGCAAACACTTGTCGAGATTTCACCACGCGATTTGGAACAGGTTTTCTTTTGCGATTCCGGCTCGGTAGCCGTAGAAGTGGCGTTAAAGATGGCCGTTCAATACTGGCACGCCAAGGGACTTCCACAGAAACATAAAATCCTCAGCCTTAGAAGCGGATACCACGGTGATACGTTTGGCGCGATGTCTGTCTGCGACCCCGAAACCGGTATGCATCAACTTTTTAATGGCGTGCTCGCCGAACAGTTATTTAGTGAGGCTCCAGGTTGTAAATTTGATCAACCCTGGGATGATCGATATATCCAGGATATCCAGCAGCAACTTGAGCAACACCACCAACAGTTGGCGGCTGTAATTCTAGAGCCCATCGTGCAGGGTGCCGGTGGAATGCGTTTCTACTCGCCGGAATACCTGCGCAGAGTAAAACAACTATGTGCGCATTTCGATGTTCTCTTGATTGCCGACGAAATTGCCACCGGTTTTGGCCGCGCAGGAAAACTCTTCGCCTGTGAATTTGCCGACATATCACCAGATATACTTTGCCTCGGTAAAGCCTTAACCGGCGGTTACCTCACGCTGGCAGCAACACTTTGTACAAACGCAGTAGCCGAAACCATCTGTGCGGGCGAAGCCGGTTGTTTTATGCATGGCCCAACATTTATGGCAAACCCGCTGGCCTGCGCAGTGGCAAACAAGAGTATCGAGCTGTTACTGAAGAGCCCCTGGCAAGAAAAAATTCGTGATATTGAAAAAGGCTTGCGCGGCGGCCTAGCGCCCTGCTCCGAATTACAATCCGTTGCAGATGTCCGCTGTTTAGGCGCCATTGGTGTTGTTGAAATGAAAGAACCGGTGGATATGGCCAGGATTACACCGGCATTTGTGCAACAAGGTGTGTGGGTAAGACCTTTCGGCACGCGGGTCTATGTTATGCCTCCCTACTGCATAACGACAGAGCAACTAACAACCTTGACCGACGCGATTTTTCAGGTGCTTAGCCATCATTAGAAAGGTTGTTGCTCCTGCCCTCACGGGTTGCAGGAGCAATCAAGGTCGTAAACGGCGATAGCTGTTCTGCCTTTGTTAGTGTAGGTTAAAGAAGAACACAGGCTACGCAATAAAGGTATACCCTGGGAAAGCCTATTACCGCCAGTTTCACCTTCACGATTAGCTTTTTCGCAATCAAATCCATCGCCACTGTCCGTAATTTTTAACTGTAGTTTATTGAGTGTTTCGCGCAGGTAGCGTATTTCAATATCGATAAACTCACCATCAAGCGATTGCAATCGTTGCTCACGCTCTCGCGAATAGGCTTCAATGTCTTCGTCAGAATTTTTTAGCGCTGCCCCCAGGCGCAACACCCCGCGCTCAAGGCTATTACTATACAGCTCGCTGATAATGGTAGAAATCCTATCCAGATGCGGCTCAATACCTCGAACCCCGGAAACAAACGCTATTATCTGGCTCACAATACTCGCGTCACCCAAGTCTTTTCCTTCGATCCGTAGAGAAAAACTCCAGGGTAAAGAGTCTGCGTTGAGATACCGCGCTCCAACATCAATTACCTCTCCAGTTTTCTGTGAGCGATGGACAACCTTGCCTCCCGTAATTTCGGCCATGGACATATCATCGGATTGCTCTCCCCCTTCATTAAACTGACTAACCGCCCGAGTGACATTTTCAACAACACGGTCCCCACCGGCGAGAATAATCTCCTCCAAACGCCCCAGGCCAAACGCTTCTCCTGAAACGTTTACCGCCTCATTCACGCCATCGGTATAGACGTAAATTTTATCACCCCCCTTTATTTTGAGTTTTTGAAAGCCATCATCAAAATCGGCCACCGATAAGATACCTAATGGCATATGGGTCGCTTCAATTTTTTCCAGCTCACCTGAGCCCCGGCGAAAAACAAGCAGATCATTCATCCCGCCCGACCAGAAGGTCACTTCTACACCGGTAGAATCCAAGTGCATAATGGTGGCACAGCAAAACATATTGGTGGGAAGAAGTTCAAACAAGCGTTCATTCAACTGGACAGCTATTTTCGAAACACTGACTTGCTTCGCAACCAGATTATTAAATACTTCGGTAACGGGAAGCGAACCTATTGCCGCCGCCAAGCCGTGACCGGTAAAATCGCCGACAATCAAATACACTCCACCACTTGGGGAAGCGGCACTCAATACCATATCACCATCAAACATAGAGGCGGGCGATGTATAGGTAACAATATTGTCACAACGGGTTTTACTGCGCTGATTTCCACGCGCAAAAATATGCTCAACAATCGTGTGTTCCCGCTTCATTAACCGCTGGTGGTACAACAGTGATTTATTTGCCTGCTGCAAACGGGAATACAAACCTCGCACACGATCATGGGCATAAATTTTTGCCAACAATACATTTTCATTTACGGGTTTTGGAACAAAATCATCTCCACCGGCACCCAAACAACTGGCGATAACATCACTATCATCAAGTGCGGTAACAAAAATAACAGGTACGAAACGATCACCGCTTTCAGCCTTAATAATTTTTGTCGCCTCCACACCGTCCATTACCGGCATATTAATATCCATCAAAATCAACTCAATAGATTGATCCTTTCGATAGATCTCACAGGCTTCTTTTCCATTTTCAACTTCAACGCACTCATGCCCTTCATCATTCAAAATAAACGTAAGGAGATCCCGGTTGTAGGCATGATCATCGACGATTAAAATTTTCATTTAGACACTATTGCGATAATAGATTGATAGGTTGTTTGTGGCGTGTGTTCATCATTATCTGGTTTGTATACAAACGAGATATTAACAACTTTCATCTTTGCCTTGCGGTAGTGTTTTGATTTCTATTCCAGACCTTACACAGAGCGATAACGTCCTCCCCCATGGAGACTTGGATGGCCGAATATCACGCCAATAACCACTACCCCCAGGCAGAAACGGAAGAATTCGCTACGATTATGGCAAGATACAGTAACAGCGATTAAGGTGCCGGATTTGACACAGGACTTCCCAGCGGCATCCCTCGCTGGCGATCTAAAGCGTATTGAATTACAACAACATGTTTAAGACTAGACGCTGCATACCCGATATGCCAGCGAGGAATTTTGCGAGCACAGGGTATTTAATGAACTTACTGACAAACAGCCGCACCTGATGACTGTGTCGCCAGGAGGGAAAGGGGGATCACATAGCGCCAATACCGATAGCGTTGCGCACCTTGGTCAGCATTGGAGCGCTAACATCGCGCGCTTTTTCAGCACCCTGCTGTAAAACTTTTTCAATGCTGGAGGTATCTTCCAACAATTCGTTATAGCGTTCACGTGCCCCACCGATTTCGGTGTTGACCAATTCAAACAACTGTTTCTTGGCTTCACCCCAAGCAATGCCTTCTTCAAACTGCTTTCGCATCAACGCTGTTTGCTCTTCATTGGCAAATGCCTGCCACACCTGAAAAACGGTCGAGGTATCGGGGTCTTTGGGTTCGCCAGGCTCAAGTAAATTGGTTTTAATTTTGTTGATATGCTTACGTAACTGCTTTTCCGTTAAGAACAGCGGGATGGTGTTATTGTAGCTTTTACTCATTTTGCGTCCATCCAAGCCCTGTAACACAGCCACGGAATCATCGACAACGGCTTCGGGCAACGCAAACACTTCTCCAAAACGATGATTAAAACGACCGGCAATATCGCGGGCCATTTCCACATGCTGTATTTGATCCTTACCGACAGGAACACGATTCGCGTTGAACATTAAAATATCCGCAGCCATTAATACCGGGTAACTATAGAGACCCATGGTGATGCCAAAATCCGGATCCGCGCCTTCTTCCGTATTGTTCGCCACAGCCGCTTTATAGGCGTGCGCGCGATTCATCAAACCCTTTGCTGCCATACAGCTCAGAATCCAACTTAACTCCGTAATTTCAGGGACGTCGGACTGTCGGTAAAATACGGCTTTCTCTGTATCCAACCCCAACGCAAGCCAGGTAGCAGCCACTTCTTTGGCCGACTGACGGATCAGCTCAGGCTGATGGCACTTAATAATCGCGTGCAGGTCGGCAAGAAAATAAAAGGGCTCTGTGTCCCCAGCCTGACTGGCCTGAATGGCCGGGCGAATAGCGCCCACATAATTGCCCAGATGAGGGGTACCGCTGGTTGTAATGCCGGTAAGAACGCGTTTAACAGACATAGTTGATCCAATCGTTATTAGTAGTGCATGAAAAGGTCATCAAAATCGACCGGGCGCTAATATACCATGCACACGCGAGGGGGCCACCCGCAATCGCACATCCCCGCATGTCCATATCCAAAAACCAGTTTGTATTGAGCTGCCACAAATTACAGGCCGCCGCTAGGCCTTGAAAACTCGGCAAACAGTGCGCTGTACCGAGCCTGCAGCTGCGACCAGCTTAACGCCTGTAAATTTGGGGGGGCAGGTAATTCGGCATCCGATGCTAGACGCTCATAATATTCGATAATCTTGGCCGCACAGGCAGCACTCTCAGATTCCACCGCCCCATGCGTTTGAGGCTGGTTATTTTCAAAGTGTGACGTATAACGAAAAGATGGAGGAAACAGCTCTCGGTAGGCCAATCGGTCCGGCACCAAGGGAATACATCCGGCCGCCACGGCTTCCAGTACGGATAATCCCTGAAAATCATGCAACGCTGTAGACAGCACCAAATGACAACGCTGCAGCAATTGCATGTAGTCGGACGGATTGTCCAGATAACCCCAATGCCCCAGCCAATTGCGTTCGGTTAATAACTGGTGAATATCGCTAAATGCCTCAGGCTCCCGGCGAAACTGTTGGCCAATGATATGAAGTTTCAACTGTAATTGCGGCGGCAACGCCTGTAAACAACCCAGTAATTTCTGCGGCCCCTTGTCATACTCCCAACGATGATTCCAAACAATTTCCAATGGCGGTTTGTACCCCGCCCGGTTCACTCTAAAGGTATTTGGCTCCAATGGCACTGCAAGCACCTGAGATTTCACACTGAGCGATGCAGTCACCCCCTTGGGTACAGCATCGGGCATTTTACTTAAAAGCTTATCGACACCCAGCAAAAACGATTCGCGGTTGTAATCAGTATTAAACACCAGTGCATCCGCCGCCAACGCGGAATACAGGTTGACCATTCTCGGTTCCAGCGCATATTGCTGATGCTCAGATACGGGGTAGGCGAATTGATTTTCGTGAAAATAGAGGATGCTGGGTGTACGACTCAATTCCGGCACTAAACCTTTAAGAGTGCTCAAATCAACCATGGATGTCGCCAAAATCAACTGATACGGGCGTATTAACGTGTCCCTTTCCCCTAACGCCCAACTTAAACTATTACCGCGGATACGCCAGTTAAAATAACGAGCGGGCAGCTGTAAACTTGTCCACTCGCACTGATCGCAATGCGCCACCACCCCCTCTCGCCAGCGTCGGTGACTATCGGCATCATAAGCAGAAAGGAGTAAATTCGTCATAGGAGAGCGCCGCAAGCCGAAAGAGTGAATTCTATTCAGACTTGCGGGTATTAAACAATAAGGCTGTTTTTTATGATGATTGAGAGGCGTTTTTAAGGATTAAGGCATCGAATCCCGCCTGACATAAGAGGTGTGCAGCAATATCCGCACGGCTACCAGCGTCGTCCGGCACGATGTAGATATTGGTGCGTCCCAGTTCTGAGAGCGAACTTCGCAGACGTGACAATGGAATATTAATGGCCCCTGGCATATGGTGAATGCGGTACTCCATGGGCATTTTTACGTCGAGTAATTTATAGGGCTTATCGAGTTTTTCCAAACTCTGATCTTCCACGTAACGCACGACCGGTGCTTTTAACAAGGCATTGAAGTTTTCTGCATTTAAACGTTTTAAGCGCCCACTGGAAAGCATTTCTACAGAGGCATTACGAGGCGTATCCCCAAGCAATGATTCCTCACCAAAAAACTGCCCGGGATGAATCACTAAATCGACACTATCCGATCGGTTATGCACACGCGCACTGCCGGACACTAACACGTAAAAATAATCGCCGCGTTCACCTTCTTTAATAACGGCTTCCCCCTTTTTCAGGGAAACATCTTCAAAGCGTAAAAAGAGTTCCTGCACCTGAGTAAGCGGCACTTTGGAAAACAGCGGCGCCTGCAGCAGTGCTGCCATCCAATCTCCTCCCTCTTCACCCAATTCTTCGACCTCAAATTCTCCTGTAGAGTATTCAAAATCGTCGAAATTATCGGCAACTGCCGACTGGCTCCATGCCGTTATCCGATCGAGCGATTCAGCATCGATACTAAATACCCGAACCGTCGGTGATTTTGCGACCGCAGAGCAAAGTGTGGGGGAATCGGGGTTGAGCGTATTGTTGGCGGTAGCGGATTGTCCTAATACGGTAGAAACGTAAAAAGCGCTGTTAATCAAATCTACTTGTCCGTCCAATAAATAGAATTTACTGCTCACAGCACGGCCGCGTTTAAACAGCATCTGGCCTTTTCCGTATTCCTGTACCTCAATTTTTTCGAGTGCTTCCTTTAGGT
Organism: Teredinibacter haidensis; assembly: GCF_014211975.1. Taxonomy (NCBI): domain Bacteria; kingdom Pseudomonadati; phylum Pseudomonadota; class Gammaproteobacteria; order Cellvibrionales; family Cellvibrionaceae; genus Teredinibacter; species Teredinibacter haidensis. The sequence continues at coordinate 2,416,217 of NZ_CP060084.1, forward strand.
AATCATCCTCCAATCCATTGAAGGGGATAAAATTTTTAAGAGTTTGTATATCTAACATCTAGTGCCCTCGTTATTTGTCCGCATTTTGCACGAAAGGACCGAGCGGAACTGAGTCTGGAATCACCCATTTGGAGGAACTGCACCGCAAACCTAACAGATAAAATATAACACTTTACGCGCCATTCAACTACAAAGTCATAACAGAAGTCACAGTTTAGACGCAACGGGAAGTGACGCTCTACTCAAAAAACGCACGAGCAATTCTTGCATCAAGCTCAAATCCCGCTCTCCGGCCAACTCTCGAACAGAATGCATAGCAAAAGTGGGCACGCCAATGTCCACCGTTGTAACCCCAACGCCCGCTGCAGTCAGCGGCCCGATGGTACTGCCACAGCGCATGTCCGCGCGAGTAACATAGGTTTGCAGCGGAATTTCGGCTCTATCTTCTGTGGCTTTTGCCAACCAACGAACCAAAGCCGAAGTCGAACTGCTAGTAGCATAACTTTGATTGGCGTCAAACTTGACGACCGGGCCACAGTTCAACAGGGGACCGTGTTTGTCGTCATGCTTTTTAACGTAATTGGGGTGTACTCCGTGAGCATTATCCACCGAAAACATAAGTGATCGACGCAAGGCCATTTGCCGTTGTTCACCGCTCGGAAGCAGACGGTCAATAACTTCATCCAACAAAGGCCCCTGGGCACCCACATCCGTATTGCTGCCCACCTCTTCGTGATCGTTGCAGATCAATACACTAGTGTGCTCGTCTGAAGCATTGATAAGCGCCTGAAGTCCAAGATAGCAGCTAAGCAAGTTATCCAATCGAGCACTGGCAATGAATTCGTCTTTTAATCCTATAACGGCCGGTGACTGGGTATCGTAAAAACTTAGATTATAATCGAGTACCTCCTCCGCATCCGCGTCCTCCAGCATAGACAGTAATAGTGAGCGGAAGCTAACGTTGTCATCAGCCTGATACACGACCGCATTCATATCAGTTTGCGGGTTAACACTACGATTCTGATTAGCTTCTCTATCCAAGTGAATCGCCAGACTGGGAATGCAGGCCACAGGCTTTTTAAAATCAATTAGCGCGGCTTTTAATCCACCACTTTTTGTCAAATAGGATACTTTACCCGCGATGGATAGATCCCGATCAAACCAGGGGTTAAGTAAAGCACCACCGTACACTTCTATACCTAGCTGCCAATATCCTTTCACGTTAATTTCAGGTACGGGTTTGACTTTAAGGCAAGGGCTATCGGTATGAGCACCAATAATGCGGATACCCGTTTCCTGCGGTTCGCCTTGGCCCTTCACAAACGCCAAGATGGAACTACCACCACGAACAACAAAATACCGTCCGCCCAAGGTTAAATCCCAACGCTCAAGTTCATCCAACTCGGTAAAACCGGCCGTAACCAATAGACTCCGTAAACTTAATGCGGCATGAAACGGAGTCGGCGACGCCGCAATAAAATCCAATAAACCAGTGGTAATTTTCGAGGACGACATAGAGTTTCTCTATAGAATAAACACAATTAACAACGCGCCAAGCAACAAGCGATACACCACAAACGGCATCATACTCAGCCGATTAATAAAGCTTAAGAAGTAATGTATACAAAGGTAAGCACTGATACCCGAAAGCGCAACACCTAATATAATAGAAAACCAATCCACTCCAGCAGGCGCCATTGCCAACTCCAAGCCTTTATAACCGCCGCTAAGAACGATAATTGGAATTGACAGCAGGAAAGAAAAACGAGCGGCATCTGTACATTTAAAGCCGAGGAAAAGTGCTGCTGTGATCGTAATGCCAGATCGAGAAGTCCCGGGAATAAGCGCTAGCGCCTGGGCTAATCCAATAATTAGCGCTGCAACCAGCGTTAACTGAGCCAATTCTTTTATCCGAGAAGGGAGCCTGTCTGCAACTGCCAGGATAATACCGAATACAATGGTAGTTGTGGCGATAACGGCTGTAGAGCGCAAGTTAGCCTCAATAAAATCACCCAAAAACAAACCGACCAAACCTGCAGGAATTGTAGCTGCTGCAATATACCAGGCAATTCGACCATCAACGCTCAACCCTTTCCCTGCCACCGATTGCAACCAGCCCCGAATAAGTGCAGAGATATCCCGGCGGAAATACATAACCACCGCCAACAATGTACCAACATGGACCGCAACATCGAAAGCTAATCCCTGATCAGGCCAGCCAAGGATTTCTTTGGGCAAAATAAGATGTGCCGAACTGGAAATGGGCAGAAACTCGGTAACTCCCTGAATCAAAGCCAAAACGATGACCTGAACTAAATCCATATGGCTGTCTCTATTTTTTTATTGGTTAAACATCCGATGTGCGAATGCGCTGGCGTTTTTGCCACGTTACTTCATTACGTAAATAGATGGGCTCGATAGCGGCTATGGAAAAGTGATCCAAACTTCCCGCTTTTTTTATAATTTGATTTGCCAGGGTTAGCACAGCATTGGCATGAGGTTTAAATTCGGGCTGAAGTACGGATACCTCCAGGCCATTCAACTCCTCTACAGTCCAACCATGCCCAATTGCAACAACAGACCGAGCCTTTCCTACTTGCTCCAATTGTTTTCGAAGAACTTCTGGCGAGCTCACCTGCGAAATAATTTTTTCTGAAAAACTGTCTTGCTGCGATAAATAGGCTGCCCAATACACTTCTCCCATTCGGGCATCCAACGCCGGCACATAAATAGCGCTGCCATCATCTCTAGATTGATCTCTATATCCCTGCACCATAACCTCAAGGGTGTTTACACCCACAATCGGAAGGTTTGCACCATAGGATAGGCCCTGCACAATGCCCAAACCGATACGAATACCGGTAAACGAACCCGGCCCGCGAGCCACTGCAATAGCATCAAGGTTGTTCAGCGCTATGCCTGCCTCTCTTAAAACTTCGTCGATAAGAGGTAATAGCTCTTTGGAGTGGGATTTGGGGGTGTCACAGTAGCGGCTAATAACTTGCTCCCCGTTATTCACGGCAACAGAACAAACTTCAGTGGAGGCATCTAACGCGAGGATTCGAAGCATAACTAATGGTCACTTCTTAAGAGGTAATTAAGGGCAGGCGCGTATTTTCCAATTCGTGTGAGCAGAACGCAAACAAAAAATCCCCCGAAAATTGCTTTGCGGGGGATTTTATCGCGACCTTATTAAGCTGGATTAAGCTTGCTTAGGTGGACGACCGCGGCGCTTGGCACCAGCTTTCGCAGCTACGGGCTTGGCAGCAGCCTTCTTTGGACGACCGGCACTCTTAGCCGCAGGGGTGGGCTTAGTCGCTACGACTTTTTTTGCCGCAGGCTTGGCTTTGCGAGCTGGTTTTGCCTTAGCTTTAGCTTTAGCAGCAGCTTTTTTGGCAGCAACAGCAGCTTTGAGTTTGGCGCTCTTCTCTGCCGCTTTAACTTTAGCTTTGGCTTTCTTGTCTGCAGCAGCAACTTTAACGGCCAGTTTTTTCTCAGCAGCTTTTACTTGCTTGGTATTAGCAGCAGTACGCACTTTGCTCCAACGAGCAGTGAAAGCAGCAGATGCTTTAGCAAGGTCAGCTTCAGCTTTTGTAGCCAGACCGACTTTCAATGCCTCAACTTTAGCGGTAGCAGCCGCTTCAGCAGCTTTGGCTGTCGCCAAAGTTTTAGCTGCAACCAAAGCACGCTTAGCTTCAACCGCAGCAACTTTTGCAGTAGCCGCCTTATCAGCAGCCTTGGCAACAGCGCCAGTAGCAGTAGCCGCTTTACGTACGTCAACAGCTTTTTTGGATTTTGCAGCTACAGCTTTAGCTGCTGCTGCTTTCTTACGAGCCTCAGCTACAGCATTAGTCGCTACTACCAGAGTTGCAGCAGTTTTATCTGCTACACCTTGTATTTTTGCCAATGCAGCATCTACAGCAGGAGCTGCAACTTGCTTAACAGCTGGACGGCCTGCTTTTTTAGCAGCGGCTGGACGGCCACGCTTAGCCGCTGGACGACCTGCTTCTTTTGCTGCGGCTGGACGGCCACGTTTTTTGGCAACTATTGCCATAGAGAGTTCTCCTCATTAATTCTGTTTATAACCTTGATTCTTAACTAACTCATTTAGCGCGAATCAAGTACATAGCACCCTTAATATAAAAGACGCTTGTGCGCCTGCTGCGGAATACTATTTTATCTCTTACACATTTGCACGTTTTTGCGGCTAAATTTGTTTAAAAAAACGGTTTTTTATTGATAACACAGGAATAAATTGCATTTTTTTGTTAGCGAGGGCCTGTGGCAATAAATTTATCTTAAATTTATTGCCACTACCGATACAAAAAATATACGGTTTCCACCTCCTTTTTACTCGCTTCACTATTGCTGAGGCGCAAGCGAGCGGCAATAAATTGCTAGCAAACCATCTCTCGATAGTTCTGCGCTATCTTAAAAAGATCAAAGAAAAATAAATTTTCCAGAACAACCGTGCGTACGCCCTTGATCCCACTCTTGTCTAACACAAGTCTGAAGTGCGGAAAAATTTCAACAACACAGATCCAAAGGTGGTTCAATCGGACAAGTACAACTCCAGAAACATACACCCGACAGTCACTGGAGATCTGTAGGAACGAGTTTTTGGGTAAAAAAAAAGCCTCTATTGAGGCTTTTTTCAATAGCCATTAATTCAATGGCTTTCTTTAGGTCAGAAACGTTATTTTCCCAGCACCCTTAAAACACTGTTTTTTATGTCTTCCAAGCTGCCTACACCGTTCACTTGAGAATAGCGCACAGAGGCATTTGGATTATTCGCTTCCTGATTTTGATAATAAGCAACAAGCGGCTCCGTTTGCTGGTGATAAATTTCCAGGCGATTACGTACCGTTTCTTCTTTGTCATCTTCACGCTGAACCAAAGGCTCACCGGTTTCATCATCAAGACCTTCCTGCTTGGGAGCGTTATGAATAACGTGATATACGCGACCAGAGGCTTCATGTACACGGCGACCACCTAAACGCGAAACGATTTCGTCGTCTTCTACAAAAATTTCCAGGACATAATCTATATCAATCCCTGCGTCACTCAATGCTTCAGCCTGTGGAATAGTACGAGGAAATCCGTCAAACAGGAAACCGCCCTCACAATCGTCCTGGGTTATACGCTCTTTTACCAGATCGATAATAATCGCATCGGAAACCAAGCCGCCCGAGGTCATAATATCTTTAACCTTCAACCCCAAAGGCGTACCTGCTTTAACGGCTGCTCTGAGCATATCGCCCGTTGATATTTGCGGGATACCAAAGGCTTCCATAATAAATTTGGCTTGTGTACCCTTACCTGCTCCGGGCGCACCCAATAAAATTACCTGCATTATTATCCCCTTGTTGAATAATAGTTTTTCGTATGGAAATTCTGTAGGACTTGGTAGCAAAGCTCACCAAGATCGGCAATATTTTGACTTTTGACAGATGTGTTCGTTAATCAACCGAAAATCGCCCCGGCGGGCTAATAAGCATTCAATATGCGCTAACATTGACCACTATAAAAATGAAGGCGTTACGATACACGCCACCCCCAAGGGAAACAAGAGAGGCAGCGCAAAATTCATCCAACTTATGGGGCTTTGGGTTAATCTGCTTTTCAGGCCTAAATATTTTTAGCCTGACTCCAAAAGGTTTCCATGCTCTCCAATGTAGCATCCTCCAAACTCGAGCCCACCTTTTGCGTTTGCTCTTCAACATAGTTAAAGCGCGTTTCAAACTTCTGATTTGCATGCCGCATAAGTTGCTCGGCATCCAGCTTTAGGTGACGCGCCAAGTTTACGCAGGAAAACATAACGTCTCCAAGCTCCTCGGCAATTCTTGACTCGTCAGGTTGGCCCGCTTGGAAGACCTCATCTAACTCCCCCATTTCTTCCTGCAGTTTAGCCATTACGTCTTCAGTTCTGGTCCAATCGAAACCGACTTTCGCCGCCCGCTTCTGCAGTTTTTCGGCACGCTTTAGTGCAGGTAATGATCTGGGAACATCGTCTAACACCCCTTTCTTTCCCTTCTCTCCGCGCTCTTGCTCCTTTATTCTTTCCCAGGAGGCTTTTATTTGCTTCTCGTTTAACTCTCCCTCATCACCGCGCTGACTTTGTAATGTACCATCGGGGAAGACATGGGGGTGACGACGAATCAGCTTGGCTGTAAGCTCATGGACAACGTCAGAAAATGACCACCGCCCTTCCTCCTTCGCCAACTGCCCATAAAAAACGACCTGGAAAAGTAAGTCTCCCAACTCTTCTTTTAAATGATTCAGGTCATTTAGCTCTATGGCATCCACAACTTCGTAAGCTTCCTCGATAGTTGAGGGCGTAATCGATAAATAGTCCTGTTTTACATCCCAGGGGCAACCCGTTTTCGGATCACGCAGTCGGGCCATTAAATACAGCAGATCATCAATAAGGTATTGTTCACGCGCCTCCGGTTTCAAGTGGGTTACACCTTACGTCTTACTGACGATACATTAGGTAGGTGGTTAAGTTTTGCCAGCACCCGGCTGAGCTCATTAAAATCGGAAATTTCGATCTGCAGAGTCATATCCACGGTATTTTTGTTTTTGTTGGACAGCGTTTGCATGGCGCTAACATTAATTTTTTCTCGATCCAGCAAGGTGGTAATGTCGCGCAACAGACCATGACGATCAAATGCTTCCAGCGCGATAGTAACAGAGTAGGATTGGGTTGGTTCATCAGCCCAGCCGACTGTAATAATGCGTTCCGGCTCAATGGCCTGACGCTGCATTAAATTAATGCAGTCCAACCGGTGAATAGAAACACCGCGACCCAAGGTTATATAACCGGCAATACGGTCACCAGGAATAGGCTTACAGCACTGGGCGATATGGGAAAGTAAATTACCTACCCCATCGATATAAACATCTGCACCACCCGTTTCATTTGTGGCGCGGCCTACCAGTGATGCAACTGGATGCTCTTGTTTATCGATATTCAATAAGCGCTGGGCGGCATTAATAACCCTCTCAACACCAATATCCGCTGTTCCTACAGCGGCATAGAGATCATCGAGAGTTTTCAAGTTCAACTTGAGCGCCAGCGCCTGATAATCGAGGTTCTCTACCGCCAAACGTTTAAATTCGTGGTCCAGCAATGCGCGACCATCGGCGATATTTTGATCGCGATCCTGTAATTTAAACCAATGCTGTAACTTACTACGCGCACGAGACGTGGTGATATATCCCAGGCTTGAATTCAGCCAGTCTCGACTCGGCCTCTCTCTTTTACCGGTAAGAATTTCAACCTGATCGGCAGTGTGCAGGGCATGATTTAATGGAACAATTCGCCCATTAACCTTGGCTCCACGGCAACAGATACCAACATCCGAGTGAATCCTGAAGGCAAAATCGACCGGCGTTGCATGCGCAGGTAAATCCACCACGTGACCTTCCGGTGTAAACACATATATGCGATCTTGCTCAATAATTTTAGGCAGGCAGTCATCTAGGGGGTTACCACCAATCTCTTCATGCCACTCCAATACCTGCCGCAACCACTCAATTTTTTTGTCGTAGCTATCAGCAGCATCATCTTTATCTGTATCCTTGTAGCGCCAATGTGCGCATACGCCATACTCTGCTTCATCGTGCATGGATCCCGTGCGAATCTGCACTTCCAGCACTTGATTATCCGGCCCTTTAACTGCCGTATGCAAAGACCGATAGCCATTTTCTTTGGGGTTAGCAATATAGTCGTCAAATTCTCGAGGGATATTCCGCCAAAGCGCATGCACCAAACCTAGTACCGTATAACATTCACGCTCATTGCTAACCAAAATTCTAACGGCACGAATATCATAAACTTCAGAAAAGCCAATTTTCTTGCGGTGCATTTTCCGCCAGATGCTGTAGATATGTTTTGCGCGGCCATAGATTTCCGCTTTTATGCCTTCCTCACCCAAAGCCCCATGTAAGATATCAAGAACGTTATCGATATAGGCCTGTCGGTCAATACGTCGCTCATCAAGTAATTTGGCGATGTATTTATAGTCGAACGGTTGTAGGTAGCGAAAAGCAAGATCTTCGAGTTCCCACTTGATGTGACCAATACCCAAGCGGTGGGCAAGAGGGGCATAGACTTCCGAAACTTCTCTGGCAACCTTTTGCCGACGCTCAACGGGTGCGCTCTTTACCGCTCGAATGGCACAAGTGCGCTCCGCCAGCTTAATTAAAGCCACACGTACATCGTCAACCATTGCCACGAGCATTTTTCTAACATTTTCCGACTGCTCGTCAGATTCCTGCCCGAAAACAGATTCGTTGGTATGAGTAGACAATCCGCTAATAGCGGCCATTTGTTGAACGCCTTCAATCAGGCGGGCGACACTGCCTCCGAAAGAGGAGGCAACAATCGTGCTATCTAGCTTTTTCTCACGTACGCTGCGATAAAGAATGGCGGAAATTAGAGTTTCTTCATCCAATTGCAACTCAGCCAGTATTTCCGCCATTTCGAGCCCGGCATTCAGCGTCGAGTAACCTTCACCCCAGTCGTGATTGTTCTCCCCTTCCAGAGCAACAACCTGTTGCGCTAGCTGGCAAGCCTGAAAAAGGCTTTCCTGAGTAGATTCGGGCACATGAGCAAGTTCTTGGATGCGCTTGACCCAGGCAACAATGTCAATAGCACCTTCGTGATCAATCGGGTGGTCTTGTCTGACTTTTACCATGGCTAAACAACTAAATAATTAGTGATTAAAAACTCCGGAAGAGAGGTAGCGATCGCCTCTATCGCAGATAATCGCGACAATTACCGCATTTTCCACCGCACGGCTGATATCCAGTGCTGCTGCAACAGCGCCTCCGGACGATACACCGCAAAAAATACCTTCACGCCTTGCCAGCTCGCGCATAGTATCCTCTGCGCGCTGTTGGGACATATTGACCACCTGGTCGATATTGGCGTCATTGAAAATTCCCGGCAGATACTCTTTCGGCCAGCGACGAATACCCGGAATAGCGGCACCATCTTCAGGCTGTAACCCGACCACCTGAATAGCTGGGTTCCGCTCTTTCAAGTAGCGTGAAACCCCCATAATGGTGCCTGTTGTCCCCATAGAACTAACGAAGTGACTGACACTGCCCCCAGTCTGATTCCATATTTCCGGCCCAGTTCCTTCGTAATGCGCCTGTGGATTATCAAGGTTGGCAAACTGATCCAGCACCACACCCTGCCCATCATTCTCCATATTTTGAGCAAGATCGCGAGCGCCCTCCATACCCTGCTCTCGGGTAACCTCTATCAATTGGGCTCCATAGGCTTTCATTGCGGCTTTACGTTCTTGGGTAGCATTCTCAGGCATAATCAAGACCATCTTATAGCCTTTTATAGCCGCCGCCATTGCCAGTGCAATACCCGTATTGCCACTGGTCGCTTCTATCAGGGTATCGCCGCACGCTATATCGCCTCTCGCTTCTGCGCGACTGATCATCGACAGCGCCGGGCGATCTTTCACCGATCCAGCTGGATTGCTTCCCTCCAGCTTTACCAGAACAGTATTACGTTCGCTTCCGGCTATCCGCTGCAGACGAACCAAGGGAGTATGGCCGATACACGACTCGATTGTTGGAAACTCCATGATGCCTGAGCCTATAAATGTAAGTAAATTGCCGAATACGCAGTTCGTGCCTTCTATACTCGCTGCACAGCAGCAATGTAAATTCGACCACCCCCTTCTTTTGGGAGCGCAATTCTAACAGTTCTACTTCCTAAATTTCCTCTTTTTGCCTATCCTAAGAGACCTTTAAACGAGCCATCTTAACAATAAGAACGACGCTTCCATATTAGGGTTCATCCCGGCAAAGGCTTCAAATGTCTAAAAACCAAACGATCAAGCGCAGACTCTACCAACTTTTTCTTATCCCCTGCGTTCTATCACTGCTCATCCTATCGGTGGGCTACTACTTCCTTCACGATCAATTTATTGCTGATCAGAAGCTAGAGCGGGAAACCTTTATCCTCTCGCTTTTCAATGATTTTTCGGGAAAGCGAGAGGTCGACGCCGCACTTCTTGATCAGGTGGCTATGGCGCTATTGGCGATGGAAGGCTTTCGCACGCTCGCGGTTGTGGATAATAACTTTCACCCCCTTTGGCTACGAGGCTTGCCCATAAGCCCAGCTGGCGACGCTGTCGTTAGCGTAATTTCCCACGCAAAGGAAAATAATAGCAGCTATTGTAAAGGCCATATTTGTTACACCCTGATTCAAACAAAAATAACATTATCTGAAAACCAAAAGGATGCCTACAGCCCCCACGCAATTTTAGTTGTCACCGATGAACTGAATTATTCCATTGTCAGCTACCAGGCTGCTCTTATCATCGTGATAATCTTCGGCCTATGTTTATTGGTGGCGATTGTATATCTACACAAATTTCAGCAGATGTTTTTGGACCCTCTGGAAAAAATTCATGCGGGAATACATGAATTCATCAGCGGTCGCTACGAACGTTATATCCCCACAAAAAACAGTAGCGTTTATAGTGGTTTGACAAACGATATCAACAGCTTGGCAAAACTTCAAAAAGCTGCACAGGAGAATTTGCAGCAAAATATCGATCAGTCAACCGCAGAGCTTCGTGAAACACTGGAAACCGTAGAAATTCAAAATATTGAATTGGATATAGCCCGTAAAAGTGCTCTTCAATCCAGCCGAGTTAAATCTGAATTTTTAGCCAACACCAGTCATGAAATCCGCACACCGCTAAACGGCATTATCGGGTTTTCAGAGTTACTTAAAAAAACTGAGTTAAATACTCTACAAAAAGAATACCTGGAAACTATCGATGAATCAGCAAAAGGATTGCTGACAATTATTAATGATATTCTCGATTTCTCACGCCTGGAAATTGGCAAGCTAACACTGGAATACAAACCCGTACGCCTACGACAGGTTATCGAAGAATCATTGCGTTTACAGGCACCGTCAGCCCAAGAAAAGAACTTACGTCTGCTAACGATTATTGATCACGATATCCCTGAACATTTACTAGGCGACCCACTGCGCCTGAAGCAAGTACTCACGAATCTATTATCCAACGCTATTAAATTTACCAACTCCGGTTATATTCTGGTTAATGTATCCAAAGATGACCGCGCCGATAACCAGATTACACTTCAGTTTCGCATTACCGATAGTGGTATTGGTCTAAACCAGGCGCAACAAGAAGAGCTGTTCGATGCTTTCACCCAGCTAGATTCCAGTGAAAGTCGCGCTCACGGAGGAACGGGGTTGGGCTTAGCCATTGCCAAGGGACTGGTAGACCGCATGAATGGCCAGATTGGTGTGGAAAGCGAACCCGGTAGAGGCGCTACATTTTGGTTTACTTCCATCCTGGGGAAAAACCCGAATGCAGCCAATACCAATGGTTATCTAACAGGAACACTTCGCAATATACGAGTCCTGGTTTATGACAATGCCTCCATGAGCCGTACCGAAATCACTCACTACCTACGCGGCTGGGGAGCAGAAGTTACTGAGATCAACCGGTTTGACGAAATTGAGGCGCACACAGAGGAGGCATGTAGAAATGGTCAAATACACCTCGCCATTATCGATGCCCAAATTGACGATAAGACTTTCGATAAATCCAAGCTGCGCGAGATCATTGATAGGCTTAATCAAGACTACTCCATTCCCGTAGTTGTGCCTGCGTCTGCCTCCATACAACGCTTGATTGAACCGGCTATTACCAACACCCACAGCACCATTATTCAGCGTCCAATCCTGTGCAACCGTCTACATCAGAGCGTGTGCGAGCAACTCGGGATTATTATTGCTGATACCGCACATGACATCCCCATAAACGACAGTAAAATACCAGAGGAGCATAACGAGATCCATATTCTCGCGGTCGATGACAACCCCGCAAACCTGCGCCTTGTAACCGAACTGTTAAAAGATATTGACGATGTCCATGTTGTCGCTATCGACAACGGCGCGGACGCACTCAGAGCCAATGAAAACAACCATTTTGACCTTATTTTAATGGATATCCAAATGCCGGGAATGGATGGTCTCGAAGCAACACGAGAGCTGCGAAAACGCGAAAACCCCGACCACCGTACGCCTGTAGTGGCGCTCACCGCTCACGCAGTAAACGAACAAAAATCCAAGCTTTTACTTGCGGGAATGGACGATTACCTCACCAAACCAGTAAGCGAAAATGAACTGCGTCATATTATAGATCGCTGGGTATCAAGAAATCCCCACAAGCGGGTCGCCAGAAATAAAGATGTGGCAACCGCTACGGTACCTGGATCACCGCACACTGATGTTGCCCCTCAGGAGCGCGAAGCATTGGTTAGCATTCGACAATCCCTGGAGCTGGCTAAAAACAAGCCCGACCTCGCCAGAGATATGTTAAACATGCTATTAGATTCACTCCCTTCAGCTCGTGCAGATATCAATACCTATTTGTCGGAAGGCAACCATAAGGAATTACAGGAAGTCATTCACAAGCTCCATGGCGGATGCTGTTATTGCGGCGTACCGCGGCTAAAAAAATATAGCTCCGATCTGGATGTAAAACTGCAAACAGCCCTGCAAAACGATGAGCAACCGCCGCTGCTGGAAGAAAAAATTTCTCAACTTATCGGTGTCATTGATCAAATGCTGAAGTGGCATAAGTCAGTCGACGTAGATGCGCTATTCGAAGCTGATACACATTAGTCCGCAGCTTCTTTAGCAAAGAGCCATGGAGGCCTATTTAAAAAGCTCACGGCTCAGCAAGGGCTTATCGCCCAATAAAAAGCCAAGAGCTTGACGACATATTTTTTTTGCCGCTAAGCGCACGGCCTTATTCTGCCAGTCCTGCTGGACGATTCCGTTCAACAGTTCGCCACTAAACTGCTGCCGGGAAGAATACGGTAGGGAGTGATTAAAACCAGACTCTGGCTCAAAAAAATATAAGTTCTCAGGACTCGGCCTTATATCTTCACCTAGCGTATCCTGCAAAAAATTAATACCATAACCCAATTCCTGCAAAAACTTAAACTCAAACTCTCGCAGTAGAATATCTTCTTCACCGCGGGCCACTTCAGACAAGTACTGCAGGCAAACCTGATAGGCCGTAAATAATTGTGGGTGAGGGTCATCGGCAACTAACAACCTCTGAATTAATTCATTCAAATACAGCCCACAGTAAAGCGGAACACCAGACACCAGCCAAGACGCTCGTTCCATCTCCACTTGAGAGAGGGTCTTAAGTTCACTTTTACCGTGAAAATTAACAATTAGAGGAGTAAATGACTGGGGCTTTGCAGAACCTAAATATTTTTTCCCTCCAACGCGAAAAGCAGTGCCAATTCGACCATAGCTTTGGGTAAACAGCTCAACTAGTATCCGGCTATCCGTATAATCACGCGTATGTAAGACGAAAGCGGGTTCATTTTCAGCATTTAACATTTCCGGGTGCTTCTGAGCCTATTCATCAAAGCCCAGGCTGCGCAGGGCCCGCTCGTCATCCGACCAACCCCGCTTCACTTTCACCCATAGGTTCAACATAATTTTACTGTCGAACAGTTTTTCCATATCCAGGCGCGCTTGTTGACCAATTTGCTTAATACGCTCCCCCTTGTCGCCAATCAGCATTTTTTTCTGCCCACTGCGTTCTACCAGAATGGCGGCACTGATGGTTATCAAGCGTCCTTCTTCAACAAACTCTTCGATTTCAACTGCTGTCTGATAGGGTACTTCATCGCCCAATTGCCGCGTTATTTTTTCCCTGACAATTTCTGAGGCAAGAAAGCGGGAGCTTTTATCGGTAATTTGATCTTCGGAGAAAAAATGCTCCCCTTCAGGTAAGAAAGCGGTAACCAGTGCTTCCAACTTATCGAGATTTTGGTTTTTCAAAGCTGAAATGGGTACCAACTCTGCGTTTGGCAACGCTTCCGATAAGCGCTGTAAATGGGGTAATAAATCCGCCTTATCATTAATCTGGTCGACCTTATTTATCGCAATAATCACCGGGCAACTCACATTGGCCACCTGCTGCTGAACCCAGACATCCTCTTCGGTCCACTGCACTTTATCCACAACAAAAACCACCACATCAACGTCCTTTAGTGCCGACGAAGCCGTTTTATTCATATATTTGTTAATCGCTTTATCCTGCCCTTTGTGAATACCTGGTGTGTCCACAAACAGCATTTGCACTCTGCCAACAGTTTTAATACCCAACACATTGTTGCGAGTCGTCTGTGGCTTGCGAGAGGTAATACTTATTTTTTGCTCTAGAAGATGATTGAGCAGCGTGGATTTCCCCACATTTGGACGGCCGACAATGGCAATATAGCCAGATTTGGAAGAAGACATATATTTTCCTGTGGAATAACTCTAGGGCGTCTTAAGCAATGCCCAGGGTCTGTAGCATTTGCTCAGCAGCCATTTGTTCGGCATTGCGCTTGCTGCCAGCTATGGCTGTAGTGGGCGCATAGCCACGTCCAATATCGCAACTAACTTCAAACTCTGGAGAGTGTGATTGGCCGAAACAACGAAGCACTTCGTATTTAGGAAGTGGCTTTTTTCGCTCCTGCATAAATTCCTGCAGGCGGGTTTTAGAATCCTTTGCAGAAACATCGGGGGAAACACTTCGTAGTCGGCTGTCATACCAACGCAGCACCGTTTGCGCGCAAATATCCATCCCAGACTCTAGATAAATCGCTCCCAATATCGCTTCTACCGTATCCGCTAAAATCGACGCCCTGCGATAGCCACCGCTTTTTAGCTCCCCTTCACCCAGTTGCAGGTATTCACCAAGATTAAATTCTTTGGCTATATCGGCGAGCGTGTCCCCTTTCACCAGATTAGCGCGCAAGCGTGTTAAATGCCCTTCTCTAACCTCAGGGAATTTTTGAAATAGCGCTTCGGCAATGATAAAGTTCAGCAACGAGTCACCGAGAAATTCCAGACGCTCGTTGTTGTGGCTCCCCACGCTACGATGTGACAGCGCTTTAAGCAGTAACGAATCATCCTTAAATTGATAACCCAGTGCGGAGCTTAGGCGCTCACTATTCAGTTTCGATAAGGTACTCACAACACTCTTCCGGGTTAGATGTATCCAACTGACTTTTAAAGGTTAAAACAACATCTATGTTACTGAACATATGAATACGCTTTTCATAGATATTATTAATCAATAATTTGTCTTTTTTACGAATTATCTTAAAACTCTTACCCTCTTCACCACGAACGTTGTTGATCATCATAAAACTATCCAACTTGCGGTATATAGTTCGCTTTTCCATATCCCCAAGATTGACTTCCTGTTCCGCAAGTGATTTTAATGCCCCGTCAATCGTAAATTTATCCAGATAATGTGGCCCTAAACGGAATAAGCAAAGCAGGAAAAAACCTGCAACGGTAATTACAAGCAACCAGCCAATCGAGCCAATTCCCGCTTGAGCGTGTATAAGTTTCATATCTTCAACCCGAAAAACGGTCATAAAAAGTTACGGCAATCAAAGAGAACCTGCCCGGGAAAAACTTGGCAGACTAAAAAATTTGTCCCAGTGCATCCAAATGGCAAAAGCCTTGCCTACAATACGATCTTCCGGCACGAAACCCCAATCGCGACCATCAGAGCTATTGTCCCGGTTATCACCCATCATCAAATAGTGACCTTCGGGAACATCCCAACTACCATCGACACCTAAGCGACCGGGTATAGTGCATTTTCGCATCTTGTGCGATTCGCCATCCAAGTCCTCGTCAACCAGCATATAGCTGCCGCCACGGGCGATACACATATCCATTTCTTTGATTTTCTCTATACCCACCAAGGCCTGCTTTGCCTCAGCACCATTAACGTATAGCACGTTATTGGTGTAACGAATCTTATCTCCGGGTAAACCGATAACTCGTTTAATAAAATAACGGGACTCGTGAGGAGGAAAAAACACCATTACATCTCCACGCTCGGGCTCACCAACCGGAATAATTTTAGTGCGAAATACAGGCATGCGAATGCCATAGGAAAATTTATTTACCGCAATAAAGTCCCCTACTTCCAGGGTGGGTACCATGGATTCAGACGGGATTTGAAAGGGCTCTATAATAAAAGAGCGCAGCGCGAAAACCAGAAACAGTATGGGGAAAAACGATTTTGAGTATTCTACCAGAGCCGGTTCCGATGCTACAGCCATGTAGGCATCCATATACTTTTTATCGCTGGGCTTATCGCCTTCACTTAAACCCGGAAACTGGGAATCTACATTGGCAACGGCCTGCTTGCGCGGCCCGCGCAAAAACGTAATGTCGTATAACCAAACAGCGCCCGTACCCGCGACGGCCGCCATCAAGATAAGAGGTAAATTAATATCCATAACACTCCTGCTGAGTTAACTGTCTACTTTCAACACTGCCAGAAAGGCTTCCTGAGGTATCTCTACCCTGCCCACCTGTTTCATACGTTTTTTACCCGCTTTTTGCTTTTCCAACAGCTTTTTCTTACGACTGATATCACCACCGTAACATTTTGCCGTTACGTTTTTACGCAGGGCTTTTACGGTTGTCCGGGCAACGACCTGGCCACCGATAGCGGCCTGAATCGCAACATCGAACATTTGCCGCGGAATCAGCTCTTTCATTTTATCTGCTAGGGCGCGGCCTTTGTAGTGAGCGTTATCTCGATAAACAATCAAGGCCAGAGCATCGACCTTTTCTGAATTGATCAGCACATCTAATCGCACCAGCCTGGAGACTTCAAAACGTACAAAGTTGTAATCTAATGACGCAAATCCACGGCTCACCGATTTTAACCTGTCGAAAAAGTCCATAACCACTTCGTTCATGGGCAATTCATAGCTCAGCGCCACTTGCCCCCCCACATATTGCAGGTTTTTCTGCACGCCACGTTTTTCTACGCACAGTGTAATCACTGAACCGAGATACTCCGAAGGCACCAAAATATTGGCTTCGCATAACGGCTCTCGCATTTCTTCGATAAGTCCAATATCTGGTAACTTCGAAGGATTATCCACATAAACCGTTTCGCCATCTGAGGTCACAACCTCATAAATTACGGTAGGTGCGGTGGTAATAAGATCAAGATCGTATTCTCGCTCCAGGCGTTCCTGAATAATTTCCATATGCAGCATGCCCAGAAAACCGCAGCGGAAACCAAAACCCAGGGCATCGGAACTTTCAGGCTCATAGAACAAAGAGGCATCGTTAAGGGTTAACTTTGCCAAAGCATCACGAAACGCTTCATAATCATCTGAACTGACTGGGAACAGACCGGCATACACCTGAGGCTTTACTTTCTTAAAGCCGGGTAAGGCCGCAACGTCTATCGTATTGGAATGAGTAATCGTATCCCCCACTGGGGCCCCGAGGATTTCCTTAATTCCCGCTACAACAAAACCCACTTCACCAGCCCTCAGAATGCCCGTCTCTGTGCGTTTTGGTGTAAATACACCTAACATATCGACTACATGAGCTTTACCAATGGACTTGGCGACAATTTTTTGTTTGGTTTTGATTGTGCCCTGAGTCACTTTTACCAGAGACACTACACCGAGATAGTTATCGAACCAGGAATCGATAATCAGCGCTTGTAGAGGTGCCTCCACGTCGCCAACCGGCGCTGGCACCCCCTTAACAATCGATTCCAATACATCTTCAATACCCAGCCCTGACTTCGCGCTGCAGCGCACCGCTTCGGTCGCATCGATACCGATAATATCTTCAATTTCCTGAGCTACTCGATCGGGCTCGACCTGCGGCAAATCCATCTTATTGAGTACTGGAATAACTTCCAGGCCTTGCTCGATTGCGGTATAGCAATTCGCGACAGACTGAGCCTCCACGCCCTGCGCAGCATCCACCACCAGTAACGCGCCTTCACAGGCCGCTAAAGAACGCGATACTTCGTAGGAAAAATCCACGTGCCCTGGCGTATCGATAAAGTTCAGTTGGTAGGTTTTACCATCCCTAGCATTGTAATCGAGGGTGACGCTTTGAGCCTTAATGGTAATACCGCGTTCGCGCTCCAAATCCATAGAATCTAGCACTTGAGCTTCCATTTCGCGAGCGGACAACCCTCCGCAATGCTGTATGAAACGATCAGCAAGGGTGGATTTACCATGGTCAATATGGGCGATAATGGAAAAATTTCGGATATGACTGAGATCTGTCACTAGGGCTTGCTACTCATTAAAAATTGGTCTGATCCGGCGGTTTTATCCGGCGGAAATTCGGTGGCGCAAGTCTACAGTATTTGGGGGGGCTAAGCTACGGAGTGCCGCCCGCAGGCCAATGCGGGCGGCGGTATGCCATTCACGCCTATTGCAGACGAATTGTTCGAAACGTTGGCCGACCATCGCGGAAGAAACGAATAGGCTGCAAACTATCAGATGGCAGCCCCTTAAGAACACGAACGTAATCATCCAGTGAATCAATCTGCTCAAACCCCAGCTGAGCAATAACGTCTCCCGGCGTAACACCGGCATCGGCAGCGACGCCAAGGGGGTCAACCTGTGTAACCAGCACACCACCACTGATGCGCCACTTATCACGCAGGGCAACATCTACGACTTCCACCACCAAACCTAAACGATCCGTACCCATACCGTTTTCAATGCTGGTAACTGACCCCGGCGTATCAGCCCCCTCAAGACGGCCAACAGTCGCATAAATGGTTTTGCGCTTCCCTTTTCGCATAACTACAACGGGAACTTCACTACCGGGAGATGTCGAGCCAACCACGTGAGGTAAGTCACCTGAGGTTAAAATGCTGTTCTTGTCAAACTTGAGAATAATATCACCAACCTGAATACCCGATTTATCTGCAGGGCCACCGGGCTCCATTTGCGCGACTAAGGCACCCTGAGGTTTTTTCAGCCCAAAGGAATCCGCCAAGTTTTTATCCACTTCCTGAATCACCACGCCCAACCAACCGCGATCGACATGGCCCTTCTCTTTAAGCTGAGAGACAACATTCATAGCAACAGAAGAGGGAATGGCAAAGGACAAGCCGATAGATCCACCAGAGCGGGTATAAATTTGAGAGTTCACCCCCACAACCTTGCCCTCCATATTGAACAGTGGGCCACCCGAGTTACCCGGATTAATCGCCACATCGGTTTGGATAAACGGCACATAGTTTTCGTTCTTGTCAGTCGGAATACTTCGACCAATCGCACTCACAATACCGGCACTGGCCGAGAAATCCAGCCCGAAAGGAGAGCCAATGGCAACAACCCACTCGCCAATTCGAAGAGCGTCGTCTTTTGCCAGCTCCAGATAGGGAAGCTTCTCTTCATCCACTTTTAGTAACGCCAGATCGGAGCGAGGGTCAGAGCCAATTACCATGGCCTTGAACTCACGCCGATCAACCAGGCGGACAACAATCTGATCCGCATCTTCTATAACGTGGTAGTTGGTTAACAGATAGCCATCACTAGAAATAAAAAAACCGGACCCCATGGAGTGCATATTGCGCTCAGGCATCTGCCTGGGCTCGAATAAATGGCGAAAAATATCGGGAATCTGTTGCCCTGGCGGCAAGTTAAACCCCCCCTGTTTCACCTTGGTTACTGTGTTGATCTTCACTACCGCAGGCGAAGATTTTTCTATAAGCGGGGTAAAATCGGGAAGGTTGTAGCTGGCAGCAGAAACCACAACGGGCAACACCAGCAGAATAAACATCAAACACCGAGCAATCATTCGTCTTCTCCGAGAATGCGTTAATTAAAATCTCCCGACTCCGTTGACTGTCGGGCTGCTATTCAGAACATAAAAGGAGGTATTAGGTTCCCTTGTTTACATCCTGAATCGCACCTTCAGGCAACAAAACCGCCTGGAGACAACTATTAGGTTTAAATATTCGGGCGTACCAACGAACAATCAAGCCCCCAAAAAACAATCCTGCTGCAGCGGCGGCTAAAAGCGCTAACTCGTGATGCGTGACAAGCGTAGCAACTCCAATCAACAACAACATAAAAACCAAGGGGAAGCCGTAGCTGATAAGGGCTGCCCGCACAAGCGCAGACTCTTCAACACCAATGGAAACCCACTCACCAACGAGCGGAAAAGAAACCGGCCTGGGGCTCGGGTAAAGTGCTTTGATACACGTATAACGACTATCCGCCGTAACCAACAGTTTTTGACCACAACCATGTCGTGCCCGACACTGCATGCAAGCGGATTGTTTGAGTGTTTCTACCCACACGCCATCACTGTCGACAGCGACCACTGTTCCACTTTCACTTAGCACGACAGTCTATATCCCAAAAGAAGAAGTTAACGGTTGATTCGCAAGAGGGTAGTGTACGTGTTGAAACCGGTCAGGACAAAATATTAGCCCGATGACTGGCTGGGTACCGGCGGAACACCAATAGACTGCATCACGCGAACGGCTGACGCCTGAGGTACCTCGCCGACAAGGGTAATATGGAGAAAATGCTCGCCAACGCGACGCAACTCCATGACCACCAAAATAGCGCCCCGCTGAGCAATGCCCCGAGGTATACGGGAACCTTTGCTTTCCGGCACCAGATCGGGGTTCACAAAGACGGAAAATGACGCGAGGCCATCGGTGTAGGTATGCACCAAGCCATCTTGCTCGGTCCAGCGCGAATTACTTAGGGTGAAGCCGCCTGGCAACCATGCAGGCAACCATACTTGCGTATCTTTGACGCGGTGATCAGATTGGTTTTGAGTCGTCTCCGGCTCGCCACAATCAAGCTCTGCGGCGCTTACCCCCGACAAAGCTTCAAGCTCTCCGGCCTGCCACTTTGGGTTGTAGTCGAAAGCCACGAATTGCATGCGCTCTAGGACTTTGTTAGGCAGCATAATCAGAGCTTGCAGCAGCACACCCGACTCCACATCGACACCCAAACGCATACCAAAGCGTTGGTTGTCTTTCGGCAACAATTGCACAACAGCCACCCTGCGGCCAGCAACGCGGTCATAACCCTTAAAAAAAAGGTGGTAGTAATCATTAAAGTGAGAAGCGTTCCCCTGGCTGGTCGCCAAAGTCGCACCACGAACCATTCGCCCAGCCAGAGATTCGCAGGAAGCGCGTCGACCATCCTTCAGCAATTTCTGCTCAGGGCCATTCAAAAGGATATAGCGCTCATGCTCCACACCATCAACAACCGCGTGGGCTAACTCAAGCGTTTCGAGGCTTCCACCGTGCTCATAGGTAAACACACCCCGGTAATTTTGGGTGCGCATGGCGGTAGTTAGCTGAGAAAGGATTTTTTCCGCTGAGGGTTCGGTTTCAACAGACCAACTATTAGGCACCAAAAGGCCGACCAGAATAAACGCCTGTATAGGCAGTGCAAAATATTTCGTTAGCAGAGAGAACACGAATCACGACACCTTGTTAGCGAAAGTGCAACCCAAAGCACTTTGCGATTGGGCTGCATTATAACCGAGTAGCTATAGGAAACTATTCGCCTAAGCGGCTGGATGCAGAATTAACCGGCTCTTCAGCTGCCTCGCTTGCAGCAGTTTCGGGCTTATCAGACAGGGCATTAAGGTCTGTCAAACGGGCTATGGATAACACCCCTAAATCGCTATTGCTGGAGACCTGTTGAGCGTGAATCATCATTAAACGATTGAATTGCGCCTGCAAATCCGGGTCTACTGCTGGGTGCGCATTTTTCACGTTTTCAGGCAACGCCTGGATAGCGCCCGTAAAAGGTAGCGGATTAGCTTGCCCGCCCTGGGCAGTACTAACGGTACGCGCAGATAACGCAGGGGAACTGAAACCTGCAGGAATAACGGCCGAGTTGAGATCGGGAGCAATCAAAGGCTCTCCATTTGCTAGGCTGCCTCCTGGGTGACCACTGGAAGAGAGGACATCAACCCCGACTAGCTGGGGAACACCAAATAGTAGGCCCACCGCTACGGACGCGGCAATACTACTTTTCGCCAACACATCTAACCATCTGCCCTTAGACTTGGATGCCTGACCACTGTGTACCGCCTCCTGAGCAATTTCCATTCTAATCTGCTCAGACAAATCAATACCCAGCAATGGTGAACTCTCTTTTTTCATAACCGAGCTCGCGATATGGTAGCGCTGCCACTTGGCCCGAACACCACTATTCGCCTCGGTTTCTTTGAGGATACGTCTTAAATCGAGATCGTCACCCTGATTATCCAGTAGTGCCGAAATGGATTCACTGACCGCCGTGCCTATATTGTCTGATGGTTCGTTTGTTGAACGAGAGTTCATATGCAATAACGCCTGGTGTGTTGATCGCCGCTCTTGCGGCTGTCGTTCTTGATGGTGAATTTGTGGAAAACGTAGCCTATTCAATGAAGCTTCTGAGATCCACCTCTTGTGACCATGATCACGCTATTTTGTTTCACCTTTTACAACATTTTTTTAGAAAGTTTTACCTGAAGCCACGCCGCATCACATCAAATGATTCATCTGTTTATCGATGGATTCCCTGGCCCTGAAGATACGCGAACGCACAGTCCCCACTGGACAGTCCATAACCTGCGCGATCTCCTCATAACTCAAGCCCTCCATCTCGCGCAGCGTGACAGCGGTACGCAAATCCTCAGGCAGGTCACGGATGGCTCGATGCACAACCTCTTCCAGCTGATCGCGCATCAACTGCCCCTCAGGAGTGCCCAGGTCTTTTAGCTGCTCACTGCCACTATAGAACTCCGCCTCCTCCACATCCACATCCGAAGATGGGGGCCTGCGACCACGGGACACCAAGTGATTCTTTGCCGTGTTTATGGCAATACGGTATATCCAGGTATAAAAAGCACTGTCACCACGGAAATTAGGCAACGCCCGATAGGCCTTAATAAAGGTTTCCTGAGCGACATCCTGAACTTCCGCACTGTCTTTGATAAAGCGGCTAATAATGGCAAAAATTTTATGTTGATACTTCAAAACCAACAGGTCGAATGCTCGCTTGTCTCCTTTCTGGACTCGAGTTACAAGCTGCTCATCAGTTTGCGAAGCGGATTGCACCGCCATGGACTACTCCCCAACCTCTCCAGCTAAGGAGAACGAATTATCTTTTTTTAGTGCTTACACTTCGGGAAACAAATTTCCGAAGTGTAAGCACTACAAAACAACCAATAACCTACCGCCGCAAATAACAGCACCACAAGTTCATCAGATCAATCGGCTATAATAAAGTTCCATGCGCCAACGATTTTTAACCCCTGCGCAACGCCTAAGGTTTGGTCTAATCAATAAATATCAATGGATAGCCGTTGCTTTATTACAGCTTCATGAACCAGATAAGGTATAGTTCCCACTGTTTGTAGACGTTAAACAAAGATATGAATACTAATCAACCAACATCCGATTTAAATTACGACGTTCTTATTATAGGCAGTGGTGCTGCTGGCCTCGCGCTAGCTCTGAATCTGCCCTCAGATACCAATATAGCTGTACTCAGCAAAAGCGACCTCAATGAAGGGTCTACCTGGTATGCCCAGGGGGGCATCGCGGCGGTTATGGACGACAACGATTCGGTTGAATCGCACGTGACCGATACACTGAGAGCTGGTGCAGGCCTATGCCATAAAGATTCCGTTGAATTTACGATTAGCCACAGCACCGCTGCGATCAAATGGCTTATTGATCTAGGGGTGGACTTTACCCGAAGGAAAGACAAAGGTGATTATCACCTTACCCGCGAGGGAGGTCACAGCAAGCGTCGTATTATTCACAGCGCCGATGCCACTGGAAAAGCCGTGCACACTACGCTGCTAGAAAAAGTCAGTGCCGCCGAAAACATTACACTCTACGACCACTATATTGCTCTCGACCTTGTTCAACAGATCGACCCGGCGAGCAAGAAATTGCGTTGTGCTGGCGCTTACGTGTACAACCACCGTACAGACAGCGTTGAAGCCTTCACCGCAAAGTCAGTCGTGCTTGCCACGGGCGGTGCCAGTAAAGTGTATCTCTACTCATCCAACCCCGATGGCGCAAGCGGTGACGGTATAGCGATGGCCTGGCGGGCGGGCTGCCGAATAGCAAATATGGAATTTAACCAGTTCCATCCAACTTGCCTGTACCACCCCAAAGCCAAATCGTTTTTAATTACAGAGGCTGTCCGAGGTGAAGGTGGTAAATTGCGACTGCCGAACGGTGAGCGGTTTATGGATAATTTCCACGAACTGGGCGAACTGGCGCCGCGCGATGTCGTCGCCAGGGCGATTGACCACGAGATGAAGCGATTAGGTAGCGATTGCATTTATCTCGATATCAGCCACAAATCACCGAGTTTTATAGCATCCCACTTCCCCACAGTACAAAAAGAGTGCGCTCGTTACGGAATCGATATTACCAAAGAAGCCATTCCGGTGGTCCCTGCAGCCCACTACACCTGTGGCGGTGTCGTTGTTGATAAAAATGGTCAAACCGACCTGCAAAACCTCTACGCCATTGGAGAAACGTCTTTTACCGGTCTTCACGGCGCCAACCGCATGGCCAGCAACTCCCTGCTTGAATGCATTGTGTTTGCACAGTCCGCAGCGAAAACCATTAGCGAGAAAACCCAGACTATTTTACCACTGGAAGCCATTCCTCAATGGGATGAAAGCCGCGTAACTAACTCCGATGAAGACGTTGTTATTTCCCACAACTGGGACGAACTAAGACGATTTATGTGGGATTATGTAGGCATTGTGCGCACGCAAAAAAGGCTGGAGCGAGCCTCCCACCGTATAAAACTGCTGCAAAAAGAAATTCACGAGTACTACTCCAACTGCAAGGTAGGTAACGATTTAATCGAGCTACGCAACCTAGCAATGGTTGCCGAGCTGATAATACGTTCAGCGATGCAACGCAAGGAAAGCCGTGGCCTGCACTACTCTATGGATTACCCGGAACGCGCAGAGATTGCCCGCGACACCATTATTGTGCCCACGAACTTCGCCGCACAGGATATTATTGTTCACCACGGCTAAAGGTATCATTCGACAGATTTTTAAATAGAACCCGCAACTTTCGAAAATCATCGGCACAGGAAAGGCTCCCGGCAACAATAACAAGTGAACGACCAAGAAAAATTGAGCCTTCCTGTGGCTTGTAGCGAATAATAACGATAAGACGGGTCAGTACCAAGTCCCTTAAGACAATAGGATGGAGCTTACCTTCCGTATCACAAAGGAAGATTCGGTTATCTTCAAGCTGGATACCGGTAACAGAATTCAGCTGACGCCAGAAACACCCCTGCCGAATTAGACTCAACACAAGAAGCAACAGCGCCCCGCCCTTTGCCCAGGGCATTGCGTCCAGAAAAGCTATCAATATAACGCACAGGCTGTGCAGGAGAAGGCTAAGATATTTCAGCCAGACGACGGGCCGCAGAGAAAAGAAAGTTGCCGATAGTCGCTTCGGCATCGGCGCTACTCGACCTGTTTACCCGTGTGACTCTGCACAATCCGTACAATTTTTTGAATATCAGGGTCTTCCGATTCCCCTTTGCGTAAGAACCAATTGAACATATCCTGATCTTCGCATTCCAGCAACTCCTGGAATAATTTTTGCTCATGCTCTTCAAGTGTTTGATATACGTTTTCGACAAAGGGCGCTAAAATCAAATCCAGCTCCAACATGCCGCGACGTGCAGCCCAACGTAAGCGATTAATTTCCATAAACAAAAATACTCAATAGCGTTACCATTAGTCGCGCCCAATCACCGGTAACGACCCTGTCGCAAAACGAACACGAAGATTGTAACACGCCCATCAATCGAGTAATTAACTCCTCAAAGATTGCAGACAATGAATAACTGGCAAAGTACTATCGAAACGCTCACCCTTACGAAATATCCGCAACCCTGTGACGGGCCTGTACTCGCTCCCCTTGGCGACTATAGATTGCTCACCATAAAAGGTGAGGACGCGATTAAATTTCTACAGGGTCAGTGTACCTGTGATTTTACCGGATTAGAGCAAGGCCTATGGCTTCTGGGTGCCCATTGCAATGCCCAGGGCCGAATGCACAGCAGCTTTTATGCCGCAAAATTAAGCGACGACACTATTGGCCTGCGCATACACAAAACGCTTGCCGAAAGTGCACTCAATGCGCTGCTTAAATATAGTGTTTTCTCCAAAGTTAAAATAGAGATACAAGCCGCGTGGATGATTGGGTTCCATCTTTCAGAAGACGCGCAACACCTCCCAGGCACTTCGATAGCTCGACCGCAAATAGGCCAAGTTTCTCACCCTACTGACGATTCATGCCTGTTGCAGCTGGATGGCAACTGTAGTGAACTTTGGTTAACTCATAGTGAAACCTTTCAGCAGCTGTGGCCAAAAGTTAGCAGCAATATAACGGTATCTCCAAACGAATATTGGCAGTTGCAAAACATCATTCAGGGGAGAGCAGAGGTTCAAGACTGCTCCGCAGAACAATTGTTACCACAGGAACTAAATTACCAACTGATCGATGGCGTTTCCTTTAGCAAAGGTTGCTATACGGGCCAGGAGATTATTGCTCGCATGCACTATAAAGCCACACTAAAAAAACATCTTTACCGCTGCCAGTATTCGCTCACAGACGACCCTACATTAGCGAAATACGGAACCAATATACGTGATAGCGATAGCGCTAAAAAGCTGGGTAGTGTGATTCATTGCGTTCAGGCGAGTGCCAATACTGCACAGATGCTTGTTTTGGTAAACGACGAGGCCGTCACTCAAAACAACGCAGTTCTCGAACTCCAATCACAAGTAAAACTTTCATGGTTACCCCTTCCTTATGCTATACCTTAGTAGAAGCGAATAGCCGTAAGACTTAACTGCCAAAGCGTTACCCCAGCCCTTGATCAAGGTTTAAACAGTTATCCGCCCTTCCGTTTTTTACCACGAGAGATCGAATATGAATGTCCTTGCTGAAAAAGTTTCGCAAGATATAAAAGTTGCAATAGATAATGACAAACTGATACTCCCTACGCTGCCAGAAATTGCTTTAAAGGTGCGCGAGGTCGCTAACGATGAAAATGCCAGCATTAAACAGCTTGGCAATGCTATTAGCTCAGACGCTGCACTGACAGCCCGCATTATCAAAGTCGCCAATAGCCCCCTGTTTCGCGCTCCCCGAGAGATCGAAGACTTAAATATGGCTCTCGCCCGGCTCGGTATGCAGTACACAAGTAATCTGGCCACAGGGCTAGCCATGGAGCAGATGTTCCAGGCTACATCGGATTTTATCGATAAACGCCTTAGGGCCGTCTGGTCCCGCTCCAGCGAAATAGCTGGTATGTGTCACGTATTATGTAAACACTGTACGAAATTGCGCCCCGACCAAGCTGCACTAGCGGGATTAACTCACCAAATCGGCGTTCTTCCTATCCTCTCCTATGCGGAGGACAATCCCTCCATTATGCGCGACAGCATGACTCTGGATAGTGTTATCGAAGCCGTTCATCCAGAACTCGGCGTCAAAATTTTAACCACCTGGGAGTTCCCCAAGGAAATCCGCAACGTCCCTGTTGACCATCTTAATTTTGGGCGAAATATCGCCAATGCCGACTATGCAGACTTGGTTACCGTGGCGATGCTGCAAAATCGAGCAACCGAAGAGCAAAACCGCTACACTAATCTGGATTACACCAAGGTGAAAGCATTCTTCAGGCTGGATCTGGACCCCAATATTGAGGCGACCGAAGCTGAAGATTTAAGTGAAGAAATGGAAGCTGCTCTAGCCATGTTGCAGGCATAGCCCGACAAAGATAGAAAAGGATCATGGGTCACCAAACCGTCTCCCCGCAGCAAGGTCTGCGAGAGCCAATCATAATAATCAAGGGCCCATGATTAACTTCACACTCGCACTCCCCACGCGCACGCTTGGGCCAAACACCCCTGATATTCAGGCATTGTTCAAGGTTTGGGTCGCCGAAAAATCGGAGGCCGTCTGGATTTGATAAAAGACTCCACTCCTACCCTATAAACTCGGATAAAAGCCTTTTAGAATTATTAGGGCTAACTAGGACTACTCATTTTCCCGCAATATCGTTAGCCAAAGTAAAAAAGCTGCCATAACACTATTGTCATGGCAGCTTTTTTTGAACTCAAAAAATATTATCGAATATCCTATTTAACGCAAAGTCAACACTACTCCGCCGCAAATGGTGTTTCAAGGAAATTAGTGCCTTTGAGCTGAACAATAACATCCATACTTCCGCCACCCAAAATCATGCTCTTATATAAATCCACAAGATTTTGTTTGTTTACCTGATCAAAAGCCGCGATTAACTGTTGCTTGGAATCGTAAGCAAATTTTCCCTCGTAGAAATCACCGAGCCACGGCTGCATTTCTTCATAGATATCCAATGATTGCTTATTGAGCTGATCCAATTGTGATTTCTTTATCTGCTCAATCACCTCGCTATCCGTCGCTTCCAGCTCCGCCAAAAACTCTTCACGAAATCGATCCATTCGACTTTTCACTTCGGGTAGAGACGCGCCGTTACTCTGAACAAAAAACATTAACCCAGGATAATCCTCCACCATTTTTGGCGCTGTACCGACAACATAGCCCAACTGTTCATTGGTTCTCAACTGCGTAAAAAAACTGTTTTTGGTTAAAGCGTTCAACGTTACCATTTGCGCCTTGCCAAGGTACGACACTGTTGGCGATACAAAAAGGTGAACAATTGCGTTATCCGTATGTCCGCTGAGAGCTTCCTTGTAGCGCAACTTCGTACCTACTTGTGGCATTTTCACCGATCTATGGAATCTTTCCATTGTCACTCTATCTTTCGGCAAATCCGATTCGATTGAGCTAACAATATTCATCAGTTTTTTTTCTGTGTAATTCCCATAAGCAAATACCCTCAGTTGATTTTTACCCATCAGCTTTTTCTGAAACGCGACAAGGTCACTGCGAGTTAAGGTATCTACCGCCGCCTTTTCTTCTTCTCGTGACCAGCCGTTTTTCATCAATTCATTTTGCAGTATTCCGAACATTTGCCGAAATGGTGGAGACTTCTCCCTATTTTCCAAGTCCTGACGCAGCGAGTCGCGACTTTTAGCAAATTCTTCCTCGCTTACCTGCCAATCACCAAATGCTGCAAAAACACGTTTGGCAAGCAATTCATGTTTGGCATTAAATTCACTCAGGGATGTCACCAGCTCGTTACCATTGAAGTGAAAACTGAGGCCAATACCCGCTTGTTGAGCGCGATCAATAAGCGATAGCTGTTGCGATTGCAGAACCTTGGCATAGAGCTTAGCGAACAATTGATCTTCAACTGAACTCTCTGCCACATCGGTATTCAATAGAATTTCTATCTTTCCTTTTTGATCCTGGAAGCCTTTACTGTGGGTCAGCCATACCTCAAGACCATTTGATTCTCTTATTAGCTTTGGCCGCTCAATAGCACTCGGAACAACCTCAGCCATTTCTTTCGAAAATAAATCATTTTCTGTGGGTAATACAAAGCTCATACCACTGGCTAGGGTTTGCCAATGCGCCTTATCTTCCACTGTAATGTCTTCAATACGATACTTACCCTCATGGTAGGGGATCGGTTTTTCCGCTGTTTCGTTTTGACTGATATACCAGATTCGCGCACGCTCTGGCTTCAAGTAGCCCAACACCTCTTTAACGGCCTGCTTATCAAAACTTTGGTAGACAAAAGGGTTGGCTATCACCCACTCAGGCTCAAACTTCAATAAAGTTGAACTCAGAGAAATGGCTGTTTGCAAGGGCTGTTGCATTTCCATATTGGCAAATTTCTTTTCTTTAATTGCCTTTTGCTCCAGAAAATACTTCTCATCAACACCCTGCTCGCGAATCAAATCCACGTAGGAAAAAATGGATGCTATTATTTCATCGCGCTTTTCCATCCCCAGATCGGTAAGATCGGCATAAATATCAAAACTGCCATCGTAGTCGTAAGCTGCCGGGTCAACTTGAGCATAAAGAGCCTTAACTAAATTCTGTTCTCTCAGCTGCTGAGCAACGGTTCCTGGCTCCTCCGAGGCCAACAGGCTTACAACGTAATCGTTGGGCTTATACTTCCACAGTTTTTGGTTATTCCCCATAGGGAAACGCAGCATCAACATTTTTAAATCCATCACGGATGCATAGTGGATCTTCTTTCCCATTTCCGTTTTTCGAACGCCAGTAACCTTCACCGTCGGCGGCTCGATATTTTTATTCGATACCGCGGCGAAATGCTTACGTGCCAAAGCCTCTTGATCCTCCAGACTTTTATTACTCACCACCACCAGTTTCATAATATTGGCTGAATAGTAACGATCAAAAAAAGCGACCAATTCTTCGTTTAGTACCGACCCAGGTTTATCGATCAGCGTTTCCAGGTTACCCACCGCTAATTGGCTAGCGGGGTGCTTCGGGTTACCGGTAATACCGTTCAGGTAATTGATAATCCGCCCGTCCTGACTGCGGCCCATTGACCATTCGCTATTCACCGCATTGCGCTCTTTATCGCTGAACTCAAGATCGAAACGTGGCGCCTTAAAGTAGTCGCTGAACATATCCATAGCTTCATCAAGCCGTTCGGCAGGCAGCGAGAAAAAGTAGTTGGTGTGGTCGGGTGCCGTGTAGGCATTCCAACGACCAGAGTTATGATCGATAAACTTTTGCAGGGTATTGGGCTCAGGGTACTTTTCCGTGCCCAGGAACAACATATGCTCCAGATAGTGGGCCAATCCCTGCTGATGTTCCGGGTTCTGAAAACTACCAACACCCAAAGCTAACGAAACTGCCGCGATTTCGCTACTGGTGTCCTGCACCAGTAACACTTCCATTTGGTTATCCAGCGTCAGCGTCGCATACTCCCGGGTGTCCTTGGGGCTTTTTTGTACAATAGCTGGATCACTATTATCTACAGACGGTATTGGCGCCGTACAGCCGCTTAATGCCGTTACTATCACCATAAAAACCAGGGTGAAAGACCGTTTTTTTATCATCAGATTATCCTTTGTACAGTTTCAGTTTGCCCGGGGACACAATACTATCAGCAACAAGCGCCAACCACACGGGGGCATAGCCAGTATGAATAGGCACGAAAAGTTAAATTACATTGAATTTGCATCCAGAGATCTGACCGCAACCAAAGTCTTTTTCTCCAGGGTATTTGACTGAAAATTCCAAGACTACGGACCGGAATACAGCGCTTTCAACGATGGAGTACTAGATGGAGGCTTCTACCAAGCAGATATGGCGACATCCTACAGCGCCAGCGGTGCGCTGGTCGTTTTTTTCAGTGAAGATCTTCAGCAAACACAACTAAAGATTGAACAGGCGGGAGGCCAAATGGTTAGAAGCGTTTTTAATTTTCCCGGCGGGCAACGATTTCATTTTTGTGAGCCCTCCGGCAATGAATTCGCCGTTTGGTCTGACAAGTAGGGCCAAAAAAAACGCCACCCGAAGGTGGCGCTTTAGTTTTTCAAGGCCTGCTTGATTAGCCCAACTGAGGACCAGCGGCAACCAGAGCTTTACCTTCATCGTTATCGGTGAACTTGTCGAAGTTCTTAACGAACAAGTTAGCCAGCTTCTCGGCTTTGGCATCCCAATCAGCGACATCTGCGTAGGTATCACGTGGATCAAGGATACCGCCATCAACACCAGGCAGTGAAGTAGGAACTTCCAAATTGAAAGTTGGAATATTCTTGGTTTCTGCCTTATCTACGCTTCCATCGAGAATCGCATCGATAATGCCGCGAGTGTCTTTGATGGAGATACGCTTGCCAGTACCATTCCAACCGGTGTTAACCAGGTATGCTGTAGCGCCAACAGCTTGCATACGAGCAACCAGTTCCTCTCCGTACTTAACCGGATGCAAGGTCAAGAAAGCTTTACCAAAACATGCGGAGAAGGTTGGAGTTGGTTCAGTAATGCCACGCTCAGTACCCGCCAGTTTGGCAGTGAACCCAGACAGGAAGTGATACTGGGTTTGCTCTGGAGTCAGCTTTGATACAGGAGGTAATACACCAAAGGCGTCAGCAGTCAGGAAGATAACTTTCTGAGCATGACCGGCACGTGAGGGAGGTGGAACAATGTTGTCAATGTGGTCAATAGGGTAAGACACACGGGTATTTTCTGTTACAGAGCCATCGTCGAAATCAATCTTACCATTTTCGTCAACGGTCACGTTTTCCAACAGGGCATCACGCTTAATAGCGGCGTAAATGTCGGGTTCACTTTCTGGGTCGAGGTTAATGGTTTTCGCGTAGCAGCCACCCTCGAAGTTAAATACACCAGAGTCATCCCACCCGTGCTCGTCGTCACCAATTAATCGACGCTTAGGGTCGGTAGACAGAGTCGTCTTGCCAGTACCAGACAGACCGAAGAAAATAGCAACATCGTCATCTTCACCAACGTTAGCAGAACAGTGCATGGAAGCCATGTGATTCAGCGGCAGGTAGTAGTTCATCATCGCGAACATACCTTTCTTCATCTCACCGCCATACCAAGTACCGCCGATAACCTGCATCTTTTCGGTCATATTGAACACAGTAAACACTTCTGAGTTCATACCGTGTTCTTTCCACTTAGGATTCGTGGTTTTTGATCCGTTCATTACAACGAAATCTGGCTCACCGTAATTTTCAAGCTCTTCCGCGGATGGGCGGATAAACATATTCGTTACAAAGTGCGCCTGCCAGGCGACTTCAACAATAAAACGTACTTTCATGCGGCTATCTTCATTAGCACCACAAAAAGTATCAACAACGAACAAACGATTACCAGAAAGCTGATCAACCACTAATGCTTTAAGGTCTTTCCATACTTCTGGAGTAACGGGCTTGTTATCGTTGTGGGCAATTTCGGAGTCCCACCACAGATGCTCCTTACTAACATCATCAAGAACAATGAATTTGTCTTTCGGGGAACGGCCGGTAAAGATGCCTGTATTAACCGAAACTGCACCCAGCTCAGTTACTATTCCTCGCTCAAAACCTTCCAGATCAGGATTTGTCTCTTCTTCATACAGCTGATCAAACGAAGGATTGTGGACAATATCCTTAACGTTGGTAATGCCATACTTGGAAAGGTCTATATTTACAGCCATTATGTTGTCTCCCAGGTTTAATTATTAGATGGGTAATAAAAATCCAAAAAACGGTGTCAACTTAGACTTTAGACTATATTCAGCTCACACCGGGATTATTCAGCAAACTTATGGTGTTGTATATTTAAGCGGCCCCCATTATATGGAAGCGGCTATTGGCAGGGAAATTTTACTGTTGACGCACGTCAAGATTTGCTTCTACTTCGGAAAAATAATTCAAAATACGAATTTATCGTCCGAAAAACAACCTAATATTAAAAACGTAATAATCAACCAACTTTATACATACAGTAAGTTATTAACGATTTTAACGTGCGCGCAATATTACACCGACCAATTAATTGGCGATATTTCTTTTGATGCCAAATAGTGGTTCGCCATAGAAAAATGGCTGTTTCCAAAAAAACCACGGTAGGCGGAGAGAGGTGAAGGGTGTGGAGACTTAAGTACATAATGACGATGTGTATCGATAAACTGGCCTTTTTTCTGGGCATAACTACCCCACAACATAAAAACCAGATTTTCTTTGCGGGAATTAAGTGCTTCTACAACAGCATCGGTAAAAACTTCCCAGCCTTTTCCCTGATGTGATCCTGCGCGCCCCTGCTCAACAGTAAGTGTGGCATTTAACAAAAGCACGCCGCGCTCTGCCCATGACTGCAAACAACCCGTATCGGGTATAGGCATGTTCAGGTCTTGAGAAATTTCTTTGAAAATATTTTGTAATGATGGAGGAAAGCGAACACCGGGCAAAACCGAAAAACACAGTCCGTGTGCCTGACCCGGACCGTGGTAGGGGTCTTGCCCCAAGATAACAACTTTAACGTCGGAAAAGGGTGTTGTATTAAGCGCGTTAAAAACATTACCGCCAGCAGGGAAAATATTTTTCCCTGCGCATTTTTCTTCCTGTAAAAACCGTTTTAGCTGTTGCATATAGGGCTTATCAAATTCTTCGCCCACGACATCCATCCAGCTTGAATGCAATTTTATTTTGTTATTGCTTTCCATCATAATTTACCCTGTTAACTATTCGGGGCGCATATGAGGAAAGAGTAAAACATCGCGTATGGATGGAGAGTCAGTCAAGAACATGACCAAGCGGTCAATCCCTATACCCTCACCCGCCGTTGGCGGTAATCCGTATTCCAGAGCACGCACATAATCGGCATCGTAGTGCATTGCTTCGTTATCTCCTGCATCTTTTTCCGCAACCTGAGCCTGAAAACGCTCGGCCTGATCTTCGGCATCGTTAAGCTCGGAAAACCCATTGGCAATTTCTCTTCCGCCAACAAAAAACTCAAAACGATCAGTAACAAATGGGTTGTTATCACTGCGGCGTGCCAGCGGTGAAACTTCGGTTGGATATTTTGTGATAAACGTTGGTTGTTCTAAACGATGCTCAACAGTTTTTTCGAAGATTTCAATTTGTATCTTACCCAATCCCCAGAAATCCTTAACGGGAATACCCAAATCCCCGGCCACTTTTTTGGCCGCATCCAAGGTATTAATATTGTCGCTGTTTAATTTCGGATTAAAGTGCAAAATAGAATCGAACACACTTAAACGCTGGAAAGGCTTGGAGAAATCATAGGTTACCGTTTCGGCTTCTTCACCGTCTTTCGCCGGTTTGGTATTCACAACGGTAGTTGAACCCAGAACGGTTTCCGTCAACTGGCGCAGCATATCTTCGGTTAGATCCATCAGGTCATTGTAATCGGCGTAAGCCTGGTAGAACTCTAACATTGTAAATTCGGGGTTGTGGCGGGTAGACAATCCCTCATTACGGAAATTGCGGTTAATTTCGTACACACGCTCAAAGCCACCGACAACCAATCGCTTTAAGTAAAGCTCAGGCGCAATACGCAGGAACATATCGATATCCAACGCATTGTGGTAAGTCTCAAATGGTCGTGCAGTCGCGCCGCCAGGAATGGCCTGCAGCATGGGTGTTTCCACTTCCAGAAAATTACGGCCATTCAAGTAGTCACGGATAAACTGTACAACCCTAGAGCGGGTCACGAAGGTATTGCGTACATCCGGGTTTACAATTAAATCCACATAGCGCTGGCGGTAGCGCATTTCCTGATCAGCCAGACCGTGAAATTTGTCTGGCAACGGGCGCAAAGCCTTGGTGAGCATTTGGTACTCGTCCAGATTCACGTAAAGATCGCCCTTACCGGATTTGTGCAGTACACCACTAACACCAATGATATCGCCCAAATCAAGGGACTTGGCAAAAGGTCGCGCTTCTTTGGTGACATACAGCTGGATCTGGCCACTGCCATCCTGAATCACCATAAAGGCACCGCGGTTGCGAATCACCCGGCCCGCAACGGAAAAGGTCATGCCTTTCCCTTCCAATGCCTCCTTGGTTTCTTCACCGTAGGTGTTCTGTAAATCCTGCGCTTTTGCGGTTGGGCGGAAGCTGTTGGGGAAAGGGTTACCTTGCTCTCGCAGCTCAGCCAGTTTGGCACGACGCTCGGCGATCAGTTTGTTTTCATCTTGTTGAACGTCGTTTGGATTTTGCTTACTCATGGAATAGTGATTCCTAACTTAACTAATATGAAAAGGGTGTCGGACCAGAAGAGTGTGTAGCGTTTATTCTGAGGTCGTCGCCGACATCGCTATACGGTATTCTGGAACGATAGACTGGGGAAATCAGCGCAGAATAACGGCGTGTATTGGCGCTCAGCCCCATTGAAGAAATTGCACAGACTCTCCGTGCAGCGAAATAACATTTATAAACCAGCTTTCAGGCTCGCTTCAATAAAATCATCCAGCTTGCCATCCAGAACAGCCTGACAGTTGCTCGTTTGGACACCTGTACGCAAATCCTTAATACGCTGATCATCCAGCACATAAGAACGAATCTGGCTGCCCCAGCCAATATCCGACTTGCTATCTTCCATTGCCTGCTTCTCGGTATTGCGCTTGAGCAGCTCCTGTTCGTAGACACGCGCACGCAGCATTTTCCAGGCTTTATCGCGGTTAGCATGTTGTGAGCGCTCACTCTGGCATTGCACTACAACCCCACTGGGCTCGTGAGTTAAACGGACAGCAGAATCGGTTTTGTTGATGTGCTGACCACCAGCACCGGATGCACGGTAAGTATCGGTACGAACATCGGAGGGATTGATATCAATCTCAATATTGTCATCAATTTCTGGCGACACAAAAACGGACGCAAAGGAAGTGTGGCGACGATTACCGGAATCAAACGGCGATTTACGTACCAAGCGATGGATGCCGGTTTCTGTTCTCAACCAGCCAAAAGCATACTCACCTTCAAAACGAATCGTGGCACTTTTAATACCTGCCACTTCCCCGGAGGACGCTTCCTCAAGCGTGGTTTTGAAGCCTCGATCTTCGCCCCAGCGCAAATACATACGCAAGATCATTTCGGCCCAGTCCTGAGCCTCCGTGCCGCCGGAACCCGATTGGATATCCAAATAAGCATTGTTGGGATCCATCTCGCCAGAAAACATACGACGAAATTCCAACTTGGCCAACTGCTGCTCCAGGCCGGCAATTTCACCTTCCACATCGGCGATAATATCTTCGTCGTCTTCCTCAACCGCCATATCGATCAAATCACGACCGTCTACGACACCCTGGTCTAGGTTTTCGATGGTTTCGACTACAGCTTCCAGCGAGGAGCGCTCTCGCCCCAATGTTTGCGCGCGCTCCGGCTCGCTCCAAACGTCTGGTTCAGCCAGCTCCAGCTCTACTTCGACTAAACGCTCTTTCTTCTCAGCGTATTCAAAGATACCCCCTAAGCACATCAGTACGTGCTTGTAGATCAGCCAACTTATTCAATAGGGGATTAATTTCCATAGAAGAACCATTCAGAAACGGGAGAAAAATGCGCGCGCATTGTACCTCAGGCCACATGTTTCAACAAATGAAGGAAAAACACGGTGAGTACAGGTTAACAGTTGCGAACGAGCTTGTTAACATTGGCTAAATGTGTCGCGGCTAAAGGCTTTAAGACCATAGCAGTAAACACCACCTCGTCTACACTTCCAATAATAACTTACAGAGGTAGCAAAACATGGTTAGGCGCCAAACCACCCTCGCTCTCGCAGTGACCCTGTTATTCTTAAACGGATGCTCCAATAACGACGATAACCAGCCAGAAGATGGCGTTGCTCCCGCTGATAAGACCTACGTTGTTTTCAGCCCTGCAACCAATGAACTCCCTATCCCCAATGATCTTCTCTTTGGCAGCGAACCGTTAGCCGATGGCACTATGTATGCTGGCAAAGACCCTGCAAACCCTGTTATCAGCGGTATAGACCATTTGGATGGCAACTCGGTTCTCGCGCCTATCGATATTGCCTTCAGCGGTTCTTTGGATGATTCTCAGTTACTGGACGCGTCCAGTTTTATCGGTGTCGATGGCAACGTGGCTCCCAACCCTTACCAAAACGTGTTCCTTCTGCCTCTCAGCTATCCAGGAGGTGATGCACTGGTCCAAGCCTCCGTGAACGGTACCAGCGTGGAAGTGCCCACTTTCTCCGAAGCCGTTGTTTTTCAAACCGCTGCTGCGACCCGCAATGCCACAATGATGGCCGAATTGGCTAGGCCTACCGTACGCGCAGAGCTTATCAGCCTTGACGGTGTCGACAACAATACCATTCGTATTACGCCACTTAAGCCCTTACAGCCCGAAACCAAATATCTGGTCGTTATTACTCGCATACTCGATGCGGAGGGCAATTTTGTTTACCCTTCAAGTGCTTATGATTTTATCCGTAACCCGGAAAGCAATCTGGGGAATCTGGGGCTTGACCCAGTTAGAGGAGCCATACAGGGCTGGGAGCGTCTTGCTGGCGGGTATTTCAGTTTTATCAGCAGTGTCTTTGAAGCCGCAGGCGTCCCCTTGCAAGCCCCGTCGGCAGAAGAGATTATCTTTACATTAACCTTCACAACCGGCGGTACAGACGCTGTGCTTACCAGCCTGGCCGCGCCTGAAACCTTCTTTGAGAAATCACTCAGCACGCAATATAAACAAGGTGCAATTGCCAAGTTGGTATCCGGCGAATACAACGTCAATGGCGATAACAGCGCCATGACTTCAGTTACAGATGGCGCAATCAACAGTACCCTGCACGCTCTGCTAACCTCTCCCCAGCTGCCCGATGGCTCGCCCAATACTCTCTACAGCCAAGCACTTGTCGGCGCCATTGCCAACGGTGCAGATTATGCGTCTATCGCATCGGATGGCTCGGCGGCCTATATCATGCAAAGAGCAGTGGCGGAAGCGGCAATGGCGGTACATGATAGTGGCGATGCCCAGCAGGGGGATCAGCAGCCCTATGTCGATATCGCAACCGAAGCAGCTGGAACCGTTGCCGCTTTAGCTCAGGGAGCAAACGCAGCCGTTAGTGCAATATTTCCGATTCCCGCAGCGAGAGAGAACAGCTTCTACCGTGTGGATTTGGCGTCGAACATCAACCCTGCACTTCAGGCTCCAGCTCTGATCTATCAAGGGCAGATCGCTCTGCCGATCTATCAACCGTTACCCGAAGGCGACGATGGCAGTAATATCACCAATAGTAGCTGGCAAGCCGATGCAAACACCATCGGCGCTCTGCTTGATATTGCCCAGAGCAAGGAAATGGGTACAACACCGCCATCCAACAAAATTACCTACCGCTTTCCCTTCCCGGCCAAACAAGCGAATGTCACTGTTCCACTGATTGCAACTCTGCCCGAACCCAGCACACTTGCTCTATTTGGCATTACCAAGCCCGAAGCGGGCTGGCCAGTTGTTATTTCAATTCCCGGCATTACCGCTGAACGCAGTTCAACACTGCCAGTAGCTGACGCGATGGCCTTCGCCTGCATCAACAGTACACAAACGGGTCCTTCCGGTGCGCCCTGCTTTGCGTCGATAACCATCGATCGCCCCTTACATGGGATAGATGCTGACGGCGCACTGCTTGACGGTCTGCACAGTGTTACAGATCCCGATATGGCAACGGAAGCCAATCTGCCTGATGCACAAGTATCGGAAAGCCTTACCGAGCGTCATTATGATTTTACCGCCGACGCCGCTGCCAATGCGGTTCCCATGAGCTATGCAGGGAGATTTGGCAGCTCCGGTACGCTCTATATTAACTTGAAAAACTTCGCTAGTACGCGCGACTCTCTGCGTCAGATGGCGCTCGACCTGCTCAACTTGAATGCCTCTCTGGCGACGATGGATATCGATGGCGATGGCCTGCCCGACTTCGATACCAGCCGGGTCTATGTCTACGGATTATCACTGGGGGCAATGGATGCGATTAATTTCATCGCCCTCAATAACAACCCTGCCATACAGGCAAGTCCCTTCAGCAGTTTGCCGAAGATTCAGGCCCTGGTGGCAAATTCTGGTGGCGGGATGGTTACACGATTACTCAGTAATTCGCCCCGTTTCTCGCCCAGAATTTTGCCTGCACTCGCCACTGCCAGTGAGGAGCTTATGCCAGGCACCAGCGGCCTCGAAACGTATTTCAATGTATTCCAGGGCGTTGTCGATTCCGGCGACCCCGCTAACTTTATCTCGCTGCTGAGCCAATACGGTAATACTGGTATACTTTTCTCGGAAATTATCGGCGATCAAGTTATCCCCAACGCTGCGGACACCATTTGGGGTGAAGCTAATTCACCACTGCAGATGATAACCGAAAGTGGCTTTAGTATCGAAAACCTATCGGCCCCACTGACAGGAACGGAGCCCCTCGTAGCACTTGCCGGAGCCATAAAAACTGCAGAGGCTACAGCAACGGGTAAACCTGCCATTTTGGTCAGCCGTTATATCGAGGGCGATCACACGGCGGCGGCGGCACCAACCAGTAGCGAAGCCGCGTTTTTTGAGTTATTGCAACAAGCCGTTACCTTTTTTAGCTACAACGGCGTTGTACCGACTTCCATTGTCGTCAATCCAGACGTTATCGAACCCTAGGACTTACTCTTTACCTCCGATAGCCGACCCCACCAGGAACGGCTATCGGAAAACAAATATAACTTTAAATATCAACAACTTAAAAGATCTTGTTGACAAACAACCTTATAAAACTACAATAACTTACTGAAATGACCTTTTAGTGAGAAGAACACGCATGGAATTCCTGGAAGCGGACCACAAAGAATGGCTGCAAATGTGGGAAGAATTATCGAATTATCCTCTAAATGAGGGTGATGCCATATGCTTGTTTATGGATGTCTGCTGGGAATATATGGGCTCCAGCGAAGATCATCACCACTTTCGGCACCGCTTACACCCTCGTACGGGAAAATCAGAATTTGTCTATGTAGAAAGGCGCCGCGCCGCCCTTAGCTGGGCAAAAACGGCCTAGCGCGCTAATTCGTAATCGGCTCCAAATAATCCACCATCAACTGCAGCTTTTGCTCACCACGATATTCGTTAACGTTTAACTTATAAGCTAGCTTAACGTAGTGCAGCTCCTGATTCGGCCATATTTCCACATCCACATTAAAGGCGATGGCATCCAGCGCCACGCCAGAATACT
This sequence comes from Teredinibacter haidensis, assembly GCF_014211975.1. NCBI lineage: Bacteria > Pseudomonadati > Pseudomonadota > Gammaproteobacteria > Cellvibrionales > Cellvibrionaceae > Teredinibacter > Teredinibacter haidensis. The sequence goes on from NZ_CP060084.1 coordinate 2,456,755, forward strand.
CGGCAGGTGTGAGCTGCAACTTCAAATGTTTCTCTCCCACCAGCCTCTGGGACAGGATCCGAAAATTACCATCAAAACAGGGCTCGGGAAAAGACTGCCCCCAGGGCCCAAACTGCTCCAATTGCAGTGCGCTTTCAAGGCTAAAAGCGTCAACCTCCAGCTCCCCGTCGGTTAACAATTCAGCTTCTGGCGCTTGGCCATTCAGCAACTTACTCACAACGCTTTCGAATGCGGTCTCGAACTCCGCGAGCCTTGACTCATCCAACGATAACCCCGCCGCCATCGCGTGCCCACCAAATTTACTCAGTAAGCCAGGCCAGCCAGTGGCCACACGATCTAGAACATCACGCAAATGAACACCGGGAATAGATCGCCCGGAACCTTTGAGAGAACCTTCTCCACTGGAGGCAAAAATAATCGTTGGCCTGTGCAGCTTATCTTTAATACGGGAAGCTAGAATACCAATGACGCCCTGGTGCCAATCCTCCTTGTAGAGACAAAGACCCAAGGGCCAGCTCGTTTGCTCTTGCAAGAGGCTATCGAGGAAGCCCATCGCTTCTTTTTGCATCGAGCCTTCGATAGCGCGCCGCTCGCGATTAAGGCTATCCAGCTCCGAGGCAATCTGGCGAGCTTCATTGGCACTTTCCGCCAACAGGCAACGAATTCCCAAACTCATATCATCCAACCGCCCTGCAGCATTCAGCCTTGGACCAGCCACAAACCCCAAGTCAGATGCTGTTAAGCGCTGCAGTGAGCGGCCACCTACTTCAAACAAGGCGCGAATACCCGGCGCGCAATAACCTGCTCGCATGCGCCGCAGGCCTTGTTCGACAAGAATCCGATTATTGTGGTCCAGCGGCACCACATCTGCCACCGTACCTAGAGCCACCAAGTCAAGAACCTCAGACATTCGGGGTTCAGCGAGCTGCTGCTGTTCAAACCAGCCCTCTTGCCTCAAGCGCGCCCGCAAGCCATTCATCACATAAAAAATAACACCAACACCCGCGAGATTTTTACTCCCGAACTCACAATGGGGCTGGTTGGGGTTCACAATGGCTTCAGCCTCTGGCAGAGTCCCGCCAGGTAAGTGGTGGTCGGTAACGAGTACTTTCATACCATGGCGGTGCGCAGCCTGTACTCCATCGAGACTGGCAATCCCGTTGTCCACCGTTATTAACAAATCAGGGGAGAGCTTGGCGATCTGCTCGACAATTTCAGGCGTTAGCCCATAGCCATACTCAAAACGATTAGGAACAAGGTAGTCGACTTTAGTAAAACCAAAAGCTCTTAAGCACCGAACAGCCAGGGCTGTACTGGTTGCACCATCCGCGTCAAAGTCACCCAAAATACATATTCGCTGCTGATTCGTTAGCGCGTTAAACAGTAATTCTGTGGCGGCTTCAAGCCCACGCATCGCATCGGGCTTTAGTAATTGTTTTAGCTGGTAATCAACACCATCCATAGAGCCAACACCTCTATTTAGTAACACGTTCTGCAATAATGGAGGAAGCGTCTCCATGCTGCGGTCACTTGGTTTTACTGGCGTGCGTCTTCGAATATTTTTAATCATTTAGTCGATATTATTGATAAAGATGGATGGATAACAAGGATTAATTTAACGTTTAACTGGCTGAATAAATCAGGGGGCTTACTGCGGCCCAATAGTGCTCAGTAGCGAAACGCTGCAAGTAATTTTTCCGCTTTCTGCAGCGTTCTTACCAAAACAAAGCAATTGCCAACCGGACAAGATTAAAGAACCCCTGCTCCAAGCTCACTCGCCGGACCTGATCACCAACGCGCCCACTTGAGACCCCTTTCATTTTTGTCTCGGCGGAAAACTAGCGCCAAGACATTATTGATTACCACATACTCACACCTGTGAGACACGGCTAATTTTCCGATGAAAACGCTGCATTTCACTGTCGAACTGATCGTAAACCATGTCGATGGTGGCGCTGGCGATATTAAAATATTCAGAGGCTGACACAACGCCCAGTCCCTCAAATATTTGTGCTTTTACAAACGCGATAAACAACTCAACGTCCTGCTTCTGTTTATTGCTAATACAGAAATTTCTTTCAAGCTGCATAGAAATAATTACTAAGTTGCCACTAATCATTTCCCGGTATTTCTGCCGCGTGTCTGCAGAGAGATTGCCAGCCAATACCTGCATACCCAGGGCCCGACACTGACCAATAAATTCCCCCATGGAAAGAAATTCTTTCCACACGACTTTGGTTCCTGTGTAGCGAGTATTTTCTTCAACCTTAAAGTGGTTGGCCGCATCACCCAGAAGCTGCAACAGGGCCACAACTAAACGTGAATGCTGGTCGAAACAATCCTCAGCCGCCATCGTCTCACAATTGACCGACAGCCCCGCCCAATGACTGGTCATACCCTGCCAATTTTCATTTACAGAAAGCCAATCGCTTAAAGCAGATAGCTTCGCAATATCAGCGACAACCTGATCTCGCAGCGGTAATATTTCTGAAGATTTATCCGTAATACCCGAAAGGCGTGCACTGGTTAGGCCTCTGTGTTTCTGCAGATGCACCAGCATAATGCGACCGGCCTGCAGTATTTGAATCCCAACCAGTAAACGCTTGCGCTGCTGATCACGTGCAAAGGCAATCAACGCAAGTAGCGATAGCAACGCTATCGCCGTAAAAAGCCACATAGCAAAAGTGAATGTTTCCGTCATAGAGACCTCCGCGGAGAAACCGCTTTTTATCTATCAACGACAAAGCTGCGCGTAACAAGATACATGCCAATATATCGGCAAACGACTCAAATAAAAAACCCGCAGTTATAGGTAAATAACTACGGGTTACAATTCGAAAGGAGACAGGGCCAAGGAAACTCCGAGCAGACCAAAACCACCTAAGGCCTGCTTATTGAGAAACGCCCTAGATTTGCGCCTGCATAAATGCCTGAACCTGACCGATTTCGTTATCTAGCACCTGATAACGCTCTTCTCGCTCAAACAGATCCTGCATATGATGAGGCAACACAGGGTCGGCTGCCTGACCGGCTTTTTTCACCGCTTCTGGGAACTTCGCCGGGTGAGCCGTCGCGAGGCATATCATGGGTGTACTGGTGCTTCGACGAGTTTTACGCGCCGCTTGTACGCCGATTGCCGTATGAGGATCTAATAGATATTCAGTGCTGTCGAACACGTCGCGAATAACCTCTAACGTTTCCTCGTCATCCAGGCGGTAACTGCTGAACAATTCGCGAGCTTTCGCCAACACTTCATCGCCAAGCTTCAAGTCACCACCGGCCTTGAAGGCATCCATTAGCTGTTTGATCGCCGCGCCATCACGGTCGTGCAAATCGAACAACATACGCTCGAAGTTACTCGATACCATAATATCCATACTGGGTGACAACGAATGAACCAGCGGTTGAGCGCTGTGGTCGTTATCACTGATACAACGGTGCAGAATATCGTTACTGTTAGTACCTATCACAAGCTGTTCAACGGGCAACCCCATACGCTTGGCCAGATAACCCGCAAAAATATCACCGAAGTTTCCTGTCGGTACAGAAAAGGACACTTTACGGTACGGGCCACCCAGCGCGAGGGATGCGTAAAAGTAATAAACGATCTGGGCCATAATCCGTGCCCAGTTAATGGAGTTGACAGCGACCAACTGACGGCCTTCTGGTAAAAACGATTGATCAGCGAAGCTGGCTTTCACCATATTCTGACAATCATCAAAATTACCTTTGAGCGCAATATTATGTACATTATCTTCCAATACCGTTGTCATTTGACGGCGTTGAACATCGGATACGCGCTGATAGGGGTGCAAAATAAAAATATCCACATTCTCACAATCACGACAACCTTCAATAGCGGCAGAGCCGGTATCACCAGAGGTTGCACCCATAATCACAACCTTCTGGTTGCGCTTTTTCAATACGTAATCCAACAAATGACCGAGGAATTGCAGCGCAAAATCTTTAAACGCCAACGTTGGCCCCTGGAACAGTTCCAGCACCCATTCGTTGTGACCGGTTTGCACTAAAGGCGCAATAGCTTCGTGACGAAAGCCCTTCCCCGATACCGTATCGTAGGAAGCGTCAATAAGGCATTTTAGATCTGCCTCGGGGATTTCGCCATCGACAAATGGAGAAATAATTTTTAAGGCTAACTCTTTATAGTCAAGACCGGTCCAGGAAGCGATTTCGTCCTGCGAAAACTGCGGCAGGGTCTCAGGCAAATATAGCCCACCATCGCTGGCAAGGCCCGTTAGCACCACCTCCTCAAAACTGAGGCTCGGAGCGTCACCACGGGTACTGATATATTTCACGATTTAGTTCTCTTTAATCAATTATGAAGCAACATTGCTTACTTCAAAGACTCAACACGGATACGAACGACGCTCTCGGCAACTGAATCCAACTGTTCAATTTTGGAAACCGCCGCTACGATCTGCTTCTCCAACGCGCGGTTAGTTAACAGAATAACGGGAACATGGTCCTGCCCCTCCGCCGGCTCTTTTTGAATTAAAGCCTCAATACTGATACCCGCTTCACTCATGATCTGCGTAATTTTCGACAGGACACCAGGCTGATCGAGAGCAGAAATACGTAAATAGTATGCGGTTTCCACTTCTTCAATTGGCAGGATATTAAAATTGCTGAGCTGATCGGTGGCAAACCCCAGGTGCGGTACGTTTGCGTCGTAATCAACTTCAGAAGTGTCGCCATTCACAGAGCGCGCGACGTGCACGATATCGGAAATAACCGCAGAAGCCGTTGGTTCTGCGCCAGCTCCAGCGCCGTAATACAGCGTTGGCCCAACAGCATCGCCTTTCACCAGAACTGCGTTCATTACCCCATCCACATTGGCAATTAAACGACTGGAGGGAATCAACGTGGGGTGTACGCGCAACTCGACTCCATTCTCACGGCGACGGGTGATACCCAAATGCTTGATGCGGTAGCCCAGTTCATCCGCATAGGCAACATCGGCAGACGAAATAGCCGTAATTCCCTCGGTGAAAACTTTTTCAAACTGTAGTGGCATACCAAAAGCAATGGACGACAAAATCACCAGTTTGTGGGCAGCATCAATACCTTCCACATCAAAAGTGGGGTCAGTTTCCGCATAACCCAACGCCTGAGCTTCTTTCAAAACATCCTCAAATGCACGCCCTTTGTCACGCATTTCGGTAAGAATAAAATTGCCTGTACCGTTGATAATACCAGCCAGCCACTCAATACGATTCGCAGCCAAACCTTCGCGCAGAGCACGAATAATGGGAATACCGCCCGCTACCGCCGCTTCGTAAGAAACCGTTACTTTGTTTTTAACCGCTTCGGCAAAAATTTCATTACCGAACTCAGCAATAAGCGCCTTATTGGCCGTGACAACATGCTTGCCATTCTGAATGGCTTTGAGCACCAGATCTTTGGCTATAGTTGTTCCGCCGATCAACTCAACCAGAATATCTACATTGGGATCTTCCGCTACAGCAAAAATATCATCACTTACTTTAACGCTAGAAGTATCACAATCCGGATTTAATTGACGAGCGGCCACGTGGGTAATGTTAATGTGCCGCCCGGCCTTCGCATCAATATCAGATTTATTTCTGGTGAGAACATTAAAAGTACCACCGCCAACGGTACCCAGACCGCAGATGCCGACATTTACCGCTTTCAAAGTGATTTCCTCAACTTTACTAGGATGAACTGGCGGTTTTATCCGACAGCAGAAAAATGAACCGCAACCTTACTGACGCCGCAATAAGCTGTCAATGCGCTGCCATCAATGAATTGAAGATTGCGCGCGCTTCACCAAAAATCCATTCATTAAGAACAGAAAAAGGGGCTTTCGCCCCTTTCTTGATACAACGTTAGAGGAGAGGCTTATATGCCAATACGCTCAGCTAATCGTGCGGCAGGCATATAGCCCGGGATCAACTCGCCATTAGTCATCACAATGGCTGGCGTACCTGTAACCCCCATTTGCTGGCCCAACTCATACTGACTAGCAACGGGATTGCCGTCGCATACCTTGGTCTCAATTTCCTGACGATTTTTAAGCTTAGTCAACGCTTCCTGGGGGTCGTCGGCACACCAGGCAGAAGCAATTTTATTATAGGAGTTGGAGCCAATACCTGCGCGAGGGTAGGCTAGGTAACGAACTTCAACTCCCAACTCATTGAGCGCAGGCACTTCCTGATGCAACTTCTGACAAAAGCCACAATCAACATCGGTAAATACCGCTATACTGGCTTTCACTTCACCCGCCGGCGAAAAAACGATGGCATCTTCTTTTTTCACTCCAGCCAACAGTTCTTCACGTAAACCGATCATGCTCTTGTCAGTGACATTCACAATGTCTTTACCAACAATCTGCAGCAGTTTACCGTCTATAAAGTAACTGCCTGTTTTTTCCATGTAAATGATGCCTTTGCCCATTATCTGTACTTCGTAAACACCGGGGATAACGGAGGGCTGAATAGCACGAACTCGCAGATTTTCATTGGCTGCCAGCAGGGCTTTTTCAATTGCCGCCGCCGCGCTTTTGTGGTCGTCGTCAGACAATTTTTCGAGAGCGCCTGGCCCTTTAGAAACGCCTGCAGGGGCTCCGGCTGCCTTTGCACTTTCGGCCTCGCTGGAGCATGCAGTCAGGCTCATCATTGCAATAGTAGCGGCTACAGCCACTAACTGAGATATAAGGGGGAATCTGTTTTTCATAGCGTCCTCATCGGGTAATTTTTTGTTGTTATATTTGTATTTTGGCCTGCTCCGGAGACCAGGCAATCGGCACCCAAGGCAATCTCGGGATAGAACGGTTAGAGCGCAATAGTCTAGCACGGTTCCCTGCCGTAAATGTGTAGCAGGACTTATTTTGGTATGAATTCGAAATAAGAAAAGCCAAACGCAACAAACCCCAGCAGTTATGCCAGGGTTTGTAGAAAGCTAATACGATGATTTCGTATAACTTAGTTAAGCTTCTCTTTAATCCGAGCTGCTCGACCGGTCAGTTCACGCAAGTAGTAAAGCTTAGCTTGACGAACATCACCACGACGCTTAACCGTAATGCTATCAACCTGCTTGCTGTGCGTCTGGAAGCTACGCTCCACACCCACTCCGTTGGAGATCTTACGTACAGTGAAAGCAGAATTCAGGCCACGATTACGCTTGCCGATAACAACACCTTCATAGGCCTGCAGACGCTCACGATCACCTTCTTTTACTTTAACCTGAACAACCACAGTGTCACCGGGGCTGAACTCGGGAAGCTCTTGCTTGAGCTGCTCGCTCTCCAGCTCCTGAATAATTTTGTTCTTAGAACTCATGGCTTGCTCCTGTTAAATATATAGCCTCTCGGCTAGTCGAATACGTTAAATTCAGTTGTTAGTTTTTAGCTCAACCCTCTGCTCGACGAATGCATCGAGCAGCTTCTGCTGTGCCGGACTAAGACTCTTAGCCTTTAGTAAATCTGGCCTGCGCAGGAGGGTTCTCCCCAATGACTGCTGCAAACGCCAGTTTTCAATTCTTTTGTGGTCTCCAGAAAGCAGTACATCGGGTACTCGCTTGCCTTCAACCTCTTCAGGGCGGGTGTAATGCGGACAATCCAGCAACCCATCCTCGAAGGAATCCTGCTCTGCTGACTGATCGTCTCCCAACGCCCCGGGAAGCTTGCGGATCAGTGCATCTAGCAACACCATAGCTGGCAACTCTCCGCCGCTCAGCACATAGTCACCGATGGAGATTTCCTCATCGACATAAGTATCAATAAAGCGCTCATCGATACCCTCGTAACGGCCCGCAATTAAGACCACATTGGCATAATCGCTTACCGCTGCAACCTCCCCCCGATTGAGCGTTTTGCCCTGTGGTGAAAGATAAATAACCTTTACATCTTCACGAGCAACACTCAATCGCTCACAAGCTGCGCTTAAAGCTTCAGCAAGAGGCTCTACCCTCATAACCATGCCCGGCCCGCCGCCATAGGGTCTGTCATCGACAGTCTGATGCCTGTCGTGAGTAAATTCTCTTGGATTGATAAAGTCCAACTCTATCAAACCTCGCTCAACCGCCCTGCGGGTAATACCGCTTTCGGTGATCGCCCGAAACATTTCAGGGAAGAGCGTGATGACCGTAGCCTTCATTAGCGCACCGCCATCAAGATCAAAACTCTGGGTCCCATTCAACCCTTATTTCTTCGCTTTCGAGATCGACAGCCTTTACATAGACATCCGGCACGTAAGGCACCAAACGCTCGCGATCATCAATACTGGCTTCGCTGGGTTTAACTGCCAACACATCATTAGCGCCGGTTTCAAGCAGCTTATCCACAACACCTAGGTCGCAGACCGCGCCATCGTACTCACTGATCACTCTCAGGCCTATCAACTGGTGCCAGTAGTAATCGCCCTCGTCCAACTCGGGCAACTGGCCTCTTTCCACCGCGACATCCACAAGCGTATACGCAGCAGCCTCATCGCGATCATCAACACCTTTTATATGGACAACTAATCCATTGCTGTGATGTTGGTAGCCATCAATTTCAACAGCCTTCACGCCGTGGCGAGTTTTCAACCACCAGGGCGAATACTCCAGAATCTTTTCTTCAGGCTGGGTCGAAGATTTAACTTTTACCCAACCCTTAACACCAAAAACGCCAGTGAGCCGCCCAACTGAAATAAGGTTTGAACGTTTGGCTATCACTGGCGCAAGGATTCTCGGTCTAACTTAGGCAGCAGCTGAAACTTCTTTCAGCAATTTGGCAACGCGGTCAGAAATCTGCGCGCCCTGACCCTGCCAGTATTCCAAACGCTCGGAATCAACGCGTAGACGCTCTTCCTGGCCACGCGCGATTGGATTAAAGAAACCCACACGCTCGATGTAACGACCATTTCGGGCCTTACGACTGTCTGCTACTGTCAAATGATAAAAAGGACGCTTTTTGGAACCGCCGCGAGCTAATCGAATGCTTACCATGTAAGTCTTTCCTGTAATAAATTCTTGTAATCGGGTACCAGCTCCCAACCAATTGGGGGTACCTGCGAAAGGCGGCGTATTTTAATGGAAAGCTATACCCTTGTATAGAGCTAATTTGGTTAATCTTTCCACGTCCGGCACACCGCGTTATTTTATGCCCTACTGACCCATACCAGGGGGCAATCCTCCGCCCCCCATTGGAGGCATTCCACCAGGGCCACCACCTCCCGGAAACATACCGCCCATACCGCGCATCATCTTCTGCAGGCCGCCTCCTTTCATTTTCTTCATCATCTTACTCATTTGCTTGTGCTGTTTGAGCAGACGGTTCAGGTCTTGAATCTGGGTTCCAGACCCCAAGATAATGCGACGCTTACGGGAGCCATTGAGAATATCCGGGTTCTTGCGCTCGCCGGGTGTCATCGAACCAATAATCGCATCCATCTGCTTGAACTGTTTACCTACATTCGCCTGCTCGGCCATCTGCGCCATATTCCCCATGCCTGGCAGTTTTTCCAGCATGGCGCCCATGCCACCCATATTCTGCATTTGCTGTAACTGATCGCGCAAATCTTCCAAGTCAAAACGTTTGCCCGCTTGCACCTTCTTAGCCAGCTTTTCGGCCTTGACCTTGTCGATTTTTTGCTCTGCATCTTCGATAAGGGACATGATGTCACCCATACCCAAAATACGAGAAGCAACACGGTCCGGATGGAAAGGCTCTAGCGCTTCTGTTTTCTCCCCCACACCCATAAACTTGATGGGTTTACCCGTCACCTGGCGAACCGACAATGCAGCACCACCACGGGCATCACCATCAGTTTTGGTCAGCACCACCCCGGTTAATGGCAGAGCGTCGTTAAAGGCTTTAGCGGTATTTACCGCATCCTGACCAATCATTGAATCGATAACGAATAGCGTTTCCACCGGATTCAGCGCCTTGTGCAGCCCCTGAATCTCTGCCATTAAGGCCTCATCGATATGCAGACGACCTGCAGTATCCACCAGCAGCACATCAGCGTGAACTTTTTTGGCCTGAGCCACAGCAGCTTTGGCGATATCCACCGGGTTTTGCTCGCTAGAGGAAGGAAAAAAATCAACCTCTACTTCGGCAGCCAGGGTTTCCAGCTGCTTAATGGCGGCGGGGCGGTATACGTCAGCACTCACCACCATGACCTTTTTCTTTTCTTTCTCGCGCAGAAAACGGCCTAACTTGGCAACGGTAGTGGTTTTACCCGCACCCTGCAGGCCCGCCATTAGTATGACTGCGGGCGGTTGCACGGCAAGATTAAGCTTTTCGTTGGCCTCGCCCATCAATTGGGTCAGCTCGCTCTCCACAATTTTGAGAAACTGCTGACCGGGATTGAGAGCCTGTGACACCTCTACACCTTGCGCACGCTTGCGCACAAGGTTGATAAAGTCCTTAACAACCGGTAGCGCAACATCCGCTTCCAGCAGGGCCTTACGCACATCGCGCAAAGCTCCTTGAATATTGTCATGGTTAAGACGGGATTTACCGCTGATCTTTTTCAGCGAACGCGTCAGGCGATCCGAGAGGTTTTCAAACATAGGGCTATTAAGTATCTATGGCGGTTAATAGGTAAAAAGGCCCGCTGATTTCAGCGGGCAGCAAGTATAATCGTTGATGCTTACAAATACGACACCCTGTGCTTTTGCAATGAGCGCTTAGCCCCTCCCCCCGAATAAAGGCGGTATGGGAAATGCCCGCAACACGAGAATAATAATGAAATTACGGACATTAACCAAAGGCACTGCAGAGGAGACGATTTTACTCGCTACGCTTGGAGCGGTAACCCTAGCTTCAGTCTTGTTTTTGTTCGCAGGAATACTCGCTCTGCCAGTATTTGGCCTAGTGGTTCTCTATACAGGCTCATTGCTCGCCTACCGGCATTACACCACCACTGGCGCCAGCGTAAAAACCTTTGCTCTTTGGTTGATCGTCGTAATTCTGGGACTTTTAGTTGGAATATACCGCCCACAAAATTTCGACTACCCCATACTGTTCGAAAGGTTACGGCTTCACGAAAACGGTCTGCCTTACGCCCACTACATTAATACGGCAAAATTACTCGCCGGCTACTGCACGCTGATTATCCTCTACCAAACACGATCTAAACATGCTGCAACGATTAAAGGTAACGCTAAGCAGGGCCTGCTTAGCGTTACCTTTGCAGGAGGAATTCTGATCGTGGGTCACAAACTACTGGGATTCGAACACCACAATAAGGAAGCATCTCTTATCTTTTTATTCGGCGTTTCGAACCTGCTCGTAACCTGTGTATCGGAAGAAGCTTTTATGCGCCTCCTTTTACAGGAGCAAATAGGGAAATACCTTTCAACGCTATTCAGGAGCAGTACCGCTAACGAAGTAATGGCGCTTGGCATTGTGACGCTACTCTTTGCCGCTACTCATGGCGCATTTACGAGTGATGCCGGAGCAGTCTATATGATGGCAGGGTTCCTGTACGGCCTGATGTACACATTAACAAGAAACATAATCGTCGTCGTTTTGCTGCACTTTACCGTCAACATCATCCATTTTTCATTCTTTACGTATCCCCTAGCTCTATAACCCTCGAGCGAGAGCAATACAGCGCCCCTTGCCTTTCAAGGCACTTAAGCACTACCCTATAAGGTTTCGGGGCTACGGAAACGACTTTCTAATGTTCAGCGTTACAACCATCCTCTTTTATCTGGCCGCCTGGGCATTTTTACTGCATTCAACCCTGCGAAGGGAAGATCTAAAAGAGAAACGCTTGCTCGCGTTCATTGCTCTGGGTACGTTAGCGCACTTCCTCGCCGCGTTTGTCTCCATCAGGACTGAAACCGCCTATCAGTTTGGATTCTTCAAAGTACCCTCTTTGTTTTTTGCTGTTATTAACCTCGTGGTACTGATTAGCAGTATTCGCAAACCTCTGCATAACTTGTTTTTATTTTTACTGCCGCTGTCCGTCGCAGCAATATTGGTTTCCGGGCTTGAGCAGTCGGTGATGAAAACCAGCAGTCAACTCAGTTTGAAGGCGATCTCCCATATTTTACTCTCGATCCTGGCCTACAGTTTACTGACCATTGCCAGCCTTCAGGCTCTACTACTCTCGTACCAGAACTATCAGCTCAAACATAAGCACCTGCGCGGTGTTATGGGGCTGTTACCGCCACTTCAAACCATGGAAACATTGCTATTTGAGCTGGTATGGGCCGGTGAGATATTACTTACGCTATCGATTATCACCGGCTTTTTGTTTACCGAGAGCTTTGCCGAGCAGCACCTTTCACACAAGGCAGTGTTCTCGATGATATCCTGGCTAATTTATGCGCTGTTATTGTGGGGCCGTCACACGCTTGGCTGGCGCGGCGCGGCCGCCATCCGCTGGACCCTGGGTGGATTTGCAGCACTTATGCTCGCTTATTTCGGCAGTAAATTGGTTCTGGAAATTATTCTTGGGCGTGTATAGGCGCCAGCCCCCTTGAACGCTCAGATAAAGTCGTTCAAGATAGGCGCTTCGTATACGAACAGGCAATCATTTCATTGGACACCATCCCTACCGACCTGCTGATAGGTATTCTGGTCGCCCTTATAGCTTTTTCTGCTTTTTTCTCCAGCTCCGAAACGGGTATGCTCTCGCTAAACCGTTACCGACTGCGCCACCTCGTGAAGAAAAAACACAAGGGGGCGATGCGCGCCGCTCACCTGCTGGAAAGACCCGACCGGTTGATTGGCGTGATCCTTATTGGCAACAATCTCGTTAATATTGTCGCAACCCTAATTGCCGGTGCCGTCACCACGCACCTGTTTGGCGAGTGGGCAACGGTGTTTGTACTACCCATCGCACTCACATTGGTAATCCTTATTTTCGCAGAGGTTACACCAAAATCAGTTGCTGCCGTTTACCCGGAAAGAATCGCCTTTCCAGCCAGTTTGATCCTGCGCCCCTTGCTGGTAATCCTCTACCCTGTTGTATGGCTCATTAATTCAATTTCGAATGCCATTGCCCGCATATTCGGCATGGATCCATCCCAGGCTCGTAGCGCAGACCACTTACGCATGGATGAGCTGCGCACAGTAGTAGATGAAGCTGGAGAACTAATTCCCGATCAGCACCAGGGCATGCTGCTGAATGTACTCGACCTGGAAAACGCCACGGTTGAAGACATTATGGTGCCGCGCAATGAAGTGGAAGGTATCGACATGGAAGACGATATTACCAAAATTCTCGCCACCATTCGCAAGACCGAATACACACGCCTACCCGTCTACGAAGGCAACATCAACAATGTGACCGGCATTCTCCACCTGCGCAACGCCCCGCGTTTTCTTACCGGTGATGATTCCACCATCACTCACGAAGCAATTCGCGAGCATATGAGCGAACCTTACTTTATCCCAGAATCCAATCCACTTCCCACGCAGCTGATGAACTTCCAAAAGCAAAAGCATCGTGTAGCGGTAGTGGTTGACGAGTATGGAGATGTACAAGGTATAGCCACGCTGGTCGATTTACTGGAAGAGATTGTAGGGGATTTCAGTACCGATGCTGCGGAAGACGATTACGAAGGTATCGTTGAGTGCGAAAACGACTGGTACCTTATCGATGCCTCCGAATTTGTTCGCGATGTAAACCGCAACATTGGCTGGCAGCTGCCCACCGACGGCCCCAAAACCATCAACGGTATTATTGTGGAGTACCTGGAAAATATTCCCGACGCCTGCGTTAGCTTCCAAATTGGAAACTACCGATTTGAAATCGTAGAGTTTTGCGATACCCGGATCGAGAAAGCGAAAGTACTGGAAATGGGCTCGTAACCCCACTCATAGACTAGCAGCTTACTGAAAAACGTAGGCGAGGCCATCAACCCATTTTTAACACCCGGGCAGATAGTTTTTCAACGATCTGCTAGCGATTAAAAACCACTTCCGGTGCGCTGTGCTCACGCTCAAGAGCCACACCATAGAATGTCGCCATAAATTCGACCAATACACGCGCAGTGAAACCCCATATGGTGAACCCATCATACTCATAAACTGGCGCCCAGTACTCCTCTCCCTGCCAGCGATAGATGTCCGTTCTCACCCGCAGATCGGACTTTAAAACTGAAAGTGGCAACCAGAACAGGTCGGACAATTCGTCGAAATTTGGCGTGAGGTCGCTACAGGCGGGAATACGGCCAATATAGGGTGTGACGCGGGTACCGGCGCGCGTATAACTGGGAGTCAACTCAGCCAGCACTTTGACAGAATCGGGAGACAAACCCACCTCTTCGCTAGCTTCGCGCAGGGCCGTGAAGCAGAGATCCGGATCTCCCGGTTCCCACTTGCCACCAGGAAACGCCACTTCGCCGCTATGGCTTGATAGATGAGCCGCTCGCAAGGTAAGCAGAATCTCTTCTTCACCCTCGGGCATATCTGAAACCGCCAATAACACCGCTGCCTGGCTTAAAAGAGCATCATTCATAGGGTGTTCCTATTTCCCTGCTTATCCTAACACCATTGCCACAATTTACGCGACGACCAGAGCACAAAAAATCGGCGCTCAAGCACCAAAGAGCGCTTCATTCCCTCTGCCGTCAAAAGCTCTCGAAAAACAAACTCATGTTGATATGGCCGCCAAGGCGCACGACTTCTATTTATAGCTATTTCGTATAGCTTTACCTATACACATATCATATCGAAGTTTGATAGCATGTTTTTTACACAGTATAAACCAGCGGGTCTTACCAAAGACATCCTGTGAAGTACATTCACCCGCTGTAAGGTAGCTTGAACGGATTTATTCCATTAGCCGGAATCCGTAAATCACTGCCAGATTGTACTTATGGATAGCCCTGCACGCACTGCGGCTACCCGCTATGACGTAAGAGGCAGAAGCTCATGAAAAACTGGCCAGACATTAATCAACTGTTGCGTATGGCTAAAGATAGCCCGGAGGAGCTAGAGACCTTCCGGTTACGGCAAATCGAAGCGCTGATCACCGCAACCCCAAAAGATATGCAACGCCGCCTGCGCGGATTACAGTTTCAAATTGATTGCCAGAGGAAACTGCACAAATCCTCGATGGGAGCGTGTATTGCCATTTCTCGGATGATGCACGAATCGGTTAATCAGCTGAGCTACTATCTCAACGGTAAAAATAGCGCGCTAAAACCAGATCAACCTAATTTTTTAGAGGAAGACGAGACAGGTAAGATTCTTCCGTTTCCAGCTTAAGTTTCCAGCGGCCATACCGAGTAAGCAGGTTCTTCATAAGGGTGGGCCTGTTTTAACGCTGCAATCACCACGTCACGAACGGCAGCTGCCATCACCATTTCCACCCGATACTCCTCAACGGTTTCAACATTACCTTCGTTACCAAGAAAGGGCGAGCTTCCCAACAGGGGCCTGAATTGCCCCTGCCCCAGCACCTGCCAGGAACAGTGATCGTAGTCGCCCGATTTACCTGCCCCGGCAGAAAACACCGCCGACTTCACCGATTCCACATAAGTTTTAGGGACATAAAAAACCAGCTGATAAAGAACCATTCTTTTTTCCTTACCTCTCTCTGAAGGTGTAACATAGCTGCCGTCTATCCACCCCGAAGCAACTTTTATTATGCGTTTATTTGTCGACAACCTCACTAATATTGATTTCAGTTTTCTCGATGCCCAACGCGGACTCGTCGGTGAAACCTGGCTGGCCAGCGTTGAACTGGACGGCACCCTGGACGAACAGGGTATGGTGTGCGACTTTGGAATTGTAAAGAAAAAACTGCGTGAATGGTTAGATACAACGCTCGACCACTGCTTACTGGTACCACAACAAAGTGCCATCCTGCAGTTACAGGAGCACAACGGTAGCTACGGCATTAACTGGCATTTGCACAGTGGCGATATTTTGAAGTGCGCCTCACCTAAACAAGCGATTACTTTAATCGATGCCGAAAGCATTACAGCACAATCTGTCGCCCAATGGTGTATTCAGAAATTGAAAGCGGAATTCCCCGACACAGTTCAATCCTTAACGCTGAAATTCACCTGCGAAACCATTGACGGCCCCTACTATCACTACAGCCACGGTTTGAAAAAACACAAAGGCAACTGCCAGCGCATTGCTCATGGACACCGCTCCAAAATCGAAATTTGGCGTAACGGCAATTTGAGTACAGGCGATATGGAGGAATGGGCACAGCAGTGGAAGGATATTTATATTGGCACTCGAGAAGACCTGTGTAGTACCTCCGAATCCGCTTTTGACCCAGACAACGTAGCTTTTGCCTATTGCTCTCAGCAGGGCGAATTTTCCCTTTCCTTGCCCAAAAAGCACTGCTATTTAATCGATACGGATTCCACAGTTGAACTTATCGCACAGCACATAGCCACGCAGTTAAAGCAACGCTATCCCTCGGAAACCATTGTCGTAAAAGCCTACGAAGGGATTGGTAAAGGCGCTATCGCTCAAGCGTAAGCGTTTCCATACCCGCTCTGCTGCAAGGCGCACCATCCAAATAATGGAAGTGTGCATGCGCAGGCGAAACCTCAATGTGAGAAAAGCTGACCGTACGGGCATCTTCCCGATGCATACAAATACTCGTCGCCGAGGGTTTGTCGCCGTGCAACCGGTGCAGCCGGTAGAAACTTTCTACCGTTACCTTATTTTCTCTGGAGACGATTGCTTCCCGGTAAATCGCCATACGCGCAGCCACTACCTTGTCATAACATCTTGCCGATGATATCAGCGGGCTGCCCTGCATTTGCTTAACCAGTACCATGCCGTCCCAACGCCACATCGGTACCTCTGTTCCTCTAGCGCCATCCGGTGTAAACACCAATAAGGAGAAAGGAGCGAACCCTTCCAGCGTTAAACTATGGAGTGTATTTTCGATCGCACTTACCGAAACCAGAGAAGAAAGCCGCTGAACAACCTGCCCACGGGACGTTAGCTTTCCTTTCGGTAAGTGCCCCTGATAGAAATTCAGCAGCGCAAGCGTAATACCCGCCGTATTAGTGGACAACCAGGAGCCGCCACCCAGAGGATCAACAGGCATTATGGTGGAACAGAGGTCGGCATTAAAACGACGCGGGGCCCAGGCTTTCGGTCGTGTGCGTTGCTCATCTCGGTTAAAAAACACGTGATACCGCTGCTCTTCGAATAGCCAACTAACTGTACACATTTGGCTTATACCTATTCCTCTACCACGCTGTCTTTTTCCCGTAAAAACGTGGCCGTAGCCGGAGCAATGCCCAAAGCAGAGTCGATAACGATATTCTGAGATCGCGCTATCATCGAAATAATCGCCAGATGATGAACCGCATGGCTGGAAGCAAAAACAAGCTCTCTTAATAAGGTAGATTTCAATACAACGCTTTCAGTATCCTGTAGCGAAACTTCGGTTTTAACATTCACAGCTACACCAAGCGTATCGACGTCCAACGACAACAACCAATCGCCCAACACCATCAATTCATTGCTCGCTAAAAGACTATCTGCTTCACATGTAACGCCACGACGACGATGATCATAGTCGACCAGAAGCAGTTGCTGGTTATTCACACCCCTATCGAAAGCTAGTTTCAGTGCAAAATAAATATCTAGAATATGGCGAACATGAGCCCCAATAGGGCTAACAACCATGGGAGGCAGAACATAGCGGTACTGCGTGGAAGAAAGACGAACCAGTATGGACAAACACTGCTCCAGCGCCTCACTATTTCCTTTGATAACGGATGATGCCGTCACAGTCATTTATCGATCCTTATTCTTTTTTTGCCCGACTAAACGAATAATACTATTTGGCGAAAGCCAATCGGCAACAACCAATAGCAAGGAACTAACCCAAAGGGAACACGCCATAAAAAACAACATCCCACCGTCACTTCCAATAATCTGTCCGCTACTGTCAAATGCTGGCATAACCATTCCCAGCGGCGTAAACACATGAAAAACAATGGCACCGCTCATAATCTCAAAGGCAAGTAAAGCGCCCCAAGGTCTCCAACGCGTAAAAAGCAAAATGGTTGCCATTAGCTCTGCAGCACCCACTAGATAAGCACCGATATCGGCAAACCATGGCAGGCTCAACCACTGCCCCAGCACACCAAAAATATGTTGTGTTTCGTATGATCCTGTAAATTTAAAAAACAGTGATTGCACAAAAACAAAGGCAATCCACACAGAGAGCATTAATCGATAATGCTTCGCCACGAATATCATAAGTAATCGCCCTTGACTCCCAATTCCCGTAACCACACTTTAATCAGAGTCGCAGCGGAAGGAACCTTGAAACCCTGCGAGCGCATTTGGTTCCCCATAGTGAAGAGCATTTTATACTGCCCAAAGAGCGTTGACATTGCAGCCCAAAAACCGGTTCGACTATCCCAGATATGCGCCTGCTCACTGCTGGCACCATTAATTTCCACGATGTGAAAATCCCTCCCCTTTTGCAAAGCGTTTAGATCGCGAAATTTAATATCCAACCTGCCGTAGTGGAAATTAGGTAAATCCTTCATTAATTCATCAATCACCTGTTGTAGCTCTGCCGAAATAAATTCATTCCCGTTGCGAAAAATGCTACCCCGACAATGGCTGGCAACAAACTCTAATGCAACCTCTTCACCCTTTGCCGGAATCGTATTTAAAATTTCCCGGTTCTTATCGCAATGTAGCTTAGCGAGTTTATGCGCGCGAGGATGCTGTTCTATTAATTCGTTAACGGTAAATTCGCCATCGCCGACAACGGTTGGACGATATTTTAGCGCTAGCGATACAACTTTTCCGCTCTCTTCATTTGGGTATCGGACATAAAAAACCCCAGCTTCGGCAGCATAAGGCGCTAATTGCTGTAATAAAAAAGTACGATTTTTATCGAACCTGGCAATATAGTCACCAAGCTGTTGCTCGCTCGCGATTAACTCAACCCCACGACCCCGACACCCCATGTCTGGTTTGGCAACACAGGGAAGCGCAATACCTTTTTGCCCCGCCTTGTAAAGCAGCTTTTTTGCCTGCTGATCCTGAAGCTCGGGTTTTGGCTGAACGACAATAAAAGGCAAAACAAATTTGCGCAATTTGTTTCCACCTTGCCGAAAAATGGCATGCTTCGATTCCCCCACCATACCGCCAAGTTCAATATTCGGATTAACAACCATGGGCAATCCAAAGCTTCTAAAACGTAACGAAAGGCACAGCCAGTAACACACCACGGGAATGTACATCAGCCACACGGGCCAAAATTCAAAAAAAGAAGTGGTTTTACCGTTGAAGCTCAAGGGGGGTAATCCCGTATTAACACCCTTATCGATAAGCTTATCCGAATACTCCCTCCGATCCGGTTCGGAACCACGAGCAGCCATTATTGGTTCTGCTCTACAGTACTTTTTGACATCATCATTCTAGAAGCCCACACGTTGTTAACCAGAAGTAAGCATAGAGCAAGCCCCATAAGAGCCCATTTCCACTGCGAATCACGAATCACCTCACTCATTCCAGCAACATTGATAAGTCCAAAAATAAGTAAGATCCAAATCACGCCGGCGAAAACCATCGCCACAGTGAAGCGCCCGAAAGGAATATGCCAAAGCCCGCAAAGGGTAAAACCCAGAGTACGCAAGCCCGGTACAAAACGAAGCAGGAAAATATTGGAGATGGTTCGACGGTGAAAGCGCTGCCGTAACATTCGCCCCTTACGCGACCGCAACAACCACTTGCGCAACCAGCGCCAGCGTCGACCGACTCGGCCCAGTAGATAAAGCGCCATATCACCCGAGGCGATTCCTATAAAACTGGCCAGTACTGCAACCGGCAGCGACATCTCGCCATCCAACGCCAATATGGCCGCCAGGAAAACCGCGCCATCCTCCCATAGCCATGAAAAGCCGATAATCATCAATGCGAGAAGCCCCCAGTGGGAACCAAACAGTTGCGTAGTAAGGGCGAACAAATCTTCCAAAATTTAACTCATTTAGGCGAGTGGAGGCCTGCTTATAGACTGAAAAAATAGTACTAGGTTCCAGTAGTAATTGATATTGCTGGAGACGTCTAGGGGCCAAAAGCGAGATTGTAGCGGGAGTTTTTTAAACCTTTGTGATAGTCGTGGCAGTAATCGACTTTTGATTGGAATCTTTTATAACGGGATGATGTGAATAACTGTCTAGGCCCCCGATAAGAAAGGAAGGACAAGCCGATAGCCTGCCCCCCCCCCCTGAAAAGGCCTTAAAAGACTATATTGGCAAACCAAACTCCGGGGCTATCTGCGCCAGCCAGGTATTGAGCCGCTCTTCAGACAAGTTGCTCTGGTTATCCTGATCTAGCACCAAACCAACAAACTTACCATCGACGACCGATTCCGAATGATTAAACTCATAACCTTCCGTAGGCCATTCTCCCACCACCTTAGCACCACACGCCTTAACGCCATCGTAGATTTCCATCATGGCATCTACGAAAGCATCCGGGTATCCCTCCTGATCACCCAAACCATAAATAGCAACCGTGGCGCCACTAAGATCGGCTTCCTCAATGGCGGGTAGAAACTCTTCCCAGCTTTCTTTTTCACAATCAGCAGACAAGCCCGGTAGCTCGCCTTCACCCAGAGTAGGTGTTCCCAGAATAAGGTATTTATAAGAGGCAAAGTCATCTACGCCTACACGATTCACGTTTAATGGTTTATCCATTAATTCATCATCGAAACGCTTTTTAATCAGCCGTGCAACCTTTCGCGTATTACCCGTATTAGAACCGAAAAAAATGCCAATTTTAGCCATGAGCTACTCCTGCATGTTGTGATCAATTAGTCTGTAGTGACTACTCAGCAGGAAATGCGCCAACCCACTACTTTTTAGAGCACGCCTAAGCCACTGAAAAATAAACATAAAACACCAGTAAAAACCTATAAAAATCCATCGCTGTAGGAATTCTGACATTTAAAAAATCATCAAACGAAGCCTTGTAGGATTTAAAACAAATGAAAATTGAGTTCGAATTCTACTGAATAGAGGAAAGTCCACCGACAACATTAAGCATTAGCAATGCCTCCACTCGCGCCCGGCGCAGCAGTGCCATTTAACAAGCGGTCTAACCACACCCGCTGGGCCTTTTTACGATTTTGGGTGTGCAGGTGTTCACGTAGTTTTGGCAACACATCATCCAAAAGAACGACGCCCTCCTCCTTAACATCATCACAGCGCAGCAAATGAAAACCCAGAGGTGATTCGACAACAGGACTTAACTCACCTGTTTTCATTGCAAATAGTGTCTTTTCAATTTCGGGATACAAAACGCCCGGCTTCACCTTACCCAGCAAACCACCCTGTAATGACGTTGGACACTCGGAATGCTTGAGTGCCTGCTCCTCGAATCGGTCTGGATTTTTACACAAACGCCTGAAAATCTGTTCCGTTCGACGAAGGGCATTTTCTCGTCGATTTTCCGGGGAATCCTCATTAATCGTAATCAGGATATGCCGCGCTGTACGAATTTCCGGGTGTTTGAATTTGTCGATATTCATGTAGTAATAGAGGCCAACATCGGTATCGCTAACAGGGCGTTCGGAACTTCCGACAAGATCCATAACCGTATCGACAAGAGCCTCCCGTGAAATCGCTTGATACAGATACTCATCATCGATACCAAGCGACTGAAGATCCTCACTTACGCATTCGGAATCACTGTAACGAGCGTAAATATCCTCCAATACTTTATCGACTTGTGTTGCTGGAACGGCCACCGTCGCGGCTTCAATACTTCTCAAAACAGCCTGTTCAATATGAATTTTACGTTTGGCAACACGTACAGCCTCCTGATACTGGACGCTATCTAACGCAGAGGCTGAACAAGCGTATTTTTCCACAGCTACCTTGTGAAGTTGGTAAGCAAGATTCTGAGACATTCCCATAACCGTTTCACTCTTCATCGCTATCATGACTCGCTAGTGCTGCTTCCGGAATCTGGAACAATCGCTCACTACCGAAAGTCACATGGTACTGTATACCTCCCGGCACATCGCGCAAAACCTTCATAACCGTTCCCAATGTATCCGCCGCAACTACGACTTCGCCCGCCACGGATAGTGCAATGCGACTGAGCACTTTTTCATTGAATTCATAACGATTTGGAATCCACGGGGCCGAGACAGGAAGTAATTCCTCTTCCCTGCAACCCACAGTCTTTTCCTCATCCAAAAAATGGACACGATAGATAATTTGATCCTGTAAAAAAGTCCCTACATCGTACACACAGCCTACAGAACCACGCTTAACCAGTAGCTCGCCACGCCCCATACCCGGATACGTTCCATCATTGCGTACATTTCGAATTAACCGAACTTCACTACCGTACTCATAGGCAGGCAACATAACTTAGGGCTCCAATAACTGATCGACGGAAACGAAGGTTGTTTGCGGCTCGTGCATCCGAAAAACCTTAAACACTTTTTCGGTTAGAGCATCAGACTCCACAAAATCCTGATAAGAGCGCTCAAGTAAATCGCGATAGAGCCTGGTTAAATCCGTTTGAGAATTAGAATCAGAAATTTGCGTTTTATTCGTCTCCAAGTAATCATGATAACGCTGCATAATATGTAATCGATTTACTTGCACAACGCTTGGATCGAAAGCGATTTGAAAATAATCTAAAAATTCTTCCGCTGAACTCAGATCTTCTAATTCAATTTCCAGGGTATTGGCCGTCATTATTGAAGCCCTCCAGAGTAAAGTGTTAAGTGACTATGTAATTCCTCGTAAAAGAAGAAGAGCTCGTTTCGTGTGGGGCTACGTTTGAACTGCGTGGAAAACTGTCGAACCTTGGTGAGAAGGTTGGTAGATTCACTATCATTCAGCCTAATACCCAATTCAAGATAGGACGCATAAATAATGCGTGAACCGGAATGTTTACCCAAAACCAAATGATGTTCTCGCCCGAGTTCTTCTGGATTCAAACCCTCATAATTTTTCCTGTCTTTTAATAGACCATCCACATGAATACCAGCTTCGTGAGTAAAGACACCTTTACCTACAACACTTTTTTGCCAGCTAAGTGCTCGACCGGAAGCCTTCTCGACGAAACGGGATAATTCAGGGATTTTCGTTGTGGTAATACCGGTATTCACACCGTGAAGATCTTTTAGTGCCAGCACACACTCCTCAAACGGTGCATTGCCAGCCCGCTCACCCAAGCCGTTTACCGTGGTATTGATATGGCTCGCCCCAGCTTTAATCGCTGCGAGCGTATTGGCTGTCGATAATCCGTAATCGTCATGCGCATGCATTTCAACGTCCAGATCTGTACGCTCTACAATATGTTTAATCTGCTTATAAACACTGAATGGCTCCATTACACCCAGAGTGTCTGCAAAACGAATTCTCTTTGCTCCGGCCTCTTGGGCGGCCTCCGCGAGCCGGAGAATAAAAGCTATATCTGCCCGCGAAGCATCTTCACAACCGATACACACATCAAAACCCATATCTCGGGCCATAGGCACAAGACGCCTAACTTCACGTAAGGCCCAGGCTCTATTGCGATTCAACTTTTTCTTAAGCTGCTGATCAGAAACAGGAACTGATAAATCAACCATACCCACTCCCGTATCGCCGGCGGCCAACAAATCGAATTCATTCAAACGGCACCACGCCAGCAAGCGCGAGGGTAAGCCCAGCGACGCAATAGCCCGCATAACATCACGCTCTTCCTCCCCCATTGCCGGAATACCCACCTCCAGCTCGGGCACTCCTATATCTGCCAATAGTTGCGCAATGGCCAACTTTTCCTCCACAGTAAAGGCAACGCCTGCGCTCTGCTCTCCATCACGCAAGGTTGTATCGTCTATGACTACGGATTTCATCTCGGGCTCCAACGCATAACAGCAAGTTACAGAGGTAAAAGCAAATTGCGTTCCCTTTTCAAAACTCTATTTTTTCTTTTGTTTTCAATGCCTTAAAAACGTCTAAACAATCATTACTCGATATACATATGACATTGAATGCCATGTTGTCGGGTATGCTACACAACCAATCCATTTCGAATAGCAAACCTAAGCCCCAAAGCGGTATACCACCGGTAATCGGACAGAAAGTCAGACGAGCAACCTCCTTAACGCGAAGAACAAGCGCGCATGGCGTCACAAACCAGAAGCGTTAATCGTCTTTAGGGTACACGCCCTAACAAAGATGGAAGATTATGAGCAATATGAATGGTGTAAATTATGAACAGGAAATACCAGACATCCTCGCGGCTATGGCCAGTGTTCACCAAGTTGTGGATATTCATGGACTTGACCGAAGCATTCATCATCTAGTGCCATTGCGAGCGTCACAAATCAATCGCTGTAGTTTCTGCATCAAAATGCATACAAAGGAAGCCCTGCGTGACAACGAAACGAACGAACGCCTAGAACGGGTGGTCATTTGGAATCAGGTCAACATTTTTTCCGCGCATGAATGTGCAGCACTAGCCTGGACGGAGGCGCTAACGGTACTAGATCCTCAGCTCAACCTAGGTCTGCTTCGAGCACAGTTAAGAGATCATTTCTCAGAAAAGGAGATCGGCGCGCTCACATCCACAATAGCGATGATCAACCTTTGGAACCGCATTAATATCTCAAGGTGCTGATATGCTCGACAATGATAACGTTAGAATTTTCGAAAACGAACGCGCCAAACTACTCAGTATCGCCTACCGTATTTTGGGTTCGCTGGCCGATGCAGAAGATGCCGTCCAAGACACATTTTTAACGTGGGCGAAGACTGATCGCGAAATGATCGAAAATCCAATCGCCTGGCTGACAACGATTTACACACGCCGAAGTCTTGACCTGCTTCGTTCAGTCCAAAAAAACCGCGTCAACTATGTTGGCTCGTGGCTACCGGAACCGATCCAAACAGTGATGGAGAACGATGCGGAAACCCAGCTAGCGCTCGCCTCCTCTCTTGCGACGGCTTTCCTGCTGATGCTTGAACGACTGACGCCCAAGGAACGGGCCGCATATCTACTTTACGATATTTTTGACGTATCCTACTCAGATATCGCCGAAACTCTCAATATGCAAGAGACCGCCTGCCGCAAGCTGGTCTCTAGAGCAAAGGCCAATATTGAACAGACCAAGGTTCGATATACGACAACGGCGGAGCGACAGGATCAACTACTGTTTGCGTTCCAAACCACTATCACCAGCAGGTCAGCAACGCAATTTGCATCACTTCTATCAGACGATATAAGGCTCTGCGCTGATGGTGGTGGCAAAGCCCCTGCAATTCTCAATGCTTTACAGGGTAAGACCGAAGTCATCGCGTTCCTATTAGAACAGCTTCACCATTATTGGATCGATTACCAATGGGTCTTCACCGATATTAATGGCTCTCGAGGTATTCTTCTCAATTGCGAAGGCTCAACAGTTGTCACGGTTTCCTTCGCCTTCGACGAAACTGACAAAGCAAGTAACATCTACATCGTGCGCAATCCAGATAAGCTCGCAAAACTCAGCGTGGTTGCAATCCGATAGAAAGTAAAAAGTTCGGTTGAACGATAAAAAATCTTTCATTCACTCAAGAGCAAAGACCTAGGCTGACAAAAATATAAAGGGCAACACTGATTTTGAACCGCGATTATCCTAAACCGTTTGAAGGCATAGACTCGCACGCGCCGCACGTAGGGGATACTGGGGCGAGTTCACAGTAACCGCTCACCCCGCTTAGTTATTTCGTTGAACAACCCCCACTCGGAACATAGCGGGTTGGCATAGACTCAAACGCCGAGGATTCATTACTCTCATTTTTTCATCGTCGGATATAAAACGATTTCACTAATATCCACGTAATCTGGCAACGCCATCGCGTAGACAATCGCTCTGACTACCGAAACAGAATTCAAAACACATAGCCTAGCAAAAAAGTTTAATCATGGGCCGACTGAGCACAACACAAGTTTGTAAGCTCAGTGGTTTTGGCGAATTTGGGCTAATTTTTCTAAATACTGATTTCCCCAACTTTCTAGCTCTTTAAGTATGGGCAGCAAGGTGGAGCCAAACTCAGTCAAACTGTACTCTACTTTAGGCGGAACCTCAGCATAAACATGGCGGTTAACAATCCCATCGCGCTCCAGTTCGCGCAGCTGCTTCGTCAACATTTTCTGCGTTATCTCAGACATTAAGCGACGCAGTTCATTAAAACGCTTGGTATCCCCAGCCAAATGAAAGAGAATCACGCCCTTCCACTTCCCCCCAATAGCCTCTATGGCCGCCTCTACAGAGCAACCAAAGCTGCACTGGTAGCTTTTATGTCTCATCGTTTTTTCCTTAAGGTATACAAAAGGATACTAGGCCACACCTAAGTGCGTACTTCCTATATCTGCCAGTATATCTATAATTACTGACATTACGAATATGAAAGAGGAAAACATATGAAAGCCATCGGTTATAAACAAGCCCTCCCCATCTCCGACACCCATGCGCTGGAAGAGATTGAATTGCCAAAGCCCTCTGCACAAGGACGGGATTTGTTGGTAAAAATTGAGGCCATCTCTGTCAACCCCGTCGACACAAAAATTCGACGCGGCGTTCAACCTGATGAAGGTCAATATCGAGTGTTAGGCTGGGACGCAACGGGCGTTGTAGAATCCGTTGGCCAGCAGGTATCTCTGTTCAAGCCCGGCGACAAGGTATGGTATTCAGGCGCATTAAACCGCCCCGGTGCAAATGCCGAGTATCAGTTGGTCGACGAACGCGTAACCGCAAAAATGCCCGAATCACTAAATTTTGCAGAGGCCGCGGCGCTGCCACTAACGTCTGTTACCGCATGGGAGTTAATGTTCCATCGTTTAAATTTACCCACTACAAGCTCTGGCAAACTGTTGATTATTGGAGCGGCCGGCGGTGTTGGCTCTATTATGATCCAACTTGCCAAGCGCCTCACCCAATTGGAAGTTATTGCTACGGCTTCCAGGCCAGAAACAAAAGACTGGGTAAGGGCATTGGGGGCCGATTATGTTATTGACCACAGCAAACCACTCGCCGATGAATTAAAGGCTATAGGCTTTGACAACGTAGATTATGTGACGAGCCTGACAAACACAGACGATCATCTGCCGTCAATAGTCGACATCATTGCACCACAAGGAAAACTGGGTGTTATTGATGACCCAGAAAAACTGGATATTATGCCCTTTAAGCGCAAAAGTATTTCGATTCACTGGGAACTCATGTTTACACGTACTTTATTTGAAACTGATGACATGATCGAACAGCACAAAATTCTCACGAGCATTGCAAAAATGGTCGACGATGGCGAGTTAAAATCAACTGTCGCCGATAATTTTGGCGCAATCAATGCGGCTAACCTTGTAAAAGCACATGCCTTGCTTGAATCTGGCAAAGCGAGAGGAAAGATTGTTCTGTCTGGCTTCTAATGAAGCCTCCTAGCCTGGGCTGTTCGGTATTACGCTAGACCATGAGAGCATCACCGAAAGCTAAAATCGCAACAGCCTATGGCTGGCCCATAAACCAAAAAAATACTGGAGTAGTGCCAGTCTTCAAAATTTCGGGGGAGTATGTACGGCAAACAACCCAAAGTTGAGCAATTGCTAGCAGCTTACTGGAAAACTTAAACACGCCCCTCCGCGCAAGATAAAAGTGAACGAAAGAGCGAAGTTTATAGCAAATAAATAAGCCTTTTTTCACCGTGCAGGCAACGCAGATAATTTCTCCAAAGGCCTGCTAACGGCAGTCAATGGTAGATAGAATGGGTATAACTAAAGCCAGTTAATCCCCGATAAACTAACGAAACTAAGTGTTTTTCAATTTACATCGCGCAACAGGCACGTCTGCGAGACATGCCAAACCTGAACAATCGATGCTACAGAGGTCGTCATATTACTGCGGCCAAAAAGCAAGACGTCAATACACACCCATCTCGCACTGCTGCAAACAAACTCTTACGCGTAAACCGGTGCAAACGATTTTTCTGGTTCTTGCTCTGGCCCACTGTCCGCCCAATAGGGTGACAACTTTCGAAGCCTGGCAATAATGGGAGGAACAGCTTCAATTACCCTTTCAATTTCCTCCTCGGAGTTATAGCGAGAAAGCGAGAATCTTACGGTGCCATGTGCCGCAGTATAGGGTATACCCATCGCTTTCATGACGTGGGAGGGTTCCAGAGAGCCCGAGGTACAAGCCGAGCCACTCGAGGCAGCAATTCCATATTTATTCAGCAACAACAAAATAGCCTCGCCCTCTATATACTCGAAGGCGATATTTACGGTATTGGGTAAACGGTTTTCCGTATCACCGGTTACAAACGCATTGGGGACACGAGATAAAATCCCTTCTTGTAGCTTATCGCGTAATGCACTCACATAGGTATTTTCCAGAGCCATGTTTTTCAGAGCTATTTCGGCAGCTCTACCCAGACCAACTATCGCTGCGCTGTTTTCAGTACCAGCACGACGACCGCGCTCCTGATGCCCACCGCGCAACAGGGGGCGGAATCGAGTACCGCGCTTTAAGTAAAGTACACCTATGCCCTTTGGTCCATGTAATTTATGCCCAGAAAGAGACAGCATATGAATGGCAGAATCTTTTACATTAACAGGTACTTTCCCCACGGCCTGTACCGCATCTGTATGGAACATAATACCAGCGTCCTGCGCCATTCCTGCCATTTTTTCGACAGGAAATAGTGTACCGGTTTCATTATTGGCCCACATAACACTAACGATAGCGACCCTATCCGACAGCAATACTTGATATTCCTGCAAGTTTAAACGGCCTCGCTTATCCACTTTCAAACGGTGAATGGTATACCCCTGGGATTCCAGGTTTTCACATAATGTTAAAATAGCAGGGTGCTCTACTTCCGTAGTAATAATTTCTTTACGTTCAGGCTGCGCACGCAGCGCCGACAAAATAGCGGTGGAATCGGACTCAGTACCACAAGAGGTAAATATTATCTCCGAATCATGTTCCGCCCCCAAGAGAGTTTGAATACTGCTACGAGCCTTCTTTATCGCAAAACCCACTTTGTTGCCAAAACTGTGTAAAGATGACGGATTACCAAACTGCTCGGTAAAATAGGGCAGCATATCCGCGACCACAGCAGGATCAACCATCGTAGTAGCATTATTATCCAAGTAGATATCATTCATTTCAGGCTCCCATAAGCGTTGTGAGTTTTTCCTCGCCAACCGGAATAACTTTTACAAACTCGCCCAAACTTTCCATTAGCTTTTGCTGTATACCGCCAACAGTAGCTGTAGCAAGCTGACAACCTACGCAGGCACCTACCAGCTTGACATAGATATTTTTACCATCAACATCCAGCAACTCAACATCGCCATGGTCGCGCTGTAGCGTTGGGCGAATATCATCCAATGTCGCCTCGATTTTGTGAATGCGCTGCACCAAAGTCATCTTTGCTGGCTTTTCGGGTTCCAGTATTTTCACTACAGGACCATTATTCAAGTGCACAATATTTTTCTTGGTAGCAGCAATGGGGGCTGGTGTAAACTTTTCGCCACGCTCGGCCATTTCATCTACCAGAATTTCTTCGATTTTTTCATGGCAGGAAGAACAACCACCTCCGGCCTTAGTATAGTTGGTGACATCTTCCACAGAAGAAAGGCTATTGGATTTTATCGTATCGCGAACCATAACTTCATCGATAGCGAAACATTTACAGACAAGTGCGCCTTCTTCGTGATCATCCTCGATTTCTTCTCCTCGATAGTTGGCAATTGCCGCTTGTAGTGCCTCACGCCCCATAACCGAGCAATGCATTTTTTCCGGTGGCAAACCATCTAAATAATCGGCGATATCCTGATTACTGATTTTCAACGCGTCATCAATATGCAAGCCTTTAACCATTTCGGTTAAAGCCGATGATGAGGCGATCGCGGAACCACAACCGAAGGTTTGAAAGCCAGCCGCCGAAATAATATCAGTCTCCGGTTCGATTTTTAGCGTGAGCCTTAACGCATCTCCACAGCTCAGCGAGCCGACGTCACCGGTACCGTTGGCATTGACAACAGCACCCGCATTTTTTGGCTCGTAAAAATGTTCTTTAACTTTTTCCGAATAGTCCCACATAAAAAACTCCTCGCTTCGGTATATCTGAGCCTTAACGGCGTCATTAGCAGGTAAACGAATCGCCGCAATCGCAAGACGTTTTAGCGTTAGGGTTTTCAAACTTAAACCCACTACCCTCAACACTTTCTATAAAATCTACGGTTACGTTTTTTAGCAATGGAACACTGGCTTGATCTACCAACACAGTTACCCCTCCACAATCTACAAGCTGGTCATTCGCGGCCGGCAATTCTTCAAGCCGCAAAGTGTATTTAAACCCCGCGCAACCACCACCTTCAACTTGGATACGCAATCCAGCAATAGGCTTTTTAGCGCTGATAATAAATCTGTCGACTGCCTCTACAGCCTTACCCGTTAACGAAATCATATGGCTTTCCTCTTTGGCAGAAACTTTAGTTACTGAATACGAGGATTGTTTTGCAAGCGGTGTGCCACCACATAAAGGTTAAAAAGCGCTGAATATTCAACACCTTATCCATAGCCTCGATTCATGTGGAGGAACTGTAACGAATCTATTTTGAATATTTGTAGGTTTTACGACAGACAACGGAGGGATTAGACACAAGGGATAATAAAAAGTGGGTGGGTTACGGACTACTGCAACCCACCCCATAACGTGATTCACGAATAAAAACGCTCTAGTTGCACTTCGCGAAAAGTGTTGGAAGGCTTTCTATGTTTTTTCTACTAAAACTACGGATATAAGCAGTATCGCTGAACGGATCCGCGTGCTGAATTTACCGTGAGCGGGGATTATTCTTCTGTCCACACACAAAGTATTATAATTCTGCCACCTCGCGGTAGTCATTGACTAATTTGATGGCTTTATTCAACAGGATATGAGCAGCGGCTATCAACTTTTCCGGTGATTCGAAACCAAAACGGTGGACATCGCGCTGAATTTTATCCAACACAACCAATTTTCCAACCGTAATCAGCACTCGACCAAACCCCTCGTATGTCAAATTGACTACGGGAACGGCCATAATACCGGTTTCTTTTTCGATCAATTGAGAAATTCCATTGTAAAAGGCTTTTACTCTCGAGACAGTCGTTTCATCTGGATCACCGACTAATGGAATTTCCCGCCTTCGCGCTTTTGTCAGGATCATAGGGTCCAACACTCTGGCATCACTCCATGTATCGTAGGTGCCGTAGCTATCCACTGCTCGTAACTGAATAATCATTTGCTTGATAAAGGGATCGTTCAGTACAACTGCACCCTCTTCTATAACAGCGTTTACATCATCGCCCATAGTTACCGTCCTTTTACACGTAAACCATCGTTAGTATTCCAGATTCCAGGAGCCAATACGATCAGCCGAGCGTTGGCGTAAAATCGCTTTGGCTAGCCAATATGAGGGCCGTTCATTCAATTCTTGTCGAAACGCTTTCAGCAGTTGCTTAATTGCGATATCTTCCGGTACTTTCAGAGGCTGAATATTGCGTTCAAGTAGCTGCTTTACTGCCGACGCGCCACACGCGCGGCAATATACCGCCACACAGTCGTCCAACAGCTCCAACTTATGCACCAGCTTATCTTCCATATCAAGCACGCCAATATCACAAAATTCCGCAATGGTTAGCAGGCTTGAAGCTTCTGAGTTAA
The DNA here is from genome assembly GCF_014211975.1 of Teredinibacter haidensis. Lineage (NCBI taxonomy): Bacteria > Pseudomonadati > Pseudomonadota > Gammaproteobacteria > Cellvibrionales > Cellvibrionaceae > Teredinibacter > Teredinibacter haidensis. Next base: position 2,488,390 of record NZ_CP060084.1, read on the forward strand.
CGCCATAAATGGCAAATGTTTTCGCGGAGCCAAAATGCTGATTCACCATTCGATTATTATCTGTCGCAAAAGCAATTTTTAAAATTGGCTTAATATCATTGCTGGTGATGACACTAAGTTTTCGCGTCAGGCTTGCCATTGCTAGTGCCTCAAGTCCTTTTCTTCGAATTGTTTCGATAATATAGACTCGTATGGCTGGACCCCTTTGTGATTTTCAACTAGCAGATTGGCTAACTCAAATAATGTCTGTTGAGTTCCACGGTATCCAAACCAGCAGCGCTGAAACCCACCGATAAAATCGTACTGTGGAAAGCCCATTCTCAAAATCGGAATACCCAAGCGCCTGGCCGATTCCACAGCATGGCTGCTACCTAGAAATAACTGCGCACGGTTCAACATTGCCAACTGTTCTGCATCATCAAGATCCCCAACGCTTATACGATCTAAATCAGTTTGAATCAACGCGCTATTTTTGTCAGAGGCACGAGCAGGCACCACAGCAGCGACCGTATGTGCGCCCATACTTCTCACTAGTCTATCGAACCCCAACACCAGATCAGAGTCACCCGCGATGGCAATGCGGGAGTCTCCAATCATAAAGTGAGTATCCAGCATCGCATCCTGTAATTGGCTACGCTGCCGCTGCCATTTGATCGGCACGTCCAGTCCACTTATTTCACTGAGTACCATAAACCAATCGTCTACGGCGTCCTGTCCGATTAGGTGGCCAAAATGAAATTCCGGTACTGACGTTCTTTCCTGCAACGTCGCAGCTGCCGTTATCATACTTTCCCCCACAACTAGAGTTGCGACACTTTCACCGGATATTTTAATATCATTAACAGATACTCCACCGGACGTCAGCGGATTAAAATCGTCTTCATCGAGATGACCATCTAGTGAGCCGGACAGATCGGGAATTAACAGCGGTCTTAAACCGAAGCTTTCAATACTCTCGCTGATAAACTCCAGATCCCCCGGCGTTAAGTTACCACCACACAAAACGTTCACCTGTTTTTTTCGCAGTCCAACACGACTGTGGTCCTGTAGCACCACACGTTCGATAATAGCTTTTACCGCGAGCGAAAAACCACTTTCAAAACAACCGGCATAATCTGGAGTGTTAACCGGTACAACGATCACATCTTTAAACTGCGGATAGGTTTTGTGAAACTCCTTAATAGCGCGATTCAGATCACAGCCCTGAGTTTCAGATAATCCTGTAGAAAGCAAACCAATCAACGCGGGCCTGCTTTTTTCGCTAATGGTCTTTAAGGCTTCGATAATATTTTCATCTGCCCCCATTATGGAGCTTACCTGATCCATCGCCGTCGTTTGGATCGGTATAGGCTCACGAAAATGACGGACAAAAAACACTTTTGCAAAAGCTGTACAGCCCTGCGAGCCGTGCATGAGCGGGATACTTTTGTTTAAACCCAAAAACGCCAAAGCACCACCTACCGTCTGGCTGGATTTTAGCGGGTTAACCGATAGAGCCTTTTTTCGTTTTTTGATGCCTGCCATTGCTCTTTATCCGTTTGCTGTTAAGACTTCGCCCATGCAGAGCTTATTCCAGGGTGCAGGTTTGCGTACCGCTTTCCATACAGGATTTTCCAGAGTCAAACACAGCTGACGTATTAATTCCAATATTCCCTCGTAACCGGCATAGGCAAACTCTCGTTCCTGATTAATATCGAGAAAAGGCATCTTAGCTTTTAATGCTGTATACATATTGCGCCCTCCAGCGATTAGAATATCGGCTTTATAGTCAGCAACAGTTTGCAGCAGTATTTTGGGATTGCCTTCATCCAGCATTTTCACATCGTCACCCATTAACTCCCTTATACGGGCTTTATCCTCTTCTGTAGACTTTCGTGTTCCAGTTGCCACGACCTTCATCCCCAATTCCTGCAAGGCGGAAACAACGGACCAGGATTTCACACCACCGGTATATAGGAGCACTCGCTTGCCCTCCAGGCGAGGCCGCAACGCCTGAGTTTTTTCACGAATCTTTGTTTCTTCCCTCTGGATGAGCGCTTCGGTTCTGGCAATTAAATCTAGATCATTAATACTGCTGGCGATGTCGCGTAGGGCCTGAGACATATCCGTGATTCCGTAAAAACTACCTTCGAACCAGGGTGTGCCGTATCGACTCTGCAACTTCCGGGCGACATTGATCATAGCTTTGGAACAAACCATCATATTGACTTCTGCACGATGCATCGTTTGAACTTCTTTAAAACGAGCATCCCCAGACAATGTGCATAAAACGCGCAACCCCAGTTCATCAAACAACGGCAACACATGCCAGAATTCCCCTGCAATATTGTACTCACCGATTAAGTTGATATCGTGAATCTTAATATTCGGTTGATTAGGTAAAATAGGCTTGGGATCGGGTTCACGCGTTCCTACGACGTGCTTAAGCATCGTCTCCCCGGCTATACGATTCCCTAAGTTTTTTGTGCCGTAAAAACCCGCGGCGTCTACAGGAACAACTGGTACACCGAAACGTTTTTGCGCCGCAAGACATACTGCATCTATATCATCGCCAATTAAGGCCGGGACACAGGTGTTATAGACGAATATTGCCGGTGGATGATATTGCTCAATCGCTTGCTTAATCGAATGAAACAGACGTTTTTCACCCCGCCCCATAATCACATCCTGTTCCGACAAATCTGTAGTCATCCCAATACGGTAAAGTTTAGGGCCGCTGGAACGCGTCCCGCGACTATCCCACGAACTGCCTGCACAGGCGATCGATCCGTGAACAATATGAGCCACATCAGCGATCGGCAGTAAGGCAATCTGCGCCCCATCGAACGCACAACCACCCGCAGCGGCACCGGGCTTTGGTTTGGAGCAGCCAGATTTTCCTTTTTTGTTATGACTGCACGCTGGCTCGTCCAACAACACTGCGATTTGCTTCGCTTTCATACAAAACGGCCTCTGGGTTACGACGTTGTTTTTTGCATAGTTTACAAGGGCAGCTGCAAAGGTTGTTCCACATGCTATGCTGTTGTTTTATATCGTAATTTTTATTTCTTATTGTCGGGATTGTTACAAATAGTTGTTGGGTGTAGAGAGATTGATAACATATAATTTATTTTTATTTTGGCTCAGCTCTATGACTTGAAAAATGTAGCTATATTTGCAAGCGAAACGTAAGGCTCATTTGATAAAGAATACTAATCACACTCTCCACACAGAAACTCGTCTATTTCCCGCATTAAATACTGATTTTTTGGCAAACCAAGCACAACTGACTCGGCCTCCGCCTGGGTATATCCGCGCAAGGTGAAACTGGTAACGCCAGCGGGTTTATTATCATAGTAAAGCTGCACTCGCATTATCCAATCACCCGTACTTCTTGTTTTCGAGCGAAGAAAAATCGAAGCCTTGAGATGCCCATCAAGAGGTAAAATCACATTGATCTCTGTCATCATTCATTCCAACCGTCTTCCGCATACTGCTTAAACCGGCTCTCGCCCTGGCTCGCTCGTTGCTTTCTATTTATGATGTTCGACAGCCAAAACTCCGCTTTTTCGGCCAGTTGTATTTGTATGTGCTTTATTAATTTGTCGATTTCAGCCCCCGCCATAACCTTTATCGGCGTAATGCCCAACTCCGCCAGCTGGCGCGCCGCTGAGTCACCAACAGAAGCACAATAAACAATATCCCCACCGTAAAGCCACGCCAATTTGGGTTTTAACTTGTCTTCATTGCCGTCTTGACTTTCATATAAAAACTGTTGACTGGCGATCAACCGGGCTTTTTCGAGTGCCACCTCGTAGGCATAAAATGCCACCGAAGAACCAAAATGTTGATCCACTATTCCACCATCCTGTGAGGCGAATACGACAACTAGTGGCACGCCTTTCGTTTCCGCGTTTGCAAGACAATCAACTTCTTCCAGCATTGGACCTCCTTAATACACGCTCATCTACGCACAAGAAACACCTGCAGGAATTGACAAGTGCAAAATCCAAACCAGTGTATTAGTCTGTCCAAATAGACAATACATGCCCGAATTCAGGCCATTCGTATAATGCACCAACGCAGATAACCACCACACCTTGTCGTAAACGCAACAATACTGTGTAGGAAATGTATAAAAGGCACGATTATTGATGCATGTGCTCTAAGCCAATAGATACGCGAAATGTACGGAACAATGATATGGTTTTTACAGCTGACAAATTATTAGAAGAACAGCACCGAAAAAATGGTCGGTACACCATCAGAACCCAAAATTTGGATAAACATGGCCAGCCACTATTTGTTAACTCGTTAATATTTTCGCAGTCTCCGTATTTGTTACAGCATGCGCACAACCCAGTAAATTGGCAGGCATGGAATGACGAAACCTTCGCAATGGCGCGGGCTGAGAACAAGCCGGTATTCCTTTCTATTGGCTACAGTACTTGTCACTGGTGCCACGTTATGGAAGACGAAAGCTTTGATAACGTTGATGTAGCAGAAGTAATCAACCGGCTATTTATTGCGATTAAAGTGGATCGGGAGCAACGACCAGATTTGGACGAGATCTATATGGCGGCTGTGCAAATAGTACACGGTAGTGGCGGCTGGCCTATGTCGGTATTTCTAACACCACAGGGAAAGCCCTTTTACGGCGGCACTTATTTTCAAGCGAATCAGTTTATCCAGTTATTGGAGCAAGTCGGTCATGCGTGGCAAACCGAGCAACCACAGCTTAATCAACAGGCCGAGCAGCTCTCGCTCGCTGTAAACCAGAAGCTCACCCCTGAAACAGACACCCAGCCACTAAAAGAAGGTTTGTTGACCGCCGTTTCTAAGCATATTCTGACCATAACGGACAAACAGTATGGGGGGATAGGGCAAGCACCAAAATTCCCACAAGAAGCGTTTTGGTGGTTTTTACTTGATCAAATATCCCGCCAAACAAGACCCGTTATAGAAACCGCGGAATGGCCCTTTGTCGCTCACGCTCTAGACGCGATGCTACAGGGTGGAATTTACGATCAGCTCGGCGGTGGCTTTCACCGTTATGCCGTAGATCGTGAGTGGTTGGTACCGCACTTTGAAAAAATGCTCTATAACCAGGCGCAGCTTACGCGGGTCTACACCCGCGCATGGCAGTTGAGTGGTAACCCAGAATACAAGCGCGTCGCAGAAGAAACTCTCTACTATGTGTTACGTGAACTCAGAAATGAACAGGGGCTTTTCTATTCTGCCACCGATGCCGACAGTGAAGGAGAGGAAGGAAAATTTTTTGTCTGGCAACTGGATGAATTAAAAACGCTACTCGACGAAAAGGACCTAACACTTCTTAAGAGTATCTACGCCATAACGGAAGACGGTAATTTTGAAGGTAGTATTATTCTGACTCTCAACGATGACCTGCGTGAAATTGCGCTAGAAAACAAGCTGGAATATAGTCACATTGACGAGATATTAAGACGCATAAAAAACGTGCTTTACCACGCACGAAGTAAACGTACGCCGCCTCTTACCGATACCAAAATAATTACTGAGTGGAACGCCATGCTGATAGCCTCACTTACCGAGGCCGCCAGTGCATTTAAGTCCAAAGTTTTTGGTACGGCGGCTATATGTGCAGCCGAAAACCTTTGGCAAACCCATTACAGCTCGGAAGGCTTGTGTCGAATAGGTCTGGACGGCCAGCAGCTAGACTACGCACTACTGGAGGACTATGCACATTTTATAGATGCCCTTATTACGCTCTACGATTATACCGACCAACCGCTATGGTTAGAACGCGCGCAAACCCTCCTTAACGACCTGAACACGCACTTCTGGGACAACGCCTCCGGCGGCTATTTTATAAGCCCTAGAGATTCTCAAGGCCCGATGCTGGTTCGCAGTAAAAGCCTGGAAGATAACGCCACAATTTGTGGAAATTCGCAAATGCTTTTAAACCTCCATAAGCTCTACCAACGAACAGGGCAAGCCGCATTAAAAACACAGGCGGAAGATCAAATTTCTGCTTTTTCGGAAATCGCAAATAAATACCCACTATCAGCACCGGTATTTCTTATGGGCGCTGCTGCAGCGCAATCGGCCTGCCCCACCAGCTTTCAATATGCGTATGGCGGAGCCGTAAAGCTACAGCTTACACCGACCGTTAGAATGGCCGCTACTAAAAACTCGTACACGCTAACTATGACAATACGTGAGGGCTGGTATCTACAAAGCGACCAACTAAAAATATACTGTAAGCCGTCCGTCGTGCTTATCACTGAATACCCACCAGCAAGCGAACTTGAAACTAGTAGCGGTACACTCCGAGTCTATACTGGAGACTGCAAAATTTATCTTAAACAACAAGGCTCGGAACCCACGTTCATTACTGTAGAGTTGCAGCCTTGCGATCAAAACACCTGCTACCCTACCGAGAAAGTTACACTCGCCCACTGGTACTAGCAATGCACCCCAATCAAACCGTAAAAAGTGTTTCTTGCACGGAATAGACTTTTTCACCTAAGGCTTCGGCTACTGCCGGGTGCGTTATTTTTCCGGCTGCTACATTTAAACCCGCTGATAAATAACTGTTATCTTTCAAAGCCTGAACCCCCTCATTAGCCAGCTGTAGCACGAATGGCAATGTCGCATTTGTTAGCGCATAAGTTGCTGTCTGCGCTACCCCGCCAGGCATATTTGCCACGCAATAGTGCGTAATACCATCAACCGAAAAGGTAGGCGTTTGGTGTGTGGTCGCACGGCTGGTTTCGAAACACCCCCCCTGATCGATGGCAACATCCACCATAACCGACCCCGGCTTCATGCTGGCTAAATGGCATTTCAAAACCAGCTTGGGCGCAGACGCTCCCGGCACGAGCACCGCGCCAATAACCGCGTCGGATTCCCGCAATTGATCTTCCAGCGCTCCCCGAGTAAAAAAGAGTGTCGCAATTGAGGGACCATATAACTCATCGATTTGCTTTAGACGAGCTATCGATTTATCCATAACCGTCACCCTAGCGCCCAATCCTGCAGCCATGCGGGCAGCGTTGATACCAACCACTCCACCACCAATTATCAATACTTTGGCTGCCGCTACGCCGGGAACACCTCCCAATAAAATCCCCGAACCTCCGCTAGATTTTTCCAGACAATGCGCCGCAGCTTGAATAGAAAGTCGGCCGGCGACTTCACTCATAGGCGCTAAGAGCGGCAAACCACCATGACTATCGGTAACAGTCTCATAGGCAATGCAGTGTGCACCACTCAACTGTAACAGTTTGGCCTGCCTTGGATCTGGAGCCAAGTGTAGGAAAGCAAACAAAATATGATTTTGGCGTAATAACGTACATTCATCTGGCTGTGGTTCTTTTACTTTAACCACCATTTGCGCAGATTGATAAAGATCACTCGCGCGATTAATAATTTCACAGCCAACCGCCTTATAGTGATCATCACTAAAGCCTATCCCAACGCCAGCGCCCGCTTCAATAAACACTTCGTGCCCTGCTACCGTAAGCTCTCGGGCACCGGCAGGAGTAAGGCCTACACGATATTCCTGGTCTTTTATTTCTCTGGGTATACCAATTCGCATACAGACCTCACGCAACATGTTTGTTGGGCTAACACTGATAGACTAGCCCAGGAAGCGAAGCCACGCTCCGATAAAATATACTCAATTTTCGTATTTGAGCGACTGAAACCTAACTTTCTATTTCTTTCCCAATCAATACTTATACCGTAAAAAATTTGGCAGTAAGTTTGCATCACAAAATACAGTTACAACAAAAATGAAAACCAAAGTATGCTCGGAAGTCGTGAACCGGCAGGAAGTAACGCTATGCACAACGTACATATCACACATTGCAGAAACGCCGCATGAGCAGCGAACTCCCTCAAGTGGAAGACTACCTGCGATTGTTTCAACGCTATGGGAGTTCTTTAGATCCCATTTATAAGACAGATACAGGGGAAGACCCCTATGCCTTTTTGTTTGAGCAAATTATTTTACTACTGATCAGACCGTCGGCATTTAACCTTTCACTACCTGAATCCTTTCGCAAAACCGCGCACCGCTATCATAGGGGCGACCAAGTGGTACGTAAGAGCCTGAGTGATCCCGATGCTTGCCATTTTATGCTCTGTAGCCTATACGACCTAATCATGCTTAAAGGCGGCCTGTCTTTAAAACGCCAACAAAGCAAACAGGAAAGCCCATGACTTTTGGCAAGACAGATAGCATCTACCAGCACATTGCCGCGGCAGAAAACAGAGAAACCTCTATTATTGATCGTTTGAGTATTGGCCTGACTTGGACTACCTGCCGAACGATTACAAACGGCAACCAACAACTAGGCCTAGCTATGAGCCCATGAACCGCAACTCGCACCTTAAGCTGGCCCGGCACGCTTGCAGGAAGCTCGGTAAATGATATTAGCCAGTGGCTTACGTCTTGGAACCCCTTCGAGGCCACAGTTGCTATGGCTGCTTGCAATAGCGTGATTAACCATTCTGAAAACGCTTTACTCGAAAGAGCACGCCCCCTCTGCACCAGCGCATCGCAAAACTTAGCCGTATTTGATTTTTTAAACCCAGGCTTGAAGGAAAAAAAGTCGCCGTCATAGGTCGCTATCCCGGATTAGACGAAATATTACAAGGGCTGGACTATCGCGTTCTGGAACGTTCGCCCGGCAATAAAAATGATCTCCCCGATACTGCTGCCGAATATATTCGGCCAGAAGTTGACTGGGTTTTCATTACCGCCACGTCACTGATAAACGAAAAATTTACCCGATTAGCCGAGCTTTCGAAAAATGCCGTGAGCGTGCTAATGGGCCCGACTCTACCCTGGTAAGACTGGTTTTCCGATTTTGATATCGATTATCTCGCTGGAGTAGAAATGGTGAATGCAAAAAAAGTAGAACAAATTGCCACCGAAGGTGGTGGCACCCGAATATTTGAAGGCGGGGTTAACTACGCCGTCATCGATATGGAAACTAACACACACTGAACAGTACTCCGCGTAGCCAACCGCGAGTAAATTCGGGAAGCCAATAAACCGTCAAAGGCTACGTTCTATATTTTCCGTATAGGTTTTTTGAGACCAACACCAGTAACGCCAAGCCGAATAACGCCAGGGAGCTAGGTTCAGGAACCGAGGCTACATTAGTACCATCAGAATCTGTGCAATCATAGCAAATCTGAGTTCTAGTGCCGCCTACTGTCGTCCAGTAGCAATTACATGGTGCAGCGAAAATTATAGAGGAAAATAGCATTGAGATTATAAGCACCGATAGCCTTTTCATTTTGCGCGCTCCTTACACGGATTACACCGTATATCTATGGTATAGCACTAACAGAATAAAGTGTTTATATGGGAAAATCATTAGACATAAAACGATTCCACATCCACGCTATTTTATATACCAGAAGACAACAGAGCACGTCAGAAGCCCGATAAAAAGTCATTAAAAAGGGTAGCCCCCGGAAAAGCCCGCTTCATCACATTCCACGTAGCCGTGATACCGATACAGTGAAAAAGCAGATAAGATTTATGATGCCCATCAGTATGGAACAATTTATTCTAAGAACGGGACTTAGTGAAGAGACGAAGTTATGAAGGATGCTCGGCATTCGGGCTACACTAAGCAGACACCGGCAATCTGCCCAACCGAAAGCCCAATACGGCGCCACCAAACATAAGGATGTTACCTTTGACGGATATCATCGATCGAACCCTACCTGAATACAGCCTCGGCGTCCCAGAACTGGATTATAGACACGACGAATTTATTGGTATCGTCAACCACCTAAAAACTGCCGATACGGCCGATTTTATTCGTTTGTTCGCAGCCCTTGTCGTGCATACCGAAAAGCATTTCCATGCAGAGAACAAACTTATGCAGAAAACCCACTTCCCCGATCTCGAGGAACACATTCGTGAACACATGAAAGTACTGCGAGATTTAAAGAGCATAAACAATATGGTTGGCCGGGGCTCTATCATGATGGCACGCACATTTATAAGTGAACAGTTGCCCGAATGGTTCCGATTGCATACAACAACGATGGATACCTCACTTTCAATTCACCTACTACAAAGGGGTAAGTCACAAGAACGCGCTTAGGGACTCGCCCTGCATACGGCAAGTCTAAAGAATTCACCTATTGTGCTGAGCGTTCACTAAAATTATGTTTTGACGACCATACGTTTAACCGAGTCGTTTCCGCCTTCGCTTCGAAGACACTCCTCCTTAGAAAAACCAACCCATAGTGACAAACCCACCCGCAATAAACATTTTCTTGAAGACACTACAAGCCCAACTGTTAACACGCAAAAAAATAGATACAAGTCTTTAGCGTCACTTTTCCAGGCTCCTCATTGAAACGGGTATTGTAGGGTTTGCTCGGACGCATTGTTCTAAAGAAAACATTTTGTTGTATACCTGTTCGATGCCGATAAACCGTATGGCACAAATACATACCCAACCCGCTAACCCCTTAATAAATAAGGGTTTTTTGTTTTCAAAATAAATTACCAGAAAAACATTAGCGTGGTTTAGCAAACAAGTTGGTTCGCTAATTGCAGAAGCGGTCCACCAACAATTAAAAATTTTCGTAGCATTCAACGTAGGATCCATTTCTATGGCGTATTTTACCGAAATTAGCGTTATTCAGGCTGATACCATTATCGCCAAGCAAGATCCGCTAATTATTGATTATCGCGACACACTTTCATATCGTAATCAACATATTGAAGGATCTATACAGCCGCATTCAGCTCTAATTGACATGCTCATAAAAAGCAATAGATTTGATCACCCCCTAATCGTCTATAGCGAAAAAGGAAACCTTAGTAGAGATATCGCCAGCGAGTTTGGGCGTTCGGGATTCAAACAGTGCTACAGTCTAAAGGGTGGCTACGCAGCCTGGAAAGAACGTACAAGCTTATACAGCGTAGTTCCCTACAGTATCTATACTAACGAGTGGTTAGTCGAAACTGGATTTGAAGAACAATCTCTGAATATAGCAGATGAAAACAAATACACGGCGCTGATGCACTCGTGCAGAGAAGGACTAACCCGTATCGCTGCGGAACTAATTTCGGCAAGTGCAAATATCGAGCAAAGGGATTCTGATGGAAACACCGCCCTTTGGGCTGCGTGTTTCGGAGGAAACATAGAAACAGTAGAACTAATTATAAAGAACAAAGCCAATATCAACAACCAAAACGATGAAGGTTGTACCGCGCTAATTTATGCTTCCTTTTCAGGAAAAACCAATATCGTAAAGCTACTACTACAACATGACAGTAATATAAATATAAAAAATCATGATGGGTATACGGCGCTTGATGTAGCAACAAATCCGGATATCGTAGATATATTAAAGCATGAAAACGCTGGCAGTATCGAAGCCGTTATCTAAAGTAAAAATATCGTAAATATGAAAAAACGGAAGATCTTCCTCCTAAAATCAACGGCTTCCCTCTGTCATTTCATTTCCACCACGGAGCTTACGAAAGCATCAACTTGCTTCCAATCGGTATACTCAATAACAGCGTCGAGATTAACTGGGCCCTTTGTTAAGTACATAATAAATCGAATCATTTTTCGATCCCAAAAACCATATTTTTTGTAATCGATCTTACCAGCAAAGACTGCCTGTATGTTTGGCTGCCATCCAACCTGCTTGAGAAATTTAAAAAAATAGGGATTCGTTTCTGGATCACACTTTTCTGGCTTTCTTGCAACAAGATTCACAGAGAAAAAAGCAGTCGGAATTTCATTCAAGACCTGTTTATTTTTTACAATCAGATCGGAAATTTTCTTCCCATGCTTACCATAGCGGATGCTTGCGCCAATAACTATCTTGTCAAACGATTCCAACACCAGCGCTTCGCTGTCGTCGACAGACATCATGGTTACAGAGCAACCATTCTGAGAAAGCAATGTTTTAATACTCTGACTTATTTTTTGTGTATGGCCATCCGTGGTTGAATATAGAACTAATATTTTTTCCATAAGCTAACCTAGATTCTCCCCCAACTTTGATATAACGCCAATTTCTGCGTTTAACGTCTTACCAACGAACGTTTTGGACGCCTGCAGAATATATCTGAACTTAATCAGAAGTCCGTTAGGACCTCATTCGAGGAATAGTAGCACGTTAAAGTGCCCAGAGGATAAGACAGCTTATTATCAAAGACAGGATTCCTATCGAGGTCAATTTAAACAGGAAAAAGAATAGAATCGAGGTTGTTGAAAAACAAATCCTGGACAAATACCTCTTGCTTTCCTTTGCCCACGTTAGCCGACTATTTTCTCTGCAATAACAAAGCCAGACGCAACATCCAAATCATTTGTTAACTTTGAACAGTGTTCTCTTGAATCTACCAGATAGATGGCAAAAGCATCTTCTTCTACGACCGGCTTCCCTGCATGAATGTCGTCCTCTGTGCAATAGGTAAAATACCTCCCGGGGAACTCCTCCCGTATTGCTGGGAGAATATTATCGGACAGACCATTGGCATGTATATGAGCGACAACCATATCGAGTTCGGTTTGTTCAATCATTCGTAAACCTCTCATTTAAATGATGGGGAAGACAGGCTAACCACTATCAGCGTGGCAGCTTACAAACAACACTCCCGCGTTAAAAACTAGCGGTGGCGCAATGCCCAACAGTCACTCCCCGACAGAGATCATCCTCTTGGCGCGAACCGTAATAGGTAATCGCGGTGTTGCAATAGGCTCTAGATAATAGCTCGAACCGTCAGCAAGTGTTACTTCGCCTCCCCATGTTTCTTCGTTATCATGCTCGATAGAAATAATATTTTCCTCCAGATCCCGCTTTGCAACATAGAGCGTCAATTGCCCTTCATTGTTACGTCGAATCATTACATTGGGCATTGACATACTCCACAGGTAAATAACTTGATACAAAAGAGGCCGGAGATTAGATCACATCCGATCTCCGGAAAAGGTGTAACTGTAAACCGACCCAACTGAAGAATCCTCGAAAGAGCTGTACAACATTTAATCATGACTTTTAGTCGATTTCGGTACGTCAATTAGCGACTTAATCAGGCTAGCAAGGCTTCATGAGATAGGCATTTCTTTGAGCAAACTTTCGAACACGACATGCAGCCAATACAATCCATAAGATCCTTGATATCCATCATTTTTAGACCGTCATCGTCGTCATCAAAATCGTCATCATCATCTAAATCATCATATTCGTACGGTCGATGAGTTAGTTCAAACACATCCCTCGGACAGACTTTGTAGCACCGGCCACAACCTATACATGTTCCAGAATTCAACTTCGTTAAAAACATGGGAATCCATTCGCCACCACCGCGCGTACGGCCCACTATTTTTTCTTCAGACATTATTTATCTCCCTCGTTACTGGAGCAAATGTTATAAACAACAACAAAGGCATCATAAACAAATGCTCTTCTTTGTAGGCTCGGAGCCTAATTTCGTTTTGTGTCTTTTCAGCGTTAGCGGTATCAAAGCTAACCATTTAAACGTCATCCTGCATCAATATAGTTATAAGAATTCGAGCGAAAGGCATCCGGATGTGGACGACCAACGCCCGTTCAAAAATCATCTAATCAGGTCATAATTGTAATCTGTTTCCTGCATTAGACGTGTTTCTTCATCCAGACGCTCAAGTACGCTATTCACTAGAGTTGTCAATATTTGCATTGCTCCCTCATACCCCAGCGTGGTCTGACGATGTAAATGATGTCGATCGAAGATTGGAAAGCCAATTCGAATCAGCGGAACTTCGAACTCTTTACCTTTGTGTAAAGTATCACGCTGAATAAACTTACCATATGAATTTCCAATCATAAAATCAGGCTTGTTGGTAAACACAAGAGAACGCATATGCCATAAATCTTTCCCAACAAAAACTTCGGAATTCGCCCCATAAGGCGACTCCTCCAACAAAGCATCCATGGCCTTCTTCCATCGCTTGTTACCATTATTACAGAGAACATGAAGAGGCTCCGCGCCCAATTCCATTAGGAATTTCGTGAGCCCCATTACAAAATCAGGATCGCCCCACAAAGAGAACTTTTTCCCGTGCAGCCATTGGTGGGAATCGGTCATCATATCAACCAACCTTCCACGCTCCTTGGTTAACGCATCACCAATCGGCTTGCCACTAACTTCACTGACTTTCATCAAAAATTCATCAGTCCATTCCAATCCCATTGGAATATTCAATGTGGGAATTTCATGCATCCAAGTTTTACTTACGTACTTCTTGGTTTTATTCAACTGCCAGGGCTGAACAAGAAAAGTATTCAATGCATTCGGCGCATCTTTTATTTCTTCTTGACTTGTACCGCCCGCATAGATCCGGTATTCGCCATCCGCAGGGGTATCCAAAATCTCTTCTGGGTCACACAACAACGTAGACTCAACAGACATGTCTTTCATCATGCGCTTAAGTACACGATAGTTACCCAGATAGGTTTCGAACCCCGGAACCAAGTTAATCTTTCCGTTGCTCCCTACTTTTTTATCGTCCATATCCTTTAGTGTAAAGTAACGCATAATCCCTTCGAACATATTGTCCCAACCAGTAACATGGCTACCAACAAAGCTTGGCGTATGCGCGAACGGCGTTGGAATATCTTCCGGGAGAAACCCTTCAACCTTAGAGTTAGTGATAAATGCATTGAGATCGTCACCGATAACCTCTGCCATACAAGTTGTAGACACGGCAATCATATCGGGCTTGTAAATAGCGTTACAGTTTTGCAAGCCATCTTTCATATTTTGCTGGCCACCAAACACAGCCGCATCTTCAGTCATCGAATCAGAAAGGCAAGCAATGGGCTCCTTAAAATGACGGTTAAAGTAAGTTCGAAAATAAGCGACACAACCTTGAGATCCATGGACATAGGGCATCGTATTTTCAAACCCTAAGGAACAAAGAACCGAACCCAGGGGCTGACATGCTTTCGCGGGGTTAATTGTTAGAGCTTCACGCTTGAAATTCAACTCCTGATACTCTTCGGAGGTCGTCCACTTAAAGACCTCGTCTATATTTTCCTGTGAAGGTGTTTCTTCAAAATTTTCGCGCTTTCCCGCCAACGAGTCCTGGTATTCCTTATCACGAAAAAGGGGATAGCTTAATTTAATATTCTCTGCATCTTGACTCATAACATTTTTCTCCTTCCGCGCCACTCATCTGTGGACAGGCGGATGTGGACTCCAGTTTAGAAATTCAATACTCGCGCAACACTATTGAAACCTACCGCTGGATGAGTTGACAAAAACTACAACCTAAAAAGTTTCGCCACCGCAATTACATTATGCGGATGCTACCACTTCCTCCTCTTCTTCAACTGGTTTATCCCAAGGCGGAACCATGTTTTTCCAGCAAGGATTGTTCACTGTCATATCCATATCTTTGGCAAAAATAGCGAAACCATCAAAACCGTGGTACGGACCGGAATAATCCCATGAATGCATCTGCCGAAATGGAACACCCATTTTCTGAAAAATGTACTTCTCCTTAATACCAGAACCAATTAGATCTGGCTTCACCTTTCTTACGAACTCTTCAAACTCATACCCCGTAAGATCATCGAAAATCAGCGTGGAATTCCCCATTTCCTTTATGGTGCGATCGTAGTCATCATTATGAGCAAACTCATAACCGGTACCCACCACGTCCATACCGAGATCTTCATACGCGCCAATAATATGCCGTGGACGTAAGCCACCAACAAAAATCATTACGCGGCGGCCTTCTAGACGCGGGCGATACTTCTCGATTACGGCCTGCCATTGCGGCTGGTACTTGGCGATTACTTCTTCCGTTTTTGCCTGAATAGTTTCGTCAAATTGCTCAGCGATCTTGCGCATTGATTCAATGGTTCTTGTCGGACCGAAAAAATTGAACTCCATCCAGGGAATGTTGTATCTTTCTTCCATATGACGCGAAATGTAATTCATAGATCGATAGCAGTGGACCAAATTCATTTTTACCTTCGGCGTTAGCTCCATCTCAGAGATGGTTCCATCTCCGGACCACTGAGCGACTACACGCAAGCCCATTTCTTCCAGAATTCTTCGTGAAGACCAAGCGTCACCACCAATGTTGTAGTCTCCAACAATCGCGACGTCATAGTCAGTCTGTTCAAAACTGTCGTCATCATCACGGGCACTTAAAATCCAATCGCGAACTGAATCGTTAGCGATATGGTGCCCTAAAGATTGAGACACTCCCCGAAATCCTTCGCAACGAACGGGCACAATGGTTTTACCGTATTCTGCTCCTTTCTGCTTAGCAACCGCTTCAATATCGTCACCAATTAACCCAATTGGACATTCCGAATTGATACTAATACCTTTGTTTAAAGGGAAAAGAGTTTCGATCTCGTCGACAAGTTTGTTCAACTTCTTATCGCCGCCAAATACAATATCCTTTTCCTGAAAATCAGACGTAAAATTCATAGTTACAAAAGAGTTAACACCCGTAGCGCCAACGTAATAATTTCTGCGCCCCGCACGAGAGTATTGCCCACAACCGACAGGTCCGTGAGACACATGAACCATATCTTTTACTGGCCCCCATACCACACCCTTAGATCCAGCATAAGCACATCCCCGCTGAGTCATAACTCCCGGTAAGGATTTTTTGTTGGAGGTAATGCATTTTTTTGATTGATCCAGCGACTGATCGTTAACCATCAGGTGCTTCGCACGATTTTTCTTAGCCTTTTCTGGATAAATTTCCAGAACTTCCTGTATGAGGGCTTCAGCCTCTTCGCGTGACATCTCAGACATAATTGTATCTCCTGAATGTGTAGTGTACTGGGTATTAGATAGGGCTTAGTCGCAGCCTATCTGGCAGAGCTCATTAACTTGCCCCACCGTTTACGTCCTCAGGATCAAACGGCTTCAGCTTCAAGCTCCGCAGCAGTTTTACCTATGATACTTTCGTCATCCTCTTCCAGAATGCCGAAGTCCATCAACAACACTTCCAGCTCATCCATAGTCACCGGCTTTGGAATCACCATCTTTTTGTTGGCTATCATTTTTCTTGCGAGCTCTCGGTATTCATCCGCCTGCTTTGCGGTAGGATCGTATTCAATAACCGTCATTCGGCGAATTTCTGCTCGCTGCACAACGTTGTCGCGAGGAATAAAGTGAATCATTTGCGTACCCAGTTTTTCTGCCAGGGCAATAATCAAATCATCTTCTCGGTCGGTATTTCGGCTGTTGCAGATCAATCCGGCTAAACGCACGCTACCGGAGTTCGCGTATTTCACGATACCTTTGCAAATATTATTGGCTGCATACATGGCCATCATTTCACCGGAAACCACAATGTAAATTTCCTGCGCCTTGTTTTCTCGAATGGGCATTGCAAAACCACCACACACTACATCGCCCAATACATCGTAGAAAACAAAATCCAAATCATCTTCATAGGCGCCCTCTTCTTCCAGGAAGTTAATCGCTGTAATCACTCCGCGACCAGCACAACCTACTCCAGGCTCTGGACCACCCGATTCAACACACTTGATATCGCCGTAACCCGTTCTCAAAACATCTTCCAGTTCAAGATCTTCAACGGTGCCAGCTTCAGCAGCCATCTCCATAATGGTATTTTGAGCTTTAGCGTGAAGAATTAGACGGGTTGAATCCGCTTTCGGGTCACAGCCCACAATCATTACTTTTTGACCAGCTTCTGCTAAAGCCGCAACGAGATTCTGTGTAGTTGTAGACTTACCAATCCCGCCTTTACCATAAATCGCACATTGACGCATAGCCATGATGACAATCTCCTCAGTTTATTCTTTCTACCTAGGGGAATGAGTAATTAGCCATTAATCATCTCTTCCCAAATACGCCTGTAATTCACAGGCATGCACAACCTTATGAGCAGGGTTTGTGCCAGATGGTTTAAAGACCATTAAGCGATTGTTTTATAAGACCTTTTTATGAATACCTACATTAAGAAGAGCAACTTTGTAAGCAACAAAACAACCTATTTGTTGTGTCAATAGCGACAAAACGACAAGTGAAGGAAAAGCATTTTTTGAATAAATTTCATTTGTAATAAAGAACACAATTTGTTGCGTTTTAGTAGATCGAATAAAACTTTTCACGTACACACCCTTGAATTTCAACAATTTTTACTTGGCTTATAAATTGCTCTTACCATAGACATCAGAAACTAATTTGTAATAACTCAGGAGACAAATATTGTGCCCACCATATCGAAACTTATTGAAGGGTTAAAAAGCGGCGCCATTGTTCCCTATTTGGGCCCAGGAGTACTGAAAGGTGTTGTCAACAAGGAAAATGGGAAACCTATTCCCGCCGATAACGAGAGTCTTATTCTGGCGATGACAGGAGGAAAGCCAATGTCCCCCAGGTTAATGGTTGAATTTTCCCGCGCAGCCATGCATATGGAACATAAAAAGGGACGAAAATTTTTGGAGGGGTTCTTAACAAAAACGTATGGGGAAACACACTGGAGCCAGCCTGTATTTCATGCTTGGCTGGCTAATATAAAGCTACCTTATATTGTTGATTCGAACCGAGACCAGGAACTCCAGCACCTATATAGAGACACGCCTCATACGCTAATTATTGGTGTGGCGCGGCTTGCTGCTCACCCTTATCGTTTCGATATTTACGATAACAGTGACGGCAGTTATAAGATGATTAAACTCAATGAAGTAAATAAGAATCTACCCATTATATTCAAACCCATGGGTAGTCCCTTACCAAAACCGAGTTTTGTCGCATCCGATGCCGATTTCGTTGACTATATAACCGAGCTTATGGGAGGTTTCGCCATCCCGAACTGGTTAAAAGATTACCGAAAGAACAGGCAATATCTGCTACTGGGAATGCGCTTTACCCGCGATACCGAACGTATGATTTTGAGTGATATTATTTACAGCGCATCGCAAACTGCAGGCTGGGCGTTTATCCCCCAACCAACGGATAAGGAAAGGCGCTATTTAGCAGATAAAAATATTGAAATAATCGAGAGTGATTGGAACGAGCTAATTCAGACCAGCACGAGAGCCACAGCCGAAGCCTCCTAAACCACTGCGGACACTCTAAAAACGGGAACGGTATGATTCTTTATTGGGAACTAAAAAATTTCGCTAATTCCAATCAGGCTCAAAGTAATACGTTCCATTTTTCTCCAAAACATCGGGCGGCACCGCTTTCTGGTTGAAAAAAATCATATCCTTGTTTTAAATTTAACCAAAACTCATACCAGGGATGGTCTTTATATAGTGCCAACTTTTCGTGATAAAGATCAAAGGGGAAAATATACACACGAAAAGACGTCTGCTCGCCTTCAAAGGCAACCTGTGCGAGCGTATAAACTTCATTGATATATTTATCCGTCATCGCATAGCAACCAATAGATACGCAGCAACCATGAATCATTAAGGCGCCTCCGGTTCTTCCATTAGCTCTATCGTAGATATTTGGATAGCCGAGATTGAAAGAGAGATGGTAGGTACTCCAAGGATTAAGGTTTTCCGGCCGAATAAAATAGAACCCCTCCGGCGCCTGATTATCACCTTGTCTGGTTTTAGGACCAAGCGTACCCGAGAATGTACAGATGGGGTAGGTTTTAAACCGCTCAAACTGCTCGCCCTTCTTTACCCAAAGCTCAAGTTCTGAGGATGACTTGAATATCCTCATAAATATTGGAGCACCAAACACCAACCCTTTCGCTGTCAGGCTTTCCTTTACAGTATTAATTTGAATTATTCGACACGAAAAAAAACCGGGTGGCTAACCCGGTTAAGATCACTACCAATTATGCTACATTCCCGCAACTCTATCCTCTCGCATAAAGCGAATACGATCCTCGGGTTTATCCCCGATAAATTTAGCCAGCCACGGTGGCGGAGATTTAGCCATTACGCCTTGCAGTTGCAGTAAAACGTCTTTTGCTTCGCCACCAACAACCCTTTTAATTGGGTATACACCAGCCTTAATTACTTTTGCTGCTGCAGGGCCCCCGATAGAGACAACGTAGAGTATCTGACAATCGCCGATTAAGTTCGCACGGAAAGCATTGCGGTCTTCAGAAAGATCCGCTTCCACCGTAGAGCGAATATCGATTAGCTGGTGCTCGCTATCGCTAACCTGGTAAATTAGAAATCGGATACAGGAGCCAAAATGACCATCCAGTCGCTCACCAGTATTAGAGCAAATGGCCACTCGGACAGAACGAGCAGGAATATCCTGCAGAGGTTTTACCTTCGGTAAGGAATCGAGCTCGCGTTCACCCCACAGAATGCGTACAGCCTCTTTTATTTCTGGCAAGCCGAGACCCGTACCGTCGCTCCCCCTCTCTGCGCCACCCTCCGAGAGGCCTTTGGCTAAATCACCAACAGTTATCTTAAGCAAAGTTTGTCCATTCAACTCTCCCTTCACCTTCTTCTGTACAATTTCCAGTAGCTCACCAACATTTGTACCCGGTAGTGCACGCGCCGCCAGGGCAATTCGCAGTGCAGTTTCTCTATTAATTTGCGTGCTCATCGTTACGGCCTCTTATTCATCGTCATCGTCATCATCGTCCATTACGCGTGTAATTTTTCGATAGATTTCTATTCTGTCGCCTTCTTTTAACTCGCTGTCTTGTTTTACGAATTTGCCGAAAACACCTATCTTTTGGGTATTTAGATCGATATCTGGGCACATTTTTAAAATTCCAGATTGTTCAATTACGTCACTCACCCTTGCAGCGTCTTCAACATAGCAGTTTAATTGAATTTGTTTTTCTCCGGCATAGACCAGTCCTACTCGCATAGCTTAGCCCTCGATAGTCACAATTGGGGTTGATGAAGGCTTACTCGCTCTGATTTTTTCATCAACAACTCTTTTCAAAGCAATCATAACGCCCAGCACAATGAATCCTCCGGGCGGCAGGATGGCAAGTAAAACCCCCGCGTCGATTTTAATAAACGTTATTTCTAGCCATTCGAAGTTTTTACCCAACAGGGAAGATGCATGCGAAAAGAGCGTGCCGCTTCCGAGGATTTCTCTTGCGCCACCTAACAAAACCAGCGCCCAAGTAAAACCCAAGCCCATTCCCATCGCATCCAGCAACGAGGCCAGCGGGTTTTGCTTCATGGCAAAGGCTTCTGTTCTACCCAGAATTGCACAATTGGTGACAATCAACGCAATAAATAAGCCCAGCACTTTATAGAGTTCGTGCAACCAAGCGTTCATTGCCAAATCTACCAGGGTGACTGTTCCGGCAATAACAGCAATCATGATGGGGTTGCGCACATCTGCAGGTATGGCATTACGCATCACTGAAACCAGAACACTGGAAATTATCAGCACGGCGGTGGTTGCAATGCCCATTCCCAGGCCATTAGTTGCCGATGTGGTTACCGCCATTACCGGACAAAGGCCAAGCAATTGAACCAAAGCAATATTATTTTCCCATATACCGAAGGTGAAATAGTCTTTGTAACTGGTCACAGCTTCGCCATTGGTGGTGACACAACCACTACAATTTGCATGACTCATAACGCACTCACCTCTTCCGGATTAACCGTACCGTTTGCAATTAGCTCTTCGGAGTGACGCGCGTAAAACTCCAATCCCGAAACAACGCCTTTAACAATCGCTCTTGGTGTAATGGTGGCGCCGGTGAACTGGTCGAACTTACCGCCGTCTTTTTTTACCGCCCAGTCTTTAGCTGGTGTCTTATGTAAAGATTCACCGTTGAATACCGTTATCCAACTGCTTTTATCCATTTCAATCTTGTCTGCCAGTCCGGGGGTTTCCTTGTGGCTTAGAGTTCTAAGACCCAGAATCTCTCCGGAAGTATTAATACCCACCATTAAGGTAATAGTACCGCCGTAGCCTTCAGTCTCAATTTGAAATACAACCGCTTGCAGCAAACCCGATTTGCGCGCGAGATAGATATCGATCGGCTTATTCGAGAGCGCTGTATCTTCGATAACTAAGCTATCTTCAAGAGGTTTGTTGTCGAACATTTCCTGCGGTAATACTTGCGTGAGCACGACCATACGATCTTCCGCCAAGCGTTCCTGTATAGGCTGGTAGGTGGTTCTCTCTCCAACAAGCAGAAGAAAGGTGACTACCGCACAAATCGCACCCAGTATGAGCCCCTGGTAATCCACTCGGGAACGCCAGACCTCTAATCGCGACACTGTGATCTCGCTCATTTACGTTTAACCTCCCGTGTTAGTTCGATGGATGACATTGCTCGTAATGGTTTCCCTCCGGGAAAACGACCATAAACCCTCGGTCTGAAGTAGCGATCGATTAAAGGCGTGAATGCATTCATAAAGAGAACGGAAAAGGCCACGGCTTCTGGAAAGCCACCCCAGGAACGGATAATAAAAATTATGGCCGCACATCCTGCCCCAAAAATAAGTTTGGCAACGCGACCGACAGGCGATGTAATAGGATCGGTCGCGATAAAAAACGCACCTAACAACACACCGCCAGAACTTAAATGAAAGGCAGCACCCGCAAAATATTGATCGTTGTACATACCCGACAAATAAGACAACACTGCCAGCCCGCCGATCAGGGACACGGGGATTTCCCAGCTGATCACTCTGCGCCAAAT
The DNA here is from genome assembly GCF_014211975.1 of Teredinibacter haidensis. NCBI lineage: Bacteria > Pseudomonadati > Pseudomonadota > Gammaproteobacteria > Cellvibrionales > Cellvibrionaceae > Teredinibacter > Teredinibacter haidensis. The sequence goes on from NZ_CP060084.1 coordinate 2,510,988, forward strand.
GAGCCATAAGCCGCCCAGTAGTATTAAAATCTCGGAGGTTTCTCCCAAACTTCCGGCATTCATGCCTAACAGTGAGTTCCATACATTAAAGCTCTCTCTGAGAACTTCACTGGCTGGCTGTGCGAGTATTAACGATGTTTTTAAATGGCCTAGTGAAGTCGCACCAGTTAAACCGTCAGGAATCGCCGCACCCAAAAAGGTAAAATTCAATCCCTCCATAAAGCTCGGTGCACCTTCCGACCCAAGGGGTAAAGGGGAAACCCAAGTTGTTAATTGCAGCGGAAAGGTGATCAGCAGCGCTGTTCTAGCCAGCATGGCGGGGTTAAAAATATTTTGTCCAATTCCACCATATAGTTGCTTTCCCACTGCGATGGCAAAAAACGACCCCACTGCGCCTATCCACCAAGGCGCCCAGGGCGGCAGTGTGATGGCTATTAACCAGCCAGTTAATAGCGCCGAACCATCCAGCAGGCGGTAAAGCGGTTGATTCATTACCCACAGACACAAAACTTCAGTGATTACCGCGGCCAAACAAGTAACCACAAACACATTTATCGCGGGCCAGCCAAACAGATATAAACCAAAGAGTGTGCATGGCACTAACGCCAAACACACCTGCATCATAACGCCACCAACGGACGAGCCCTCGTGAGCGAATGGCGATGAGTAAATTGGTGCGTCGCTCATAAAACATCCTCTTTAACTTTTTTGTCGGTAACAACGGCGGCGGATTTACTTTCAGCTTCAGGCTTACGGCGCTTGGCTTTTTTAGCTGCTTTAGCTGCCGCTTTTTCCTCAGCCTCGGCGGCAATACGTGCATCTCTCGCGGCCTGTAAATTTTTGGTGTATTCCGTTTTTTTAGCCGCAGAACGTTTTGTATATTGTTCGCCTTTGGCATATTGAAAATACTGCACCAAGGGAATATGAGAAGGACATACATACGAGCAGGAGCCGCACAAGATGCAATCCTTTAGGCCATAATCTTCAGCGCCTTCAAAATCGTCAACGCGTGCGCGAGAAGACATTTCCAAAGGCAATAGCCCCATGGGGCAGGCCTCCACACACCGACCACAGCGAATACAGGGCGAGCTTAAACTACGGGGAATTTCATTCGCAGAAAGAGCCAACACCCCCGTTGCGCCTTTAATCATCGGCACCTGTGTAGAAGGCAACGGCACACCCATCATCGGCCCACCTAAAATCAGCTTCGCGGGTTTTTCTGTCAAACCTCCGCAGGCATCCAATAACTCCTGTACGGGGGTTCCCAATAAGGCTTCAATATTGCGTGGGCGGGCAACACATGCACCAGCGATAGTAACTGTTCTTGAGATTAATGGGCGTCCATAAATAAGTGCCTGCTGAATAGCGTAAACCGTTCCCACGTTGTGAACCAATACCCCCACTGAGGTACTGCGACCACCAGCTGGGACTTCCCGGCCAGTGATTTCCTGAATTAATTGTTTTGCCGATCCCATTGGGTAGAGCGTGGGCACCACTTCCACTTCGATCATACCGTAGGGTTCTGCAGCCTCGCGCATGGCGGCAATGGCTTCCGGTTTGTTATCTTCTATCGCCACCACTACTCGATACGCTCGCAGGATATGACGAATTAGGCGTGCGCCTTCAATGATTTCTTCGGCATGCTCGCGCATTAAACGATCATCGCAGGTTAAATAGGGCTCGCACTCGCTACCATTTACCAACAGTGTTTTTATTTCATGCTTGGCGCCCTGCTTTAATTTTACGGCTGCGGGAAAAATAGCGCCGCCAAGCCCCACAATACCGGCTTGAGCAACACGATCAGCCAACGCCATGGGTGTTTCGCTATAGGGGTCTTCGAGAATATCAGTTTCTATCCACCGGTCTTCACCGTCTGTTTGAATCACAATCGCGGTAGCGGGCAATCCAGAGGGGTGTGGCGCAATAACTTCACCAATTTCGACCACCTTTCCAGAGCTGGACGCGTGCACTGGCGCAGAAATCTCAGAAGGGGGAATGGCAACCAGCTGCCCTTTCAAGACTTTATCGCCAACCTTCACTATAGGAATGGCATCGCTTCCTGCGTGCTGACGCAAGGGTAAGTAGAGCTTCTCCGGTACCGGTGCCTTACTAATCATCAAAGCCGCAGAGCGATCTTTATGATGTTTAGGATGAACGCCACCACGTACTTGAGGCAACCTCAGCAAACTCGTTAACACGCTAATGTCTCCACTATTACATTAAGGATTGAATGGGCTATTCCCATTGTGACTATGCCGCAGTGGGCTTAACCCAATGCCAGCTATCAGGGGTAGCGGGCAGGTTAATCAGCGACACACAATCTTCCGGGCAAGCATCCACACATTTTTTACAACCCGTGCAGGCTGAAGCCAGCACAATATGTATTTGCCCATTCGCGCCCACAATTGCATCGGTGGGGCAAGCCCGATAGCAGCGGGTACAACCACTACACGCACTATCATTAATAGTGGCAATCATCGGCTGCGGAACTTCACCAATCGAACTGATATCCACATCGAGAATAGCGGCCAAACGCTCTACCAGAGTTCTTCCTCCAGGCGGGCAGAAGGAAATATCCAAGGTCCCTTCCGCCAAGGCCACAGCGGCGGAAGAACAGCCAGGTAAACCGCACTGACCACATTGACTACCGGGTAACAATCCTTCAATTTCCTTTACCAGTGGATTTTCATCCTCCACTGCCATAAAACGCCCGGCCAAGCCCAACAGGAGACCCAAACTCGTACCCAGCACGGTGATCACCAATGTTGCCAATAACATGCTTCCAACTCCTGCGTGCTCAAAGAAAATTAAAAACCTTTTACTAGTCCACTAAAACCTAAAAATGTCATGGCTAACAAGCCTGCTGTCACCAGAGCAACAGGGGGCCCTGCAAATGCTTTCGGCACTTGAGCCAAGGCAAGCCGTTCACGTAAGCCTGCAAAAATAACCATAATCAAACAAAATCCCAGCGCTGAACCAAAGCCAAAAACCAGGGCTTCTAAAAAGCTTTGCTGTTCGCGAACACTAATTAATGGCACCCCCAAAACAGCGCAGTTAGTTGTAATTAGCGGAAGGTAAATACCCAGAGACCGATACAAAGATGGACTGAACTTTCGAATGGCCGTCTCGGTAAATTGCACAACACCAGCGATAACTAGGATATATGCGAGAATACGTAAAAATCCGATACCCATCGGTTGCAGCACGTAGTTTTCCATCAACCAACTACTACCGGAAGCCAATGTCATAACAAAGGTTGTCGCGGCGCTCATACCAATGGACGTGCTGAGCTTTCCTGAAACGCCCATAAATGGACACAAACCTAAAAAACGCACCAAGACAACGTTATTTACTAGTACAGTTCCAATAAGCAGGCTTAAATAGTCCATTTTCACTACGCCTTAGATAATAAAAATAATGAATTTATGTGGGCAGCTGCATCAAACATGCCACGCACTATCCGTTAATGGGATACAACTTCCCACCCGACCAATAGATTGATTCACCTCAAATTAAATTATCGTAATCCGTAAATTTTTGATTTTATTCGCACATTTTTTGTTGTCGGGATTGGCACAAGACCAGAGCTGGAAGACACAGGGTGTTGTTTTTACGACAAGAAACAACCAGACAAACGCTTAGCAACAACGACAACGTTGGCGGCATTAACTGCGGCACAAAAATTGCTGCCATGCATTAGGGCGTCGCAAAAAACGAATCCGTACGACATCGAAAACTGACGCCGCTAAAGCAATCGTATTTAGGCAACGGCTAATATCACCGGAGAAACAAAAGGTCATGACAGAATCGAAAAAATCGCATGCGGAATTAGATCAAGTTGATTTTGTCGCTGAGATAACCAAGGGTAAAGAAAATAAAGTCATGGGACGAAAGCTAGAAAACACAATCTATGATTTTCAACCAGAAGATCTGTCGCCGGGTGTTTTTCACCAAGCCGTAGAGCATGCACCTATTGCAATATCCATTACCGATCTACATGCCAATATTCTATACGCCAACCGCGCATTCGGTAAGGTCACCGGCTACAACAGTGAAGAGGTTGTCGGAAAAAACGAATCAATCCTCTCCAATCATACAACTCCACGAATAGCCTATCAGGCATTATGGGGGCGCCTGCTGCAGAAAAAGCCGTGGTCTGGATTACTAGTAAACCGACGCAAAGATGATTCTCTCTACCTCGCGGACGTTTCTGTTGCTCCGGTTCTCGACGAGAAAGACGATGTTATTTGCTATTTAGGAATGCATCGAGATTCCAGCGATTTACACGAACTGGAGCAGCGCGTAAACAACCTGTCGGAAACCATTTCCACCGTTATCAACTCATCACCTATTGCTATGGTGTTATTGAGTTGTGATAACGACATTATATTAATGAACCCAGCTTTTCAGAATTTAGCTAATAAAATCGCGCCCGATTCAATATTGGAAGACGCTCTTACAAAGTTACTCAATATACTCGGCGACGACTTTATCAACCTTCGTGACAAAGGAACAAAATTCAACAGCCATGAGGTAACCGTCGACGAAGGTGCTTATAGCCAGCGTTGGTTTGTCTGCGATGGTCTTTCCATTTCTGTAGAAGATGAAACCCCAGACAACTTTTTCTGCCCACCGGAATCTCGCCATATTCTTTTAACCGTCAACGATATTACCGAACTCCGTCAACGACAGCAGGATTCCCAACTAAACGCACTGAAAGCGGTTATTGCAGAAGAAGAAATGCTGCAAGGCATTAGGGAAACATTCAACGGCGCTATTCACAGCTTACAAGGACCCGTTAACTTAATTGGCGCCGCGTTAAACTTATTAGAACGCAAGGAAACCCGCAATCAGGATGAACCCGTGTTACATGCCCTTCGCGATGCGCAGACGGCGGGCCTAAAAGCATTGGATCAGCTCAGCTCTTCACTCCCTGTCTATGCGGAAAACCCCAAGCACCCGGTAAATGTTAACGAAGTTCTACGTAGCGCCATTAGCCTTTCTGCTCATCAACTTTTGGCGCAGGGTATTGTTGTTGAATTTAAACCAGAACTTCATTTACCCGCTGTATTGGGCCGTGAAGGTAAATTAGTGAGCGTTTTCCGACAATTAATCAACAATGCCATAGAGTCTATGAGCAAGTGCAAGCTCAGTGAGCGAACGCTGTATGTTAAAACGTCAATCGACAAACATACGGTGAGAACCGAAATAATTGACCACGGCACCGGTATCCCGCCAGATTTGCGCTATAAAATTTTCGAGCCCTTCTTTAGTACCAAACCTCCTCACAAAGGGTGTCGAGGCATGGGACTGGCTATGGTGCAGGAGACCATACTGGAGCATGCCGGAACCGTTTCAGTAGATACAGACTTTACGGACGGATGTCGAATGATCGTAGAGATCCCATCCAGCTAATTATGGCCAAGAGAAGTCAGATGAACCCAACGAAGACTATAAGCAGTACGCCGAGACCGACAACTCGCACCGAACTTTTTGAAAAAGAAATGCAGGCACTTAGCCAAATCTCGCAAATTATTTGTCATTCTCAAAAAATTGAACAAACCTTTGCAGAAGTTCTTGCCGTACTCCACGAATCCGCCGGCATGCACCACGGATTAATTTCTATTTCCGACCCGGAATACAGTGCCGTTCAAGTGACAGCGATTCATAGCGATTCACCGGAGATATCCCGATTATCCAGCAATGTTCGCTATCGCAGCGGTGAAGGCATTATCGGTCGTATTCTTAGCCACGGAAACCCGATTGTACTCGGACGTATTTCGTCGGAACCAAACTTTCTAGACCGACTGGCCGTTTACGATTTTGAGCTCCCCTTTGTTGGCGTACCTATTGAAAATATAGAAGGAGAAACCATTGGCGTGCTGGCAGCACAGCCGGAGAGCCCTGCCGACGATTTACTGAGTGAGCGTTCTCGATTTATGGAAACCGTCGCGCATTTACTGTCGCAAACCGTTCGTTTAATGATTAACGTTGAACGTGGTGAAGAGCTTGCCAGCGAGCGCGATGAGCTTCGTCGGGAAGCGCGCGCACAATTTGGCTTCGAAAACATGGTCATTGGCCACACCTCATCTATGCGGCAGGTATTTGACCAAACACGGCGTGTAGCTAAATGGGACAGCACAGTATTAGTACTGGGTGAATCGGGAACCGGTAAAGAACTCATTGCCAGCGCCATTCACTACAACTCTCCACGAGCGAAGCAACCTTTTATACGACTCAATTGCGCCGCATTGCCAGAAACACTGCTGGAATCTGAATTATTCGGCCACGAGAAAGGCGCTTTTACCGGTGCAGTTAAACAGCGTAAGGGCCGCTTCGAACAAGCCGACGGAGGAACCCTCTTTTTGGATGAGATCGGTGAAATTTCACCCATGTTCCAAGCGAAATTATTACGCATACTGCAGGAGGGTGAGTTTGAGCGCGTCGGCGGTACCCGCACCATTAAAGTAGACTTACGCATAGTTGCTGCCACCAACCGCAACCTTGAGCAGGAAGTGGAAAAAAACAAATTTCGCGAAGATCTTTATTACCGCCTGAATGTCATGACTATCCGTATCCCACCTTTACGCGAGCGTCGCGCTGACATTCCCGAACTTGCAGAGTTTTTGCTAGACAAACTATCCCGTCGCCAAGAACGCAAGTTAACACTAACCAGCAGCGCTATCCGCGTGTTAATGAATCAAAGCTGGCCCGGCAATGTGCGCGAACTGGAAAACTGTTTAGAGCGCGCATCGATCATGAGCGAAGACGGCACCGTCGACAGTGATGCGATTTCTCTTACCGGCCTGAATACGGATATTCGCCCCGCGATAAACGACTACCAAGAAGTGCCCTCTATCGATTTAAGCGATGACAGTATGGATGAACGTGAGCGGGTGATAGCAGCCCTTGAGCAAGCGGGATGGGTGCAGGCGAAAGCTGCGCGTCTTTTAGGCATGACACCAAGGCAAATTGCTTATCGAATTCAAACATTGAATATAAATGTTCGGAAAATATGATAATCATTTCTTGCCCATTGCTTTAGGTATGCACTAAAAACTTAGTCCTATTTAATATTTAAGTATTACATCTATCAAACTTTGCCCTTCCCATCGAGGAGGGTAATTCTGGCGTGTAAAAACCCAAACAACCACACAGCCTGCACGCATATAGATAAAGTGGGCAAACTACTTCACTAAAACAAAACCTCAGCCCCAAATAACCCAATCAAGTTCTATTTTTTTTTACCATAGAGCTGCTAGGATAACTGCCGCCTTATAGCAGCATCTCCCTGCACGCTATAGGAGATAAGGCTCCAAAAAATAAAAATAACTCAATCAGGAGAAACTCCATGAGAATACCCTCAATCCCATTTCATCGACCGATGAAAAAGCTGTTAGAGTCGTCGCTAGCAGTCGCTGTTGCTTCGGCCCTTGTCGTTAGCAGTGCCCATGCTGAAGTTGGTAACCCGCGAGTTAACCAAGTCGGCTATTTGCCCAACAGTGCAAAAGTTGCCAGCTATGCTGCATCAACAAACTCAGCTCAAAGCTGGGAACTGCGCCAGAATGGCAACGTTGTCGCCAATGGTACCAGCACTCCCAATGGTACAGATTCGTCATCCGGTGAGAATATCCACCATATTGATTTTTCCTCTGTTACAGCAACCGGCAGCAACTTTACCTTGCACGTAGGTGGCGACGAGAGTTACGCATTTGATATTTCCGCCGATACGTTTTCGCCGGTCCTTTACGATTCCATTCGCTATTTTTACCACAACCGTTCCGGTATCGAGATCGAAACCCAGTACACCGGTGGTGGTAACGGTAGCTATGCTGCCAACTCCCAATGGGCACGCCCGGCTGGACATATTAACCAGAATTCAAATCAGGGCGATTACGCAGTGCCCTGCTGGGCAGACAGTGGCTGCAATTATTCCCTGGATGTCACCAAAGGTTGGTACGACGCCGGCGATCACGGTAAGTATGTGGTGAATGGCGGAATTTCCGTTTGGAAATTACTTAACATGTATGAACGCGCACTGCACATCAGTGGTAGCGCAAGTAAATTTGCCGATGGCACATTAAACATTCCGGAAAGTGGGAACGGCGTTGCCGATATTCTCGACGAAGCCCGCTGGCAAATGGAATTTTTAATGGCAATGCAAGTACCTGAAGGCGAAGGCAAAGCCGGTATGGCACACCACAAAATGCACGACGTCGGCTGGACAGGTTTACCTCTAGCGCCACACGAAGACAGTAACGAGCGCGCACTGGTACCACCCTCGGTCACCGCTACCCTTAACCTCGCCGCGACGGGTGCACAGTGTGCCCGCCTGTTCGCCGAGATAGACTCAGGCTTTGCCGAACAGTGTTTAGATTCCGCAAAACTCGCCTGGGATGCTGCACTGCAAAACCCCAACGAGACCTATAGCGGTGGTTATGATCAAGGCGGTGGAGGATACGGCGACAGCGAGCCCGCAGATGAATTTTTTTGGGCCGCAGCTGAGCTGTATATCACCACGGGCGACAGCCAATACCGTTCAACGATTGATAACTACACCATCTCCGCCACCGATTGGGCCTGGCCAGATACTGAACTGCCCGGTTTAATGTCACTGGCTATCGTTCCCACTAGTCATACCGCCAGCTTGAGCACCAGCGCCCGCCAAAAGCTGGTCGACATTGCCGATGGCCACGTCGCAACCATTAATAGTAACGGCTATATGGTCCCCAGCACCGATGAGGAGTATTACTGGGGTTCCAATAATATTGTTGCTAACAAGATGGCCTTAATTGGCTTGGCCTATGACTTTACCGGCGATGACATCTACGGCAAAGCCTTCTCCAAATCCATGGACTATCTGTTCGGCAACAACACCCTGTCTTTCTCGTTTATTTCGGGTCATGGTGAAGATGCACTAACAGAACCACATCACCGCTTCTGGGCGGGAACTCTGAATGGCAGCTATCCTTGGGCTCCCCCCGGTGCTTTATCCGGCGGACCAAACGATGGCCTAGAAGATGATACGGCAGCAGCAGCGCTGGCAAGTTGTGGCTCCATACCCGCAAGCTGCTTTATGGACAGTATCGATTCCTGGTCCACTAACGAGATCACCATTAATTGGAACAGTGCGCTTGCCTGGGTGCTAGCGTTTTACGATGACTATGCCGATTCAAATAGCAGCTCCAGCTCGTCTTCGAGTTCCAGTTCTAGCAGCTCGTCTTCTAGCTCCAGCAGTTCTTCTTCTAGCTCCAGTTCTAGCAGTTCTTCTTCTAGCTCCAGTTCTAGCAGCTCTTCTTCTAGCTCCAGCAGCTCATCATCGTCCAGCAGCGTCGGCGTTTGTGTCGATATGTGCAAGTGGTACCAAGACGATCCTCGCCCTCTCTGCGAGAACCAGAGCAGTGGTTGGGGTTGGGAGAATCAACAGAGCTGTATAGGTATTACAACCTGCGAAAGCCAAAGTGGTGATGGTGGTGTCGTTACCACTTGCACCGATACCAGCTCATCCAGCAGTAGTTCGTCTTCTAGCAGCTCTAGCTCGTCCAGTAGTAGCTCGTCCAGCAGTAGTTCGTCTTCTAGCAGCTCTAGCTCGTCCAGCAGTAGTTCGTCGTCTAGCAGCTCATCCAGCAGTAGTAGCTCATCGTCTAGCAGCTCTTCATCTCAGCCCCCTGGCGGAGTGGTTTGTGAAGTGACCTATATGAATCAGTGGGGAAGCGGTTACCAGATCAATGTGGATGTCACCAATAATGGTGATTCAGCTATTTCGGCTTGGACCGTTGAACTGGACTTCGGTGAAGATCCACAATCGACCAACAGCTGGAACGCCTCCCTATCCGAAACTGGCAACACCATTTCTGCCAGTAACATCGGTTGGAATGGTAACCTCAGTGCTGGCCAATCCACATCTTTCGGTATGCAGGGAAATTCCGATGGATCTCTCAACACTCCAACGTGTGTAGGCCTCTAACAAAAATCCCGACGTAAGAACCATTGAAAGCCATAAAACCCCGTAGCTCTGCTGCGGGGTTTTTCTTTATCGATCACACAACACCTGGGCCAATGTCGCACTCCCGACACAAGCATGACTAATGTCTGTGAGCTGCCGTACAACGTCTGCCCCACCCATTTAATTTTTCTAATAAAAACAACGAGTTAATACTACGGCATACAGTTTGCAAATATCCGTTTGAAACACCAAGCACCCAGAGTTACAGGCAGCAGACGTAAACGGAGACCATATATGCAACTCGAAGTTATTGGGCAGAGTAATGATGGGGGCTGCCCCTCCAGCGGATGCGGTAGTCGTGACGACCAGCTATCCCAACTGCCGCAACACATACAAGACAAAGTTCAAAATCACCCCTGTTTTTCCGAAGACGCACACCATTACTTTGCGCGTATGCATGTCGCCGTTGCACCGGCGTGTAATATTCAATGCCACTACTGTAACCGCAAGTACGACTGTTCCAACGAAAGCCGTCCGGGAGTTGTTTCCGAAGTATTGACGCCCGAGCAGGCGGTAATGAAAGTCAAAGCTGTTGCGGCCACAATCCCGCAAATGACGGTACTGGGTATCGCTGGCCCCGGCGACCCTCTGGCTAACCCAGAACGCACCTTCAGTACCTTCCGCCAGCTTAGCGCTGAAACACCCGATATTAAATTGTGCGTATCCACTAATGGCTTAGCGTTACCCGAATCGGTAGAAGAATTAGTCAAGCATAATATCGACCATGTCACCATTACAATTAACTGCGTTGACCCGAAAGTTGGCGCCAAAATTTACCCTTGGATTTTTTGGAATAACCAGCGAATCTATGGCGAAAAAGGCGCGAAAATATTAATCGAGCAACAACAAAAAGGCCTAGAAATGCTTGCTGAACGCGGCATCCTGGTAAAAGTTAACTCGGTAATGATTCCAGGAGTAAATGATCAACACCTCAAAGAAGTGAGCGACATTGTGAGATCAAAAGGTGCTTTTGTACATAATGTTATGCCCTTAATTGCCGAAGCAAAACACGGTACGTTCTACGGAATCATGGGGCAGCGCAGCCCCAGCGACGAAGAACTACAGGCATTACAGGACGATTGTGGCGGCGATATGAATATGATGCGGCACTGCCGCCAATGCCGCGCAGACGCCGTCGGCCTTCTGGGGGAGGACCGAGGCGAAGAATTTACCTTGGAAAAAATTGAATCCATGGAGATTGATTATGAAGCCGCAATGAAAACCCGTGCAGACATTCATAAAAACATTCTTGAAGAACTGGCCGAAAAACAGGTACAAAAAAAACGTTTATTAACCATTTTCGTTCCCTCCATATCCCCCAACATTTCAACCCGTTATCGCCCGGCGCTCATGGCAATCGCCACCGCTGGTGGTGGGATTATCAATCAACACTTTGGCCACGCGAGAGAATTTTTGGTTTACGAAGCCTCACCCAACGGCGTACGTTTTATCGGTCATCGAAATGTCGATCAATATTGTATTGGCAACGATACCTGCGGTGAAAAAGAAAGCGCATTAGATAAAGCCATTCGCTCGCTTAAGGGATGCGAAGCCGTTCTGTGCTCCAAAATCGGGTTTGAACCCTGGGAAGGATTAGAACAAGCAGGCATTAAACCCAATGGCGAACACGCGATGGAACCCATTGAAGAGGCCGTTTTGGAGGTTTACCAGGAAATGATTGAGCGAGGGGAATTAGATAAACCTAAACCTCAATTGAAGGTGGGCGCGTAACTCGCGTTTGCGAAGGAATCCCATATGGCTTTTGAAATAGTAGACCTGTGTGTCAATTGCTGGGCCTGTGTCGATGTTTGCCCAAGCTCGGCAATTTACCAGACAGAACCCCATTTTTTAATTGATGAGAAAAAGTGTACTGAATGTGACGGCGAATTTTTCCACCCCCAGTGCGCATCCATCTGCCCAATAGAATCAGCCATACTCGACGCCAACGGCGCAGCATTAAATCCTCCGGGCTCACTTACCGGAATAGCTCCGAAAATGCTGCAAGAAGCAATGCTAAAAATTCAAGCGCGTTAGGCTTTATATATAATTAAGCTGTTATTTTTTGAAAAGCCTGGGTGTACCAGGAACGCGAAACGGAAAGAGCTGTTAACCGAAATCGGCATTAAATTCCAAGCTCGCAATATTTCATTGGAGCCCTGGATCAAACATCGGCTGCTCTCTTTTTTTGTAAGCACGGAGGTTAAAGAATGGTTCAACCCCCATACTACAGCGATAGAAGAAGGCAATATCAACCCGTTATCAATAGGCGATGAAGAAGCCAGTCCCTCTATGATTCGAGACCCGTTACTTATTCGTCGACCACTCTTTGAGCTGGGGTCGGAACGTTGGTGCGGCTTTGATTGGAGAAAATTGGAAACCTACCTGCATACAAACATCGAACCAAAGCAGGTGGCGTTTAACAACGGGTGCTCTAGGCAATAGGCTTCAACCGATGCCAGACCACAAAGGCCAAAAGGTGTTATGAACACGCTAGCAAGAACTTTATTAACGGATATCTTTCCACCTAACACGGACACTTTTGTCGACATAATATCTGCTCAGCGAGCTGGAGCTTCCTGCCTGCCAAATACTTTGGGATTGGCAAGCGAACAGTATAAGACTCTAATACACCGCCACCTGCCAGGCATTGATCAATTAGGACTGGCGCGCAACGAACACGTATGGGAAAACGGTGAAATTCGTCAAGAACTTCTGGATCTCAAGCTTGAAGAGATACAAGAGTTAACGCAACTATTACTGAAGCACCGCAAACAGAAAGACATTTCGGAAGAGTGGTTAGCCTCTATCCTTTCTGCAGGCTGCATGGGGAACAGTCATTTATGGAGGGATCTTGGTTTGCCCTCCAGAGACCATCTAAAAGCCCTCATTCGAACCAATTTTCCAACTCTTGCAGATCTTAATACTCAAAATATGCGCTGGAAAAAATTTTTTTATAAACAGCTGTGTGAACAACAAGGGCACTACCTCTGCCGCTCGCCCAGCTGTGATATTTGTCCAAGTCACGAAGAATGTTTTGGCGAAGAATAATGCGTGATTGCCACTCAAAATTTATTTAAAAAACCAACATTCTAAAATAAAAACAGCCACACAGATTATCTAACGACTCATAAAAGGAGAGAACAATGGCTACTGTCTATTTCAGTTCGCCCATATTACACAAAAATGTAAAAGTCGAAGCGACGGCAGGAAAGCGCAACACTCTGCTCGGCGTAGCAAAAGAACACAATATTAAAATCCCCTGTGAATGTGAAAATGGCGAATGTGGATCCTGTCTAGTAAAAGTCACTCACTTAGACGGCAGTCGCATAAAAGGCGTTACGCTAACCGACAAAGAGCGCATTGTACTTAAGTCCATCGGCAAACTGCCCCCTAATGAAGAGGAGCGAGCACTGGTAAAAGATATCCCCCCCACCTACCGATTGGCCTGCCAGACGATTGTAACGGATGAGGATTTATTGGTGGAGTTTACGGGGGAGCCTGGGGGAGCTTAACCCAGGTAGGCGTACGTGCAGTTCCAGCTTTTCACGCGTAAGTAACAACATCTACGCATTCACTGGCGTATAGGCGTTTGCTCTTTCACTTGGCAAGCTGCGGGTTTTGTATCGAACGCAAAGGGTTTTCTTTTGATTGTGGCTTTATATGGCTGACTGACGGCCGCTCCATCGAGAGGGGAGGCCTATGCCCGGTGTTTGTAACTGTGCGGTATTGATGCCGCGTCGTGGTGCATAAGATCGAATCTAAGTTTTTGATGCGCCGAATCACACGAACAACGAGTACAGGTAAACGTGGGCTTTCGCTCTCTTTTATATGCATAAAAAAACCGCCACTTGGGCGGTTTTCTTTGTATGGCGGTGAGGGAGGGAGTCGAACCCTCGAAGACTTGCGCCTTACACACTTTCCAGGCGTGCTCCTTCGGCCACTCGGACACCTCACCGTATTTCACTCTCTTGGGACTACACCCCAGAAGGCGGCACACTCTACACAAACAAGGCATTAAAGGCAATCACCTATCTCCCACAAAATAAGTAACAGCACTGGTTTTTAGCAACAATCCACGTATTAATGCGCATTTTTTATGCCATTAAGATCGATTTTGCCGAATTTGTAGGCCATACTCTGTCATAGCGCACCAATAGACAGTTGAGGTTCTGCAAATGCAGTCATCCAGTATCTACCTTATCGCGATAGCGGAAATCGCTGCGTGCCTTCTATTAGTGTGTGTTTTTCTGGTATTTCAAAACAGATCGCTAAAAGGACTGGTGTCTAAACTCCAGGCTCGGATGGAACAGCTGGTTAAAGACTTAAAAGCCGCCAGGGCCGCAGCCAAATCTCGCAAAGCTGACGATTCAAAAACGACAGACAGTCATAACGACAGCTATAAGCAGATGCTTAACAAACAGTTGGGGATGATACGCGAACATCACCAGCGATTAGATGCAAGCCAGGATATCGCTCTAGATCTCGACCCGGAAACCCCTCTCCCCCGTCGTGTTGCCGCACTTCGCTACGCCCTGCTGCAAGCGGAAAAGGAAGCCACGGCCAATAAACTTATTGACCACGCCGATTGGAAGCTCCTACAGACGCGCTATGAACAAATTTTCGATTTCCATCGAGACTATGCACCTAAGGCAGCCGAGGCGCCTGCCGCCCAGGAAACCGCCATCCACGATACCGAGCAACTGGATTCACTCCGGGAAGAGCTCACCAGCGCGAAGAAGCGCATTAGCAATCTGGAACGATTTAAGGCACTTTACTTCGATCTAGAGGCTAAGTGGGAGTCCTGTAAGGATAATGCCCGCAGCCACTATAACGAAATCACTGAGCTAGCCGCTAAGACAGACCATTCTGAAGCCATTGAGACCGCGCTGATGGCTTACCAATCCAACTATAGCGATTTGGGAGCATTAATTGAGGGTGGAATTGAGGGCTCGTCGATCCTGCAAAGCAAAGCTTCCAACGAAGATAGCAGTAGCGAAATCCGCCATTTACGGGCGGTTGCGGCAGACCAGCACAAAATCATCAACGAGCTTCAAAGGAAATTACGGACGGCCTCTTCAGCAGAAGAAAAAGAGATAATCGTAGGAGAATTGCAGGATCAGCTACAAAAGCAAATACGTTTTGTGCAGGAGTCTGAAACCTGCATACAGCTACTGGAAGATGAGCTGTCAACATCCCACAAAGAGCTAGAACAGTTGCGCGCTCGTCTAAATCAGTTACCACAACTTAAAACCGATATTGTGACCCTACGCGACCAAAACGATGATTATGAAATGCAGATTACCGCAACCAAATCAGAAAACCGCCGCCTGCAATCCAGGATGAAAGAGCTGGAATCTGCCCCTCCCGGCGATAATGATCAAGCCCGTAAATTGAAGAAGGAACTGATAGAGCTTGAATCTCGCTACGTAGAACTTGAAGAGAAGTTCCTCGACTTGAAGCTTGGCCAATAATTGTTCTACATCGTTTTAAAGCAATAGTTCGGGCTTGAGCTATTGTTGCATCCCGCACTGATGGATAAAATACCCCTCTGTTTAACACTGGCCTGCCACCGACCACCACTGGTTTGTGCGCACCAAACAAAAACACTCTAGGATAATAAATGGCCGAGCCTCAACAACAGGTCTCAGATAAACTCGCAGCAGATTTCTCTCTCAGACAAAACGATATTCGTACCCTTATCTGTTTCGCCGCAGCCGGAACCCTTATGGTCAACTGGGATTGGCCCGCGATACCGCTAATTGACGCCGCTGTCTGCATTGGCATTCTATTTTACGCGGTTGCAACCTACGTCTGGCTGAGAAAGACGCTTTACGACACCGCGCACGGACAGCTTTTTGACAAAATAATGACTGTCGACGCCTTCATTATCGGCATTGTGCTCGGCCTAACCAACTTCAGTATTCTGCCCACTTTTCTTTTTGTTACCATGATCCAGTTTAATGCCCTGATTAACGGCGGCACAAAAAAATGGATGATCGATAACCTAGCATTTGTCGGCGGTGTTGGCGTTACGTTTTTACTCCGTGACCCCCAGTGGGTTCTTTCAGATAGACTGGAAGTAAGTATTGTCAGCCTAATCGGCATTTTCACTTACTTCTGTGCTTACGCCATTTTTGTTCATACTCGCATTCGCAAGCTCGATATGCTCTCCAAAAAGCTGGTGAACGAGCAAACGCTCTACAAACTTCGAACCTACAAGCTGGCTCGCTACCTAACGCCCACCGTGTGGAGAGCGGTCAATGAAGGCCGAGAGGAAACCCTGGCTTCTGAGCGCAAACGCATCACCGTTTTTTTCTCGGACATCCGGGGCTTTAGCTCGCTCGCGGAAGAGCTGGAAGCCGAAACGCTCACGGATCTACTTAACACCTATCTGACGGAAATGGTCACCATCGCGACCAAGCACCGTGGCACTATCGATAAGTTTATGGGTGATGCGATCATGGTCATCTTTGGCGATACCCGAAGCGAGGGTTTAAAGGCCGATTGTGTGCGCTGCCTCTCCATGGCGATCGAAATGCGTAAAAAAATGAAAGAACTGCAAACGCTTTGGTACAACCAAGGAATCAAAAAGCCACTACAAATACGTATGGGTATCAACACCGGCTACTGCACTGTTGGCTCATTCGGCACCACTCAATATATGGATTACACCGTACTGGGTACCCATGTAAACCTCGCCAGCCGATTGGAGTCGGCAGCACACCCAGGAGAAATTCTAATCTCCCACGAAACCTGGTCACTGGTGAAGGATGTGATTATGTGTCGTGATAAAGGTGAGATTAAAGCCAAGGGTTTCGCTCACCCCATTAAGGTGTATCAAGTTGTAGACTTCCGTAAAGATCTGGGGCGCCACCAAAGCTATTACGAAGAAAACCGTGAAGGCTTCTCCATGCATATGGATTTGGACAAAATTAAGAACTACGACAAAGAACGGGTAATTGAAACCCTTGAAGTTGCCACAGAGCGCCTGAGGGGAAAGGTGATCAAATAAGCTCGCTACTGCCTGGGGATACGAGCAGCCGACAAGGCAGCCGGTAACTGTGACCCCAGATCTCCCGTTGCACGATAGGGGTTAATATCCAGCCCACCGCGACGGGTGTAGCGTGCGTACACAGCTAATGATTCAAACTTCCCTGCCGCCATAAGATCACAAAAAATTTTCTCTACACAGTTTTCGTGGAAATCCTGGTGCTGCCTAAACGACACCACATACTTCAGCCAACTTTCGGGCGACAGCTCTCGGCCCGAGCATGAAATCCAAACGGTTGCCCAATCGGGTTGGCCGGTAACCGGACAGTTACTTTTTAGCAGGTGGCTATATAAAACTTGGCCTTGCACCGCCTGCGCACCAAACGTCAAAAGCTCAGGAACGGGCTGGTAGGCATCAATTTGCACATTTAGAGTATCAACACAGATCCCCGGCAGTGGCCGTTCATTTTTCTGGTACCTATCGATATCAAAAATATCCACCTGTACATCTCCCCCACAGGCGCTAGATAAATCTGACTGTAGGAGGCTTAGCACACGCTGCCGGTCGGTAAAGGTCGTTTGGTTAAACGAGTTTAAATAGTATTTAAAGGATTTAGATTCAATAATCGCGCAGCTATCCGCAGGAAAACTAAATTCCGCAATAGCCACTTCTGGCTTGCCGCCCTTTCCCAACCAGGACAACTCATACGCCGTCCATAGGTCAACGCCAACAAAAGGCATTTCTTCCCGCCCAACCAAAGACATGCGGGATTGTTGACGCGCAATGGGCTCCAGCAAACCTGGATTATATCGTGCGGAATAAGGGGCGCTCTCGCCCAGTTTTACCAAACTCATCATTCACTCACCGTTAACTTCGCAGTTTTTTCCCATATTCCAGCAGGTATAAGCTATAAGCCAACAAAATCACCAGGAAGGTAATAATCCCAAAAAAGGCACCGCCAATGCTGACATCAGACACGCCCAAAATGCCATAGCGAAACGCATTCACCATGTACAGTATGGGGTTGAGCTTAGAGACACCCTGCCAGAAATCCGATAACAAACTAATAGAATAGAAGACTCCGCCTAAGTAGGTCATAGGAGTCAAAACAAAGGTCGGAATAATAGAAATATCATCAAATGAATTGGCAAAAATGGCATTGATCATACCTGCAATAGAAAACAGGATGGCCGTTAATAAAATAACGGTAATAGTGACCAACGGGTTGTGGATCTGCAAGTCGGTAAAAAACAGGGAAATACAGGTTACAATACCACCAACTAACAAACCACGTAGCGAGCCGCCACAAACATATCCTGCAAGAATTATATAGTTCGGCGTTGGACTAACCTGTAACTCCTCAATGCTTTTGGTAAATTTCGCAGAATAGAAGGACGACACGACGTTGGAATAGGAGTTATTAATAACCGCCATCATAATCAGGCCCGGAACAACAAAAGACATATAATCAAAGCCGCCCATATCGCCAATACGCGAACCAATTAAATTGCCGAAAATCACAAAATACAAAGCCATTGTAATCACTGGCGGTATTAACGTTTGCACCCAGATGCGGGTAAAACGGCGAATTTCCTTGCGAACAATGGTCGAGAAGGCGATATATTGCTGTTGTGCGTTCATGTACTCTTACTCCCCTTTTCCGTTGTTGCTTACCAGCTCGACAAACAGTTCTTCCAAGCGGTTCACTTTATTACGCATACTGATTACATCAATATTCTGGCTCGACAATTGGGAAAACAGGTCATTCAATGAACGCCCACTTTCGACAGAAACTTCCAGAGTAGACTCGTCAGAGCGAGTCACATCGTAGTTATCGACAACCGGAGCTTTGACCATAGACTGTGCAACATCCAACACGAACGTTTCTTTGTTTAACTGTTTTAGCAGCGCTTTAACACTGGTATTTTCCACAATATCACCTTCATTAATAATGGCGACATTGCGACACAGACTTTCAGCTTCTTCCAGATAGTGGGTAGTCAGAATAATCGTTGTACCCGAGGCATTAATTTCCTTCAGAAATTCCCACATACTCCGGCGCAGCTCTATATCCACACCCGCAGTAGGCTCATCTAGAATCAGTAACTGCGGCTCATGTACCAGTGCACGAGCAATCATTAAACGGCGCTTCATACCTCCGCTTAAATGCCGCCCTTGGTCAAACCGCTTACCCCACAAACCGAGTCGGGTTAAATAGGTTTCGGCCCGCTGCTCAGCTAAAGCTGGCGGCAATCCGTAGTAGCCCGCCTGATTGGTGACAATATCCTTCACCCTCTCAAACATATTGAAATTAAATTCCTGAGGAACCAAGCCCAGATACTGCTTGGCGGTAACAAAGCTGGTATCAATGTCGTGCCCAAAAATGGAAACCTTACCGGCCGTTTTTCGAATGAGAGAACAAAGAATCCCAATGGTGGTAGACTTACCAGCCCCATTGGGGCCCAGTAGAGCAAAAAAATCTCCGCGCTCTACTTTAAGGTCTATACCTTTTAGAGCTTCGAACGATTCTCCGTAGGTTTTCTTCAAACCCTTAATATTAAGCGCCAAGTGGGCGCCACTATTTTCATTAGACATAGTCAGGTAAAGTCTCCATGAATCAACAATTAGGTGCAGAGTATCAGAATTTCCATAAGCAGCTTATAACAGCGTTGCTGAATAAGATAAAAGCTCAATCGCCTTTTGTGGAAACAGAGAATACTACGCCAGACGCGGAAGATGTGCTGTTTCTTGAACGCTTTGAAACACTGCGATGTGATCTCAATGCTTCAGAGCAGGGCTACCCCCTAGGGCAATGGGTCATTACTACCATTGTTTCACGCTACCCGCACATTACGCCCCAGGTTTCTCGCGATCTTTTCTGGTTTTTCGGCGGTGACTGCCTGCATTACCTTACCGATGAAGAAATCAAGAAATTTCAGCGCCTCGATGAAGTTTTTCACACCCAAGACAACGAAACGGACAATCCGCAAGGTTACGAGGGTTTACGAGCTATTGCACTTGGGCTTCACTAGCTATTGAAAAACGTAAACGAAGTCGTTAGCCCATTTTTAACACCGCGCTGGCGACGCAGATAGATTCTCAACACACTGCTAGTGCATGCCGAGCACCAAAGACATTGCCCCGGGATACTCCAGAACCTATATTGGTGCCAAAATTCTATTTCCAACCCGCAAAAAAAAAGCGCAACCATTAGGCTGCGCTTTTTTTCTTTTACTTCACTCGAATTACTCTAAGCAACGGTATCCAAGCTTTTAATAAATTTTGAATGTCTGCGTACAACTGCCTGACATTCAGAAATTGGAGCGGGAAACGAGACTCGAACTCGCGACCCCAACCTTGGCAAGGTTGTGCTCTACCAACTGAGCTATTCCCGCAATGGCGTCCCCAAGGGGATTCGAACCCCTGTTACCGCCGTGAAAGGGCGGTGTCCTAGGCCTCTAGACGATGGGGACGCAAACCCTGATGTGCTCGTCATTTCAGAAGAGGGCGCATTCTATTGAGCAAGGCCGAAGCTGTCAACACTTTTTATGGCGAAGGATCAAAAACCTTTAATCAACCTGTAATGGTTGACCGAAGCGCCATCCACTTGACTAAAAGTTATATCATTCTCCGTGATTTCATTTCAAAGTATGTAAGTACTTTAAAGAAAAAACCTTCCAAAACAATCACTTGACTATAATTTAGCCGAAATCCGTGTTTGCAAATCCGGCGTTCACCAGCTAGTCTGTAACTAAGGACTGCCACTATTTCGCAGGCGCAGTACATACCTAATTATGTCTTCCATATCCATTATAGTCACAATCATTGTGCTCTTGGCAGCACTTGTCTGCTACGCCTTTGTTGCGCAAACGGTAAAAGTTAAGCGTGAGCAGCGAAATCGGCTGTTAGCCGCGCTGAAGTCGCGCTCCCGCAACTTCAAATTTATGATTAACGGCTTCCCCCAGGGGTTCCTGCCACGAGACTTAACACTACTCGTACAAAAAAATCTTATAGAGGTTAGCGAACAGCTCTCCATGCTGGAGCCGAAGGAGCCTGCGCACATGCAGGACCTACAGGCCATTAGTAGCCAAATGACGGAAACCCAGCGCCACGCCAAGCCCTCGGCTCCGGTGACACTGGAGAACCCTCAGCAAATCAAAGAAGTAAAAATATGCCTTGAGGAGCTTCACCGATTTATTCATACCCTGGAAGAAAATAGTTCGCTCAGTCGCAACCAGGCCGAAAATTACCGTAAGCAGCTAAAACAACTGGTTCTGCAACTGACAGTCGATGGATACGCACTCCAGGGCACTGCGGCACAGGGCTCCAACAAAACAAAGCTGGCACTACATTACTATAATTTGGCGCTGAAACTACTTGTTCGCGAGGGCAAACCCGGTCAGTTTGACGCCCGAATTGCCAAACTGAAAGCGTTACATGAGGAAATGAGTAAAAAGCTAGAGGAAGAAACCCAGACCCTACCAAACTCAGAAGAAGAGCAGGCTGAACAAGAAGAAATCGCAAACGAGTGGGATAAGTTCGATTCAGATAAGCCCCTCTGGAAAAAGAAACACGCTTACGACTAAACGCTACGAATACGAGCCTGGCGCTGAATAGAGTTTATGAAGCCGCCGGTATTAGGTGAAAAGCACACCAAGAAACGGCGTTTATACCGAATAAAGAGGCATTTTTAGCGCTTTGATGGCCACTACGCAAACAGTCTCAACCGGCTAGGACAATGCAGCAGTGAGGGACAGCACCCTGCTGATTTCACATAGCGATCTGCCGCTCTCCTGCTGCCATTGGTAAAAAGCAGCTTCAACAAGACGTAAATCCTTTTGTGAGCTTGGCGCCCTATCCACGATCCCCTGAGCAATCAGGACAGCCTGAACATCGTTGGTCAACAAAAACGTATCCTTACCCACCATACGTAAAAAATAGGGACCCGACATCCCCCCTAGCTGGCAGCCTTTTTTCTTTAGCTGCAGCCACAACCCTACAATATCGTCTTCCGGCCAGTTTGCCAGCCACCGACCAAAGCTACCATGCTCTCGAGCAATAGCACCCATAAATTGAGCGTTGCAGCGAATCGATTTTATTTTCCTCAAGTGGCGAATCAACGCACGGTTGCCCATGTGCTTATCGACTTCGTCATCACTCATCATCGCACAAACAAAAGGATCGAAACCCTGAAAAGCCTTTTCAAAGGCCGGCCATTTGTTGTCAACCATAGAGTGTTTAAGACCCGCGCGAAAAATCCGTCGAGACATGGTCGATAAATAAAAAGCCTCGGTTTGAGCCGCGAGCTGCTCAGGAGTCTTGACCGCAGGCAATAATACTCTCACCCTATCCTCGCCACCCTTGTGTAAAGCAGCGGTTTGGAAAAGCTTATCAAAATCAATCATAGGCCCTTATTATCTTTTTCAAATTGAATCGAAGCCGAATTCACACAGTAACGCAGCCCTGTCGGCTGAGGCCCGTCCGAGAAGACATGCCCCAAATGACAACCACAGGCTTTGCAAAGTATTTCTGTACGAACCATTCCGAGAGAGGTGTCTTGGGCTTCACCCACGACACCGCTTTCCAGCGGCTGAAAAAAACTCGGCCAACCACAACCCGAATCAAACTTAGTCGTCGAGTCAAACAATGGTTCAGCGCAACACTTACAACGATAAACCCCGTCTTCCGCATGATCCCAATACATACCAGAAAAAGCAGGCTCAGTGCCCTTCTCCCGGCAAATATGAAACTCTTCGGGATCGAGTTTTACCTTCCATAAACCATCGTCATTTTTATTTTGATCTGACATAATTAGCACCCAGGTTAAATCGCATACAATGGCATATTTTGAGGTTCTAAAAATAAGATGCAACCATTAAAAAAATCCATAAAACTCGAAGACGTATGTTACGACATCCGTGGCCCGGTGCTGGAGCATTCTGTACGGATGGAAGAAGAGGGACACAAGATACTCAAACTTAATATAGGCAACCCGGCGCCCTTCGGTTTCGATGCGCCCGACGAGATTATTGCCGACGTTATTTACAATATCCGTAATGCTCAGGGCTACACCGAATCCCGAGGTCTGTTTCCCGCGCGCAAGGCCATTATGCAGGAATGCCAAAGGCTTCAGGTTCCCGACGTAGACATTGACGATATTTTTCTTGGTAACGGCGTTAGTGAGCTGATCGTTATGGCCAACCAGGCATTGCTAAATGATGGCGATGAAGTACTGGTGCCCTCTCCCGACTACCCCTTGTGGACAGCCGCCGTTCGGCTAGCCGGAGGCAAAGCAGTACATTATGTATGCGACGAACAGTCCGATTGGTTTCCTGATCTTGACGATATTCGCAGCAAAATTACAGATCGAACAAAAGCCATTGTGGTCATTAACCCCAACAACCCTACGGGCGCGGTATACAGCCTAGACCTACTCGAGCAGATTGTTCAGCTGGCCCGAGACCATAAACTGGTCATTTTCTCCGACGAAATTTACAGCAAGATCATCTATGACGACGCAGAGTTTATCCCCATGGGACGCATTGCCAACGATGTGGTTTGCATATCCTTTAACGGTTTATCCAAATCCTATCGCCTAGCGGGATTCCGCTCCGGCTGGCTTGTTCTCAGCGGAGCAAAACACAAGGCCGTAGAGCTTATGAAGGGTATAGAAATGCTCGCATCCATGCGTCTGTGCGCCAACGCACCCGCAATGTATGCAGTACAGACGGCGCTCGGTGGCTATCAGAGTATTGACGAGCTTATTCTCCCCGGAGGCCGCCTACGCGAGCAACGCGATGTTGCCTGGGAAGAATTAACCAACATCCCTGGCGTTAGCTGTGTAAAGCCCAAAGGGGCTATTTACCTGTTCCCCAAAGTTGACCGCAATCTGTACCACTTTGAAGACGACCAGCAACTCATTTTGGATTTTCTGATAAAAGAAAAAATACTGTTGGTACAGGGCTCAGCCTTTAACTGGATTCAGCCGGACCATTTCCGCATCGTCTTTTTACCCCAACCGGAAGATCTCAAACGTGCCGTACAGCAGTTTGGCCGCTTCCTAGAGTCTTACCGTAAATAGGGACATACGTGAGCGATTTGAATATCGATGACTTTTGCCGAGATACCGCTAAAGTTTTGTCCACGCTGTATACGCGCTTCCCGCAAAAAGTCATTGTGTATGTAGAAGACTTTGCCGGGCCAGACTCACCAGATGAGTTTGGCCTGCACAGCCCGCGCTTTCTTGCAGGGTTCCACGCGCTGCAATGGCTAGCCGAAACCGACTATATTCAGTACTCGCAAACTATTCGTCAGGAGGCCGTTGAAGACGCTACCCTTACACATCGTAGCTTTACATTCTTAAGCGGCCCCGCCGACGTCAAGTTTCTTACTGAGCAATCATCCCCTACAACGCAAGCGCCTCGTCGCATCGACCTTTTACGCGAGACTCTATTAAAGAAAAGCTCAGACCAACTGACCAGTTTGATTCTCCGCCTTATGCAGGAGACTCGTTTGTTTTCTTAAATATTTTCACGTGATCAACCTAATTTGACTTATCTTGTCTGGATCTAGGCTTGTCAACCCAGAGTAATATGTGTCACGCTGCTAAACTCTCGTTGTAAGAACAATCTAGAGGCGGCTGATACCAGCTCTCAAAAATAAATAAATGCGACCATCTTTGGCCTGAGTTATGTCCGTTTTACCGCCTAGTATGCCGTTAATCGTAGACGCTTCGCTTATTGCGGTGGCCATTATCCTGGTTACGCGTATCTACCGTCGGCGCCAGGAACTCAGCTCAAAAGGCTTCACTCGAGCGCTGAGCTTCGCGGGCTTCGGAATCGTAATCCTGGCCGGGACAGCCCTTCTTCATCTTTATACCAATACAATTGTTCTCAGGTTCCTACAAGTTACCGAGCTTCCGAATGCCCTTTCAACTTGGCTACCACTATACTTTGGCATAGGTGTCCTGCTGATATTTATTGGCTTGGAATCCCTTATTAACAGGGTTATTCCGAAATCAACCCAAAAGCTCACAGAGCTAGTTGCCATTCGAGAAAAACTGGCAGCCTCCAACGACGAGCTCGCACGTACTATTGCCACTCGAAATCAAGAGCTGGAGATTCACAATATAACCTTGCAGCAAGTGCTCGAAGATCAGCAGATTTCGCGTAAAGCACTACTGCAAAGCGAGAAAAAATTTCACGCACTCTTCGATAAAAGCCCGGCGATATTCCTCACCATAAATAACCTCCACGCCATAGCCGATATCAACCTGTACGGAGCCAAATCCCTTGGTTACGATACGGCGTTTCTTGTTGGCCAACCTTTTTCCATGATTTCCTCCCCCGAAGATATAGATAAACAACAGACCTTTATCGATTTCTGTTTGGCTAATCCCGGCGAGAAAATGGAAATTGAACTTCGTTGTGTCAAAAATAACACACAAAAATTCTGGGTGAAGGCCTCTGGGAACCTGGTTCAGGAAGCCGATGGGGAGGACTATTTGTTGCTGGTTTGCCAGGATATCACCGATTCGAAGCAACTTGCCGAAAGCTTATCCTACCAGGCCAAGCACGACGAACTAACCGGTTTATACAACCGCAGAACGCTTGAATTATTTTTGGAAAGAACGCTGAAAAAGAAAGCGCCAAATAGCCCGCCAACTGCGTTGATCTATATTGATGTAGATCAGCTAAAGGTTGTAAACGATACCTGCAGCCATAAGGCTGGAGACGAGTTTATACGGCAACTGGTTAAAAAAATTAATGAATACAACCAGCAATTTGATTTCTTCGCGCGTATTGGCGGAGACGAGTTTGCCATAGTTATAGCATCCTCATCGGAACAGCAAGCGCTTGAACTAGCGGAAATACTGCGCAACACCGCAGAAGATTTTACTTTTAAATGGAAGGAGCTTTCATTTCGGCAATCCGTCAGTATCGGAATTGCACTTAGTTCGCGCGAAATCCACTCAATAGTTGAAATGCTCGCGACAGCAGATGCTGCCTGTTTTTCAGCCAAGCAAGCAGGAAGAAATCGCGTTGTACTTCATCGGGAAGCATCTGAGAGTAACGATACCAATCGCACCGAAATGCTCTGGGTTTCCCGCCTGCAAACAGCCTTGATGCGCGATCGATTCGAGCTTTATTTTCAACCCATTATCAATATGAACGACCTTCGTAGTGATTACATGCACTATGAAGTACTACTCCGCTATGTCGATGATGAAGGCACACATATTTCCCCCACAGAATTTCTTCCCGCCGCAGAGAGATTTGGATTAACCAACCAAATCGACCTTTGGGTACTGACAACCACCTTGGATTTTTTACAGCGAAATACCAGCCATACGGAAAACCTCTCTTGCTGTTCAATTAACCTTAGCAGCCAATCGCTCTCCAGCCACCAATCACGTATGGCGATAAAACAATTGGTGATGACAGCGAACATTGAACTATCTAAAATCTGTTTCGAAATTACGGAAACCAGTGCAATCCACAATCTCAGTGAAGCTATAAGCTTTATCAATGAGCTTAAAACGCTGGGCTGTCGGTTTGCTTTGGATGATTTCGGTACGGGCTTTTCATCGTTCGGATACCTTAGAAACCTCGATGTCGACTATATTAAAATCGATGGATCATTTATTCAGGATATCACCAACGACAGATTGGGCCAGGCAATGGTAAAAGCGATCAATATGATCAGTAAAGAAATGGGCATTACAACCATTGCCGAATATGTTGAGAACCAAGCTATAGCCAAAGAACTGCTAACAATGGGCATTTTCCACGGCCAGGGTTTTGGACTGGCCAAACCTATGCCAATGATAAAATCAAAAGAATATTACGCGCTTAAGCTTCGACATCACCAAGTTTTCGAAAAATAAACATTTTTAAAGCGCGCGCGGGTGCGATATCCGCGAACTGCTCACCTACATACAAACGTTCATCAAGTTCAAATTCAGGGCAAGCCCCTTCTATTATCTGCTCAAACGCCTCTGCCGAAATCTCCGGCGCGTTGAGGCAGGCAATAAAAACACCCCCTTCCCCAACCAGATCTGCCATTTTCCTCAGCACTTTGGGATAATCTTTTTGCGCAATGAAACTGCCTTTTTGGTAGCTGGGCGGGTCAACAATAACAACATCATAGGGACCTTCTTTTTTAAGCTTCCCCCAGGATTTAAAAATATTGTGAGGTAGAAATTTTACTTGTCTTAATGGCAAACCATTAATTCTATGGTTATCCCTGCCAACAGAAAGGGAACGCCCACTCATGTCAATATTGACGATGGATTCAGCTCCAGCGGCCTCGGCAACAACAGAAAACGCACAAGTGTAGGCAAACAAATTAAGAATGTGTTTTCCATAAGCGATGGATTCTAACCAATTGCGAGCAGGTTCAATATCAAGGAAAAAACCAACATTCTGCTGGGAAGAGGATAACAAAAATGTTAGCTCGTTACGTGTAGCAAGCCAAGGTTCTGGAATTTGTCCACACTGACACTCTATGGGAGCCCCTAAAAGATACCGGTATTGAACCAGCACGGTATTTAGGCTTTCGATACTAATAAAATGAGAACGCAAAGCCGAAACCAGTTTAGCTTCAAAACCTATTTCAGGTTCTTTAAAAAATGTGACCAGTATACAAGGATAAAAATAATCTACACAACACCACTCAAGCCCGGACCACAATCCACCTCGACCGTGGAACAAGCGTCTACTATTGAGACTTTGATCTGCGGCTAAGACCTCGCGACACCGCTCGACCACCTGTTCGACACGTTTATCCAACTCAACAATGCCGTCACTTCCACCCTCATTCATCTGCCACCCCACCGGGTATAAAATTACATCCTGATAACCACATATCACTGGTATAAAACCTGCCCAGGTAAAGTCTAGCTGAGGATCGTTGGAATCCACCAATAAAGGGCGTTTATTCAAATTTTCCAGCTTGCGCTTAGTTGCTACCACCCAGGTATTGTCTTTACCTATATACTGCAATACTGTTGGCGAGAGCTGCTGGTTACCACGCCCAATAATATGGCCCTGCCCCCCTATTGCCGTAATGACCAAGCGTACAGCTCCTGTTCGCGTTTCCAGCGCGGCTTCCAGTTCGCTGGCAGAGATATCTGAGGTCAATAATTCAAAACCAGAACCGGGATTGAATACGGCCAAGTCAATGCCTAATAGAGTCGCATCCAGTCCCAGCTCCCGCTGAATTATTTGAGTAGTGGAGCCTGGTCCAAAAACGAGAGTCACCGATTCATCCAACATATCTAGCCGCTCACGAAGCTCCGCAGCCATATCCAACAATACAAGCTCTTCTACTTCCATGCCGCCCTGCTTAACATGCTGCACAAATTGATTTCCAGCAGGCACCAACATTTCACCATAGTGCCGACTGCGAACACGGCCTTCGTTAAACGCCAGCTCGTCAATATCCCGAACCTCTTGTTCCTGCAGCGCGGTTAACTCACCATTTAGTAATTTTGCAACGAGTTCTGCGGCTGGTTCCGGCGCGATAGCAAAAACTCCCGAATGCATTTTAACACCGGAAGGAATACCCAATACGGGAACCCGATTACCGATCAAACTGCAGATATCGCGCGCGGTGCCGTCGCCGCCCACAAACAAGAGAAAATCAATTTTTTGATCTAACAAAAACGCTAGCTGGTTTAAAGTATCCTGCGCGCTCGTTTGCTCGGCAAGAGCGATCGTTGAACACTGACAGGTAAAACCCAGCTCAGTGAAATAATCCTGCCCCATATCCCCCGGGCAAGTAATAAATTCCGGCAGCGCCCCCCCCTCCATCAACACGGTTAGTGCGGTAAGAAACTGCTTTGCCCTGAGGGGAGCACGCAGGGCTATCAGCCCTTCTCTCGCCTGCTTCTGTAACTCCAGAGCATCACTACCTTTATTCGCAGTGGGCCCACCCACACCCGCTATTGGATTTACCAGAAATCCGATCCGAATACTATTCGCCATAATAGATCGCTGCTCGTCTTTATCTTCGATAGTGTTCATTTATGCCGTCATTTGCACATTGAAACCTAAGGCCTGGTACTGGGACACAAGCTCTGTTGCTGGATCTAAAATCGTATAGTGGCTGAACTCCCGTCGCTGCGGATAGTTTTTACGTAACAAATCAAACTCTTTACTCAGACTGTTTTTTACCGCCCGCAAGTTTATGTCGTCTTCAAGTATTGGATATGTCTTTAGTATCGCCTCACGTAAAGAATCGGCTTTAAGGGCTATTGGTTCACCGTAGGTTTTTGCTTTGGCCTTAACAATGGTTTCGTCAGTATCGGAATCTGGCAAGCCCAACCAACGGCTCAACGCTTCGTAGATCATCAGAGAACCATTGGTTCTGCCTTCGTAGCTATAGCCGGCAATATGAGGGCTACCCAAGCTCACAAATTCCAGCAAAGCGGTATCCAAGTTCGGTTCAGGCTCCCACACATCCAGGACAATGCGCAGATCATTTGTGTTTCCGCCGCGCAGGTAATGCAGTAGTGCCTGATTATCAATAGCAGCTCCGCGTCCCGCATTTAATAGCAGTGCGCCAGGTTTCATCTGCTGAAAAAAATCTGTGCTCATCATATGATGAGTGGGATAGGGTCCATCGATGGTCAACGGTGTATGGGTACAGACCACATCACAGTCAAATAAATCATTCCACTCACCAATATCTTCAATATCCTGTTTGCTTAAAAACGGATCGTAGCAAACACAGGTATGCCCTGCTTTTTTTAGGGCGAGGTAGAGACGCCCCCCAACATTGCCACAACCGACAATGCCAATTTTTAATTGGGTGTCCAGTCGCTGAAGTTGCGCCAAGGCTGCAAAAACATACTGTACAACACCCTTGGCGTTGCAACCGGGAGCGCTACTATAGGTAATTCCGCTGCTGTTCAGATAATTCTGGTCAAGATGATCGGTACCAATCGTGCAGGTACCTACAAATTTTACTGAACTTGCTTCCAGCAACTCACGATTTACTTGGGTGACTGAGCGTACCAATAAGACTTCAGCATCGCGTACATCCGCTGCTGATATCTGTCGGCCAGGTAGAACAACGACATCGCCCAACGAACCAAACAATTCTTGTACCAGAGGTATATTTTCGTCTGCAACAATTTTCATTTTTAAGGAAACACTCTTTTTAACGAAGTATGAAATATTTTACCAAACCCCAGTTTGTCGGCAAAGTCGATTAATGTTTTTCGGTTTGCGGCTTTTCGTTTGGTTGTAAAACGGCGCCCCAGGGGAGCCCGGTTATCCAATTGAGTTAGCTGTATTGCCAACTCTATTTGTGCTGAGTAATCACTTAATTTTTTCGCCAGTTTTACTGCACTACGTATAGGTAACGCAGGGATCTTATGTAAATTATTATTAAGCTCCGACCAATTAGAAAAGTAACTCAGCAAGCTCGCCGCTGTTTTGGGGCCAAGGCCGGGAACACCAGGTATATCATCACTAACATCGCCAATCAAAGCCAGGTAATCGGCGACCTGTTGAGGTTTTATGCCCATGCTATGCTCTATTGCGTTGGAGGAAAGTCTCTCTCCGTGAGGCGCATCCCACATCGTATCATTCTCCCCGAGAATGATCTGCGCGAGATCTTTATCACGCGACACAATGCAGACCTGCTGGTCTTTTTTTCGGCATCGCAGTGCAAGAGTTGCCAGTAGATCATCAGCCTCGTGGGTGTTCGACGCATAACTTGGAATGCCCATAAATTCCGTCATGGTTTTACAGGCATTTAACTGAAACGCCAGCGCCTCGTCCGGCAATGCCCGGCTGCATTTATAATCGGGGTATATCGAATTTCGAAAACAGCTCCCCAAGCTCTCATCAAAACAGGCGGCAATATGTGTCGCTCTCGTTGTCTCCAGTAAACGTATCAACCAAAGGCTGTAACCATAGACAGCGGCGCTTGAATAACCATCGTCAGTCCACCGATTATCCGGCAACGAGAAGTAATAACGGAAGATATAAATTGAAGCGTCAACCAAGTAAACGGGGTAACTCATAGCTGTTCCAGGTCGTAATCATCCGCGCAGAGGAAAGAAGCGATACCATAAAAATCCGCCAGAGCAGATGCAAAAATCATTGCTCGTGGGCTCATACCATTCTTACAATATTTTTTTGCCTGTTCCAAAATATGCTGTTTAAATACTTCCGATACCCCCATGCCCGCCATCAAATTGTCTGCGCTTATGTTGAAACGATAGCCACACGCCCTGTTGAATATCCACTCCAAAGCTTGGGGTTTTATTTCAGCCGTTTCAAACAGTTGTTGTTGCTCCGGGGATCTACCATCAGGGGCGTACCAATAACCGTAATCCTCCACTTTCCTGCGCTCATTCCCTGCGATACACCAATGACTTATTTCGTGCAGCCCGCTGGAAAAATAGTCTTCACGAAAAATAATTCTCGCGTTTCCATCACTCTTCGCGGGCAGGTACAGCGGCTCTTCACCCCCCCCCTCCAAACGGGTATTAAAGGGCTTTAA
Source organism: Teredinibacter haidensis (assembly GCF_014211975.1). Taxonomy (NCBI): domain Bacteria; kingdom Pseudomonadati; phylum Pseudomonadota; class Gammaproteobacteria; order Cellvibrionales; family Cellvibrionaceae; genus Teredinibacter; species Teredinibacter haidensis. Next base: position 2,542,502 of record NZ_CP060084.1, read on the forward strand.
AAAACATCGATTAAAAATTACCACCAGATCTTGACTACGAAATATTTTCGGCACAGGAGGAACTAACTCTTCGTAAATAGTGACTAATACCAATCGGCTTTACCAAATCAACCAAAAGAACATTTTTCAACCAAAACCTAAGAAAACCCAATTTTTTATCCAAAGTATTGTTTTATCCAAAAACTACCTATACTGTATGTGCTGATGGTTGACCAAACCATGCTGTCCTACCCGCCAATGGTGGCTAATCAGGATATCAACCTGGAGGTGGTATTATGAAGACCTCAAACGCTGGTCACAACTCGGATAACGTAATCGATCTCTTCACCGGGAAGACCTACTCTTCTGCTAACGACTCTCACATCATTCGCCTTTCTCCAGAACTCGATGGCCTGGAAATGCTTTATTCCAATGAAGCCAGTGAAGATAAATATTTCAGCCTGAAAGTACTATGCTGGGGCCTGCGCGCCAATGGTGAGGTTGTCGGTCTGGTGCCCTGGCTGGATGACCTTGTTCCGTGCCAGGATATAGAAGACCCACTAAACGGGGCCTGGGAAGGTTACTACGATCCCGGTATTGATGAGCTGTTTTTCGAGCCCCCTATCCATAAAGTTGTGGAACTGGAAACCGCTGCAGAGTATTACGAACTGCAGTGTGAAAATGCAAACGATGTGGTACAGGAAATTCCAGATACTATTGGAACCCACGCCGTGCTTGCGGGCAAAGACGACAGCAGTTTAACCCTACAGGAAGTGGTTAGTTGGAGACTGTTTCACGATGGTACTGTTTGCGCCATGCTGGTCGATGAAAACAAAGTTGAGAGCACCCCGGTTCTCCCCGGCGACAGCTGCCTCTACCCGGCGCAGGTGCAGGAAAAATTTCGATATTTTTTCCAACACCATATCGCCAACAAAATAAAATCCGAGGATCCAGAAGCCCTCGCCGCAATTTCGTTGCTGGTTGAAGAATCCTCTCAGGGTTAACACGCTGAACTGAATATCAGCGCGCTCGGCTGCTCCCTGACGGAGTAGCGCACAACTCCGCAACCGCCGGAGATTAAGGTGCCATCTGTTTCAGGCTAGGCTCGTTGGGTAGCAGCCCCCTTAAACGGCACCCCCCCTCGAAGAGGCGGGCCGAAGCTCCATTCACTTTACTGCTAGGGCAGCGAAGCGTTCATTTTCATCCTTTCTTTATCCAGAACATGTAGGTTTGACCATCGTCTTCCTGCTTAACAAGCTCATGCTCAAGAAAGCTGCAAAAGCGAGGAATGTCTCTCAGCGTTGACGGGTCTGTTGCGACCACCTCGATCAAATCACCAGGGGATGCGTCCCGCACAGCATTATGCAGCATCATTACAGGCTCTGGGCAGGTCAGACCAGAAGCATCCACCTTCATACACGCGTCGTTCATTTTTTGATCGCTAGTTAAATTCATTTCTACCGAAGCCCTGGAAACGCACAGTTTTTTTACGAATCATTGACTTGAGTTTTATTTAAATCCCAAGTTTCTACGGTATATTGTAGGCAACCCATAATAAGGATAAAACAACATGGTACATATTCTTATCGAACGTCATCTACATGAAGGTCAATTATCGACTTATTTGGAACAAGCTAAAGTTGCGTTACAGCGTACCTATGTCGTTCCTGGCTTCATTTCAGGGGAAGCCTTTGCCGATATTCAGGACGAGAACCATCGTTTCCTCTTCTGTAAATGGAAATCTCTAGAAGACTGGCACCGCTGGGCGAGCAGTGCCGAGCGCAAAGAGATTCTAAGCCCCGTCCACTCAATTCTGAAACAGCCCGAAAAAATCTGTGTGATGGAGAATTAAAAAGTCCCCCTACCCAGCTCAAAACAAACGTAAATGACCCGTCACCTCTTCGCGGTCATGGTATAGCTGCTTAAACCGAAGTTGGTGCGGAATATCCTGCTCTAACAACCTGTCGGAAATTGCAGCTCTACATTTCATCACTTCTTGATAACGTTGTTTCATGGGTAGTTTTAGGTTGAACACGGCCTCGGTAAACCAGCGCTGACAAGCCCAACGAGAAATCATACTCGCAACGCGTGAGGGTTTGTCGGCGATATCGCACACCAACCAGTCGACAGGCTTATAGGGTTGATACACAAAACCGTCCAGTACATGGTGAGTCACTTGCCCTGACTCCATCAGCTCCTTCGCCATGGGGCCATTATCTACCGCATCAACAAACATACTGCGGCGAACCAGCTGCCAGGTCCACCCCCCGGGAGCTGCTCCCAGATCTACCGCTCTCATACTTGGCGCCAGTCGTTTATCCCAGTCCTTTGCTGGCACAAAGTGGTGCCAAGCTTCTTCGAGCTTGAGTGTTGCCCTGCTTGGGGCCTGTTTCGGCAAGCGCAAACGGGGGACACCCGCCAACCATTGAGAGCTGCTAGATAACGGATAGAGCCCCACAAACGCGCTGGAACCATCCAGAAATAATAGCTGCGCACGATAGCGAGCCGTTTTGCTAACCTTGCCTGTAAGCGCTTTTTGCAAATGGTGGCTAACGCCCTTGCCCAGTTTCGCCAACGCCTTCCCTTCATTGGTATCGGCTGTAACAGACTCGACACTATCAATGAACTCAACACCCAGGGAATCACAAAGCTCATCAAGCCTAGGCAGCAAGGAGTTGACCCTGTCAGCAGGGTTCAGATCCATCACTACCTCGGCTGCGACAAACCAATGACGTACAAATACTAGCTCGTCAAAACGTATTTGCTTGAACAGAGCCATAACAGCTGTACCACTGTGCACCACAAACTCAACATAACCCGTAGCATCTTTGGCCTTCGCATAACCGGAGACACCCTGCTGGGCGCACAGCTCCGAGAGCTCTGCCGCCACCTCTTTTTCGAACCCAGCTCGGCACAGGGCCAGAATCTCCACCATTTTTCGTCTCCCAGTCAGTTCTGGCGGAGATCATACATGCGTTTGATCAAGACCAGAAGACTAACCCTACCTCCTGCCATTGCATTCGCCGCTAAAAAATTCTTTAATTAACAAGTATGAGATCGCGCCAGTAAAAAAGAACTAAAAATTATAAGATAAGGAAGCACATTGAAGAGCTCCAGGATCCATATACACCTCGCCAGTAAACAGACCATATGGTTTGGTCTGTTGGCACTCATGGTCTACAGTCTTTCGATAGCCGCTTCTACACCTATTCCCCTGCAAATTAAATTTAAGCCCATCCTCATCAGCCAGATGGAAAAGCTCAGCTATATCAATACGATCACTCAGGATAACGACGGCTTCCTCTGGTTCGGCGCCATTCAAGGGTTGGCTCGCTATGACGGGTACAGTCTAAAAACCTACCAACACCAGATTGATGACCCCTCGTCACTGAGCCACAACTGGGTGAAATCGCTGATGGTAGATAGCAAGCAGCAACTCTGGGCCGTTACTTTGTCGGGACTGTGTCGATACTTAAGAACGCAGGATGCGTTCGACTGTATTACCTACCCCCGCGACAGAGAAACAGATGCGCCCGGAACCATATACGCCATGTTCGAAGACAGTATTGGTCGCTACTGGGTGAGTACTGGCCGGGGCATCCGCCTGCTGGATCCTCACACAAAAACATTCCGGGATGCACCGGTCTCGATAAGCAGAGTGTTGATTCCCGCCAAGGACAAGGAAGACAACTTCGTTCACCAAGCAATCGAAGATAAGCAAGGGAACATCTGGTTCGGACTGGAAGGCAACGGACTTATCCGTTATCACTTCCTGTCCGATACCGTTACTCATTTTCAAGCGGACCCCGAACAGGCAAATAGCTTACCCTCCAATAAAATTCGAGAAATTTTTCTCGATCGCAATGGAACACTCTGGATTGGTTCCTTGGGTGGAGGGATAAGCCGTTTTGACCCAGACACAGACCAATTTACTCAACTTAGCCACAGCGCCAGTGAAAAAGCTGACACTGTCTGGGCCATTAATCAGGACAGCAGCGGCATACTCTGGATTGGCGATGGTACGGGTGTTCACTTGTACGACCCGGACACCGGCGCTTTTTCCGGTTATACCTATAAAGAGGCCAGTCCCGATGGCCCCGGAAACTATGTCGCACGAGATATCTTTCTCGATAACGCCAGCGGTATATGGGTGGGATACTTTCCCAGTGGGATCGATACTGTTGATCCGCAGGCGTCCCAATTTCTCAATTTCCGTCATGATCCAAATGACCCAGAATCGATCGCCGATGGTGGAGTATTAAGTACGCAGGAAGATCCCAGTGGTAATATTTGGGTTGGCTGTGGCTTTGGCCTTAGCTTACTGGACCGCAGTACCGGCAAGTTCAAGCGTTATGTACACAACCAGGACGACCCCAACAGCATCAGTGGTAGCACCGTCTTGGACTTGGCTATGTCCCCAAATGGAGATCTTTGGATAGGTGCATGGGATCGAGGACTAAACCGCAAGCCCGCCAACAGTGACAGCTTTCAACGCTTTATTTATGACCCAAGCAACCCCAACTCTCTATACGGGCGGGAACCCTGGGCTACCTATATCGACAGTCACGGCACCCTGTGGGTAGGAACAGAAAAAGGGGTCAGCCGCTACCGGCCCGATACCAATGATTTTGTACGCGTTATGCCTCCAGGGGATGATGGAGCAACGTTAAATAGCCTTTACACCCGGCATATTTACGAAGACTCTCAAGGCACCGTCTGGATATCTTCTTTCAATGGTCTGTACGGCCTAGACCCTTCAACCAATCTTTATAAGTACCACTATCGTCACACCCCCAACAATCCAACCTCCATCAGCTCCAACCAAATACTCACCACATTTGAAGATACCGAGGGCAACCTTTGGGTGGGTACCAATGGTAGCGGGCCCAACATACTCGATAGAAAAACCGGTGAGTTCAAACATTTCAATCAATCCCACGGGCTGCCAAACCTAACCGCAAGCGGCATTATTGAGGACGATGCCGGAAGCGTATGGGTCAGCACCTTTCAGGGGCTTGCGCGTTACAACAAAACAAAGCAAAGCTTCAGTGTCTTCGATAAACGCGAGGGGCCTCTGGGTAACCTCTACAACCGTAACTCCCCCGCAAAACTCAGCAGTGGCGAGCTGGTGTTCGGCAGTTCCCGAGGACTGACCGTCTTCAACCCAAGCAGGCTCGAACCCAATACTTATATTCCACCGGTAGCGGTTACCGAATTTTCTATTTTTAACGCTCCCTTAACGCCAGATAGTGACGGGCCTCTAAAGCAATCAATCAATACAACCAATCACCTTGAGCTAAGCCACCAGCAATCGGTTTTTTCGTTTGAATTTGCCGCCCTAAGCTTCAGGTCACCAGATGAAAACCAATACGCCTACCGTATGAGCGGCTTCGAGTCACAGTGGAACTATGTCGGGAACCGCAGGGCAGCAACCTATACCAATCTCGATCCTGGGCGATATACCTTTGAAGTAAAGGCCTCCAATAACAGTGGGATATGGAACGAAAAGCCAACAGCCATAGCGATCACCATAAAGCCGCCCTACTGGCGATCACCCTGGGCTTATCTACTCTATATTGTTCTCGTTGCTACCATCCTGTTTAGAGCATACTCAGCTCATAAAGCGCACCTTATTGCCGAGCGAAAAAGTCTGAAACAAGAACGCGCTATCGTCAAACGATTAAAAGAAATCGACTTGATGAAAGATGAAATTAATCGCGAACTCGATAAAAAAGTCGCAGAGCGAACAGAAGAATTAAGCCAGGAGCACCAGCGCCTTATCGCCGCCCAAAGCGAGCTTCAGACACTCAATGAAAAATTAACAAATGCCAGCGTCACCGATCAGCTCACCCAGTTAAAGAATCGTCGATTCCTGCATCAGGTTATCGCTGAGGATACCGCGATTATTGGTCGCCACTACGAGGACAATCCCAAACAAGAAAATAAACACGATCTCACCTTCGCCATTCTCGATCTCGACAAATTCAAGAGCGTTAACGATCAGCACGGTCACAGAACCGGAGATGAAGTTCTGGTACAAATTAGCCAAATTTTGCGCAACGTACTGCGGGAATCGGATTATATTGTTCGCTGGGGCGGCGAGGAGTTTGTTATCGTTATTCGCTATTTACCAAGAACACAGGTAACCCCCATTATTGAACGGCTCCTCGAAACTATCCATCAACATTTATTTGTTATCAATGATGAACTTACGCTACGACAAACCTGCTCCATCGGCATTGCGGCATACCCTTTCTACGGGTATCACCCAGGCTTAGTAAACTGGGAACAAGTCGTTAATCTGGCCGACAAAGCGCTCTATTACGCAAAAGAATCGGGCCGGAACTGCTGGGTCTGGATAGAAGGTAGCGACCAATTGTCAACAGCAGAGGATATGAAAAAAACGATCGACCAACAGGGTATTGGCGAAGCTATTCAACGTCACCAGCTCATCGTACGAAGCTCCAAACAGTTAAATCAACGCTCTTTGGGCTGACGACTCAAGCAACAACTTAAGGGGAAGCACGGTTTTAGTCTACCAGGGCACCCTCCAATAAAATGGGCATGCAGCCTATATTTTGCTCGTTTTGGGGGAGTTCCCGCAGAAATACGGGAATAAATGCACAATTTAAGCCTTTTTACACTCCGCTGCACTTATCAAATTTACAGTTTCGGAATCTTCTTCGTAGGAGATCAAAATCTCACCTCTGTAGATCTGCGGTAATAATTCGGCGACTTTCTCTTCCAGCGACAGCTCTCTTTCGCCATAATCAGTGCCCTCACGGGTGATGTATGACTCCAACAGATTTTTAAGTACTTCTTCTGTTAGTTTTTCTGGGGGAATTAGCATAGTTCGTCCTCAAATAGACCGGCACTGTACCAAAATCGGTGGAGATAAATCCTAAATTAAAAAATAATGGCACGCGGTGAACGTCTATTACCCTATTCCAAGCGTTAAAGGATCTGTTCCATGATGAAAAACCTGATAGTAACCCTTATTAGTGATGATAAACCCGGCATCGTCGAAACAGTCGCCAGCGTTATTGCTGAGCACCAGGGCAACTGGCTGGAGAGTCAACTGGCCCAGCTGGCGGGAAAATTCGCCGGTGTTATTCGTGTGCAGATTGACGCTGCCCACGAGCCAGCACTAGTCGCGGACCTGGAGCAACTCTCCAGCAAACAGATTAATGTATTTGTCGATAGCGGCAGTAACAACTCACCTACACCACCCGCAAACGAAATTTTACGATTTCACGCAACGGGGCCTGATCGACCAGGCATCGTAAAAGAAATTTCACATGCGCTGGCTCAGTACGCCATTAATGTTGAAAAATTAGATACCCGCTTGTCCAGTATGCCCTACAGTGGCGAACCGCTTTTCGAAGCAGAAGGCTCTATGGCCGTTCCCGCCAATCTGGATAAAAACGAACTAGCAGAACGATTGGATGCTATTGCTAATGAGTTGGCTATGGATATTTCATTACAGGACGGCTAAATAACTGTCCTGTTCACTAACGGTTCAAACGTTCGATTTCGATATTAATCGCTTTGGTCGAAATCTGAACTTCGTAGAGCGAACACAATAACGAGATGGTGAGCATCACCAGGCTTATACCAAATAAAAATTTACCCAGCGCAATCCAGCTTAAAAAAAGCGCGAACATTGCCAGAGTACAAAGAATAAAAGACAACACGCCAAACACCTGCATAGCACGGATAATTTGCAGACGAGTTCTCAGGCTGGCGATCTGTCGCCGAACGATATCCTCAGAATCGATTTCATCCAGCTTACTTAACTGACGAATAACCGACGTTAAGGTAACAAACCGGTTTGTGTAGGCCAGCAAAAGCAATGAAATTGCAGGAAAAAGCAAGCTGGGCGTGGTGATCGTCATATCCATTTTAAGATACTCATAGCAATATAGGCCGGTACAATACCAGCATTCAACGCGATCAATAGGCGCTTAGATCAAAACGCGGTATTATGGGCCGAACCAGACCATTATCAGAATAATATAGCCGATGTACCACAACTATTTTGGACTAAAAGAGCAGGCTTTTTCGATTGCGGTTAACCCGCGTTATCTCTATATGAGCCAACAGCACAAAGAGGCACTTGCCCACCTTATCTACGGTGTAAAAGGCGGTGGCTTTGTTTTGCTTTCGGGAGAAGTGGGCACAGGTAAGACCACCATTATTAAATGTCTCCTGGAGCAACTCCCAGAAAATACTGATATCGCCATTGTACTTAATCCCATGGCTGACGTTACCGATATGTTGCGTACTATCTGCGAAGAGTTAGGTGCAGAATACGATCAACAAAAAATAAACGTTAAAGAACTGACCGACGCCCTGCACGACTACCTGCTTAAAAACCACACGAATGGCCATAATACGGTTTTATTGATCGACGAGGCCCAGCTGCTATCACCAGAATCTCTGGAGCAAATTCGCCTGCTAACCAATCTCGAAACAACGACGCAGAAGCTGCTGCAAATAATTCTGGTGGGCCAACCAGAGCTGAATGATTTACTCGCGCAACCACGTATGAGACAGCTATCACAGAGAATTACTGCCCGCTTTCACCTAATACCACTTACCCTGGCAGAAACCCAAGCCTACATTAACCACCGACTGCGAATCGCTGGTATGCCCGAAGGCAGAAACCCCTACCCGACGGCTATCATACGGAAAATTCACGCGTTTACAGGTGGCGTTCCACGCTTAATCAATATTTTGTGTGAACGTATGCTGATCGGCGCCTATGGCCACAACAAGCCCGTTATTGACCGACAAATATTCCAGCTCGCTCGCAATGAAGTTGCCGGCAGCATGGAGCACCTGCCCAACGGCCACAATAGAAAATGGAACCGCTGGCAGGGCGCCATAATTGGTGCCGCCGCAGTGATAGTACTGGGGCTGCTTATCTGGCTATTTATCCCTTCGACAACAACGCCCATCGTTCAAGCCGTTTCAGCTAAGACGTCGACGACTATGGAAACTGTTGTCACGGCCGATGAGCAAGGGATTCAGGAAACGCCCCTCCCCCCCACCTCGCGCAACAACGATGATATCGATTACCTAACCGACAGCTACACTCAGGCTCAGTACAACCTACTTAACTATCTGGGTTTTGGCGTCTCATCCGAAAGCCATCCCTGCTGGGAACTCACGCGAGAACAAATCGAATGCAAGACAGCAACGCTCGACACCTGGGAGGCATTTCAGGAACTTAATCGCCCTGCCGTACTGATACTAACGACCCCCGAGCGATTCACTTCCCACGTCATTATTACCGGAATTGGGCGTAAAACGGCAGAAGTAATCAGCGATTCAGGGCAAACTTACCAAGTACCGCTTTCCGAGCTTGGCCCACTCTGGAGCGGTAAAATTTTCTACGTTTGGAAGCGGCCAAAAGGTTTTACCGAACCCCTCGCCATTGGTCAGCGCAGCCGTGCCGTGCAATGGCTGGCAGAGCAGTTTGCGGTAATCGACAATCGAGAAAAACCCCTTACTGGTAGAGCCTTTACGCAAACACTGCAACAACGCGTGAGAATATTCCAACGCAACCAGGGCCTGCATGATGATGGCATTATTGGCGAACAAACACTGATGAAACTAAACGAAGTGCTGGGAATCGATAAAACCCTGGCATTACTCGAAGAATAATTTAATAACAGGTTAACCATGTCTCTGATTCTCGACGCTCTGCACAAAGCCGATAAAGAACGCCAAAAAAATGATGCGCCACCGGGACTGGATAGCCACCACGATTCAGCCAACCACCAAACTCAACGGTATTCTTTTAGGGCTCTTATCGCGACCGCCGCGATTGTACTTCTGCTGGCAGCAGCAGGTGCTTACCTCTGGCACAACATATCCGATTCAAATACACCCTCCAGCACACCGGCAAGCAAAGCCATCAACAACCAACAGCCTGAGCAAACAGAGCCCAAAGCGGAAGCGTCAAATCAAAGAAAAACGCTTCCCAGCAGCGTTGGAGCCCCTAAACCAAAGCAAGCCCGCTCCAAAGCTGGCGCGCCCCAAACTACGAAAAAGGCCGTGAAGCCCCCCGTCCCCCAGACGGAAGTCACTGCGCTCTACGAGCAAAAAGCGGCAGACATGCCTAAGAGCCAACAGAACCCGAAAAAGGCCATCCCCCTAGCCAAAAGTCCCGTCGCGTCCCCAGCAAACGAACCCGCCGAGCGGGCCAATCACCATCCGACCATTGAGGATTTCAACAGCATCGGCAACATTCGCAGCTTACCGTGGACGGTGCAGGAAAAAATTCCCACGTTGAATTATTCAGAACACGTTTACTCTCCTAATAACCGGGGCTATATCGTTATTAACGGTACCAAGCGTAAAAAAGGAGATAGCATTGAAAGCGGGCTGCTCTTGGAGAGCGTGTTAACCAATGGTGTATTGCTCCGCTACCAGGGCCAGGTGTTTAAAATGCAAGCCCTCAATAGCTGGGTCAATATGTAAGCCTGCTAGCGGAGCACTTCCTGCCAATAAATAATTCTATCGTGCCCGCGGTAGCTACCAAATGTAAATGTGGCGGCAGGAAGATCGGTATCGTCGGCAAGGCTCCCATCCCCACTCCAATCAAACCACAGCCAAGGGTAATTGGTGAGATCAATCTCGACCTGGAAACTACCGGTATTGCCCACTCCAGGAGCTGTGAAAAAATGGCCCGCGTCACCACCACTAAAATTCACCATGCCACTATTGATATCCGCATAGGCTCCAGTACTCATTCCACCACCAATGGCAACTGAGCGATTGCTCGAGGTATCAAGGGTTCCGCTGGGATAACGGATATCGGTTAAAGTAATACCCGAGCAGCTATCCGCCGCATTCTGTTCCCAAAACACACCATTCCAAAACTCAGTTACAAAGGTCACCGGTAGATTAGCCGTTTCCGGCCCAAAGGAATCTGCCAAACGTAGTCTTCCCAAAAAGCTGCTTGCTTGGCCAATATTAACGCTATCTAGAGCCGGAGCCGTATCGGTATTCAAATCAAAACTTGTGTTAGGAATACTAGCCCCATCGGAATCCGTCAGAACAACACCTAAATCTAAGGTGAAGAACGGGCCATCCTTCAATCCTCCAGCATCTCGAGCTAGGGTGATCGTCGCATCCGCAGCCCCGCTGCCAGACGTCCATGAGACTGCAGTCGCTGCCGAACTGCGATGGCTGAGCACAGTAGGAACGACGGAATCAATAGCACTGTAATCAGCACTTCCTACACCTGTGGAGGGGCTCCACTTGGCAAAACTGCCGGTATAATTTTGTGTTGGCTGCGCCTGCGCGTTCAGTGCCTGCACCTCATACATCACATGAAAAGGTTGATCCATATAACTAAAGCCACCGCTATTACAGGCCGGTTGAACAGTGGTTGGAGATACGCTAAATGCCGCTGGTATAAAACGCCCAACATAACCCGAACGCCCCGCAATTCTATCCGAAATAGCCGCACTGGCCCCCATATAGTCACTGCTAATAATCTCAGCTGCCAATTCAACAATACCGACTTCGCCGTAATAAATGGTGGTGGTCAGTCCGCTGCCCGAGGTAAACGATGTAATCTGCCTGCCGTCTGCAGGCCCGCTTTCACTAGTACCAAGCCCGGTATCCACGCCTGGGGAGGGCGCCACCAAAGTCGCGGACAATTGCACGCCTTCGTTGATCACTTCATTTCCAAAGCTGTCGATGCCCGCGTTATTGGAGAGATCTTCTCTCGAACTCGCATCTGCATCGCGATGTCCGTCTGCAAAACCATTATTGTCGGGATCGTCCCCGTCCTCCCAAGCAACGGCCCTCACTGCAGCAGTAAAATCTATGCCAGCGACGCTGAAGACGTCACCAACGGCATCACTCGCCGCAGGGTTACCACTCACCTGAATATCCAATGCAAACGGCCGAGCAACAAAAGTTGTGCTCCCGCCAGCAATATCCAAACTCGAAAACCCAGAGCTATCATCAAGAAAATTTATCGCATAGCGCCCTATATCACTTGCGAGCAGCGAAAAATCTGCCACGCCATTCACAAATGGCAGTATGAAGTTGGCACCGGCAGGCGCCATATTGGGTGGGAATTCGGTTTCGGTACTACTCGTCAATTGGGCAGCCGCTCCGCCGGGGTCGCGCATACCATCGCGGTTGAACCACACCTTCACATTATCAACATCATACTCAGGAGCCGGGCCGCAACCAAAAACCGGATCATCCCTCACCATGGAAACACGGAAATCGTGCGGCCGCCCCACCACAACATCGTCATTCAAGGTGTCCGTGGACTCAACAACAAAAGCATTGGTACTGAAAGTTAAAGCCAATGAGGTGGACGCCACGCTTGCAGCAGAATCCTCCACTAAAACCATCAAGGTTTCGGCATGACTGTTCGCCAAGTTGAGGGTAATGCTTCCCTCATCCAAGCCCGCGGTCTCAAATATATAACGGGCACTGCCAGCGTCTGCGGCCCCTGGAGTGAGTATGCCTTGAGCATCACTGCTATTCGCAGTGTTACTCCAATCCCCATGGTTGGTAGAGGTAGTGATGGAAATCGTTCCGGCATAATCCGTCAACGTATTATCACTGCTGTCCTCTGCTGTGATGGTAACCTCTGCGGGCACACAGGTACTCGCGCCTCCGGCACCTACATTAATTGCAAAATGATCCACCGTCGCCACAAAAGAACAAGGATGAGTTTCGTTCATCACGGCGGCAACCTCAGATTGCATCAATGGCGCATTAAAAATTCTCAACTCATCAATAAAGCCATCGAATCGACGATTAGAGTTCCCGCTAACAAAGCCTAGATCTGCACCGATTAATAAAGGGTCATCATTATAAAAACCAGCGCCACTGCTTTCGTTATTTGCCTCAGCAATCACACCATCAATATAAATAACCTGCATTCCCTGCTCGTAGGTAATCGCAATATGATGCCAAGTACCAATCGAAATAACCTCGTCGGTCGTAATTTGATAACCCGTCCTTCCTTTTTGCCACCACCAATTAATCTGTCCATTGGCGTTTAGGTGAAACTCATAATTTTCATCTTTTGACACAATCGTTGCCAAGCCGCCGTTGCCACCACCGCCTCGCGCTACACCCCAAGCATTAGGATTTATCCACACAGACACGGTAAAAGCGTCTAAATCGAGCGGCGATATACCACTGTCGTTAACCTGTAGGTAGCCGTCGCCGTTACGATCGAAATCGCCAAAACGGCAGGTTCCAGGGTCACCTAGCAACGCTGGGCCAACATCGTCAGTCTTTGGATAGCCTCCAAGCCTCACGGCTTGTGCGTGTAGACCATTACCCGACTGATCGGTAGCCGCAGTGCCAGCATCCCACACCAGTTCCTCAAACCACCATTCCCCCACGGCAGCAGGTAGCACTGGAGGATCATTAGTACAGAAAGTTCCATACTCGCCAGAACTCACCACGCCGCTATCATAGATAATACTCGAACCATTATTGACGGTAATATTACCGCCCGCTGTTACCGATCCGGTTACTGAATACCCGCTGTGCACAGTAACGTCTCCCTCACTGTATACCACGGCAGTGAGGTCAATATGAATATTGATATTGGATTGAGAATAGAAAAAAAGGCTACGGTCTAAATTATTAACGTTAACAGCAGAACCGTTGTAAATATTAATCCCACCCTTCACATAAATATTTACGGTTCCCGGCGAAGAAATAACGAGCTCCGACGCATACTGCATATTAAAGCTACCGGAAAAAACATAATCTCCAGGGGCCATGTTGACTGTAGAGGCATACTGCAAGGTAAAATTATTGTAGTTTCCAGGAACAACCGAGCGAGTTTCAAAAGTAGTTAAATTAATATTTTCCCTCGGTGCGGTTACAGGAAAACCAAAAAAAGAGCCGCTAGAGGCAAGCACAGCAACCTCTTCACATGCAGAACCTTCACAATGGTTATCGTTATACTGGGGGTTGTAATGATTTGTACGAATAACCTCACCGGGCGTATCCACTAACTCCGATCCGTATTGCATCGTTATAGAACCAGATACAGTCGTACTTTGCACTGAGGACGAAAATATATCTGTACACTGTTGTGCCGATACCCGAGCAGACAGCAGGAGAAGAACAAGAAGCCACACCGCGCTCAGTTGTATTATGGGCCGTTCTCTCATTAATATTCCTCAACTCAGGGGCTATTTCATATATGCCGAAACTTCAATTTCACGTTGTCCTAATAGCTGTCCACCACCACACTCACCCAGGCTGTTTATGTAGTAGAAACTGATAGTATTACCAGTGTCGGTATCCGATCGGCAGCTCACCACCGCAGTGCAAATCGCCAAGCCCGGAATAGTGTAAGTAATGGTCACGCCGCCCGCCATTAAAGCACAGTTAGTATCGGTTTGAGCTCGGGCAGTAACATTATCAAAGAGGTTGGCCATACCGTATTGAGCCCCACTTTCGGCAGCGTAAAATGCCTGAGCAGACAACCCCTCTACCGTCGCCTGCGTACCCGACTGGCTACTTAAACGACTAATGGCAATGGCTAAAAACGCAATACCTACCAATAAAATCAATGCCAAAGGAATTAAAAAGCCGCGCTGCCGGGATGTGTAACTTTTTTTAGGGTACATTACGAACCAATACCTTACTGTTTAACGTAACGCTCTCTTTTCGATCTGAAAAAACAAGTGCTATATAAATAGCAGTGTTACGCTCTTCACTCCCGGGCGACAACTCAAAAGCTTTCCCAGGGGCACTCAGAACCGATTTCGTCGGCACACTCACGTTTTCATCAAGCAGAAAACTACCGCCCCCTGGGTAACTGTCGTCGAGATTCCCGGTATCAAGGCCATAACCGTTATATTGCCTCAAAGCACCATTTTGCAAACAAAACCGGTTCGGATTACTCACCAGATACAAGCGCCCGGTAATCGAATTTCTATTAAAACGATGGGCTGAAGATAGCGTTACGCTGGTGTAAGGCGAGGCACCAAGTAGGTTAATGCTCGCGAGCGAGGATGGAACATTTAGCGTATAGATTTCCGCATTCGACAACCCACCAATTGCCGCATAGGCAATATCGGCCGCTTCTACAGACGTTATCGTAAACGGTGCCGTAATGATAGTTGACGAAGAAGAAGCGCCATTACCCTCATCCGCCACAGCATTTAAATAATTTACCCCTTTTACAATAGGAAAAAATTCAAGGCAGTTACCCGTATCGCTAATACGAATAGCATTGGGTAGCGCATTGCGAAGCTGGCGGGTTATTTGTTCGACGGAAACGCGTCCACGGGCAATAAGCTTACTTCTCGTCTCTGTTTGTTGGTAACTATCGATGGCGTTCACAATGAAGCGTGTTCCCATTACTCCAATAATCCCAATAATCACCATAACTGCAACTAATTCGACTAGCGTAAAACCCAGCGTATTCTTCTTTTTAACGGTGTTTTTTGCCATAGCAGCCTCTAATTTACCCGTTAAAAATTCGTTCTGTAAGCACTAAGGGTTAGCGCATCACCACCGGGCATCCCGACCTTTACCATAATTAATCTCGCCGGAACAGAGGCGGGGCCAAAAGTGGCGGAAGAAACAGAAACCGTAATGGGATATAGAGGGTGAGTACTTGTATCGGAATAACCGTTATAGTCCCCAACGTCATCGTATCCAGCATCGGGAGCGATCCCCATACAGGTGGGTCCGGTTGCCGAGCCGCAGGGAGGAAAGCCTCCTGTCGGGGTATTCTCGTCGAACTTTCGGGAGAGAATCTCATCCAATTGTGCTTGAGCAATATCTAACGCTCTAACACGCACTACTGGATCAACAGATTTTACCACGCTTTGATTAAATACTCGCAAAAGCGCCGATAACGCCAAACCGATAACGACGAGAAAAACAATGATTTCTATAAGAGTTACGCCCGTTTCTCTTTTCGTAGAACAGACTAATTTTGATGTGCTTGCGATAAGGGGAGAACCGTCAGCTTTATTTAACATAACCGGAATCGTCCACCACAATGGTGACCACTCTACCATTTTGAGTTAGGTACAATTGGGAACCTGTTGTATGCCCCAATCTATCGTAACCAAACGAGGCAATATTTAACGTTTGCCCCTTCAGCATCACTAACGGGTAACTAACACCCCCAGCGGAAACGCTCACGTTATCCACGAGAACGTCTATCTGATTAACCGAGGTTCGAACTTCCACTGAACTCTGACGCACCATCGCCAACTGCTGCGCCGAATAAAAAGCCGCGACAATGGAGTCGCGGCTGGCTTGTAATTGAAGCGTGTCACTCGGTAAAATTTTCGTTAAGGCCGTTACCGCGAGTATGCCAATAATAAGCATAACGGTAATTAATTCAACTAAGGTAAACCCGGTAACATTTGTTTTCACAAGTATCTATTAGTGAAGTTAAAAACTCTACTTAGAGAGCTGCGCCAATAGCATAAAACGACACCGACTTGCCCGTCAGGTTACTGAGTGTTAACTCACAAGAAACCTGTGACTTGTTGCCAATAGACGTTGTACTAAGCGCGTATCGTCCTGTATCGAAATTTTCCAGCAAACTTGCTGTATCATCACAAGAATCAATAGTAATCAGCGTATCGCTAGACAAGCCCGCCTCCAACGCTAAATCTACCGCGTGGTTTAACGCCGAACCACTTTCCAGCGCACTGGCAACCCCCATTGCCGCCGCCATTTCAGCTTCATCAGATAAATCCACAAACTTTGGAATTGCTGTTGCGGCCAAAATACCTAAGATAACCATTACTGCGATCAGTTCGATCAGCGTAAAGCCCGATTGTTGTTTCACCATTGTGATATCTCCACGTTTCATTGATAAATTAATAATAGTCCAAATCCTGTTTGAACAAATACTATTAGGTACTAATTAGTCGACAACGATTTGACTCTGCTTTGACGGCTTAACCTTATACGCTACCGCGCACTGTCAAATTGTTGACGACCCCTGTCTCTAAGCTCAGGGACTAAAGACTTCCACTTTTCCAGAGCCTAAATGATAATCGAAATAATATTGTCCTTTTGGCTTTCTTCTTAGCTCATATCGGCAAATTCGGCCATTTATTGAATAAATTCGAAATTCATTGTGCGGCTTACCGTTTTCATCGTCTTTTGAGCCAGCAATAACTGTGCCCGGTGCATTAGAGAAAATCCCATGCCACAATAATTCGCACTCTTTTGGCGATTGATTATAAGATCTTACCGAGGACCTCTCCTCTGCCGAAGCTGGCCAACCTTTTTCATTTATAAAAATCTCAGTGCCTTCCATTGTGACGCTATCGGCACCTGTAAGCTTTGCCTGCCCATACAAATTGGATACTGTTCGTGAAAAGGTTGCCGCCTGAAATTTTACCATCACGGCTTTTGAATCTTCGATTGTCGATCGGTAATAACCGTAACTAAAGTAAATAAGAATACCAATAACCATTAGCACTATACATAACTCAAACAAACTAAAGCCCTGCTGAGATAATAATCTCGCCGACCACCATTGCCGACAACAGGGTTTCACTAACGCCCCCCTGTTTGAACATCGTACATATTCCAAAGCGGTAAAAATATACCCAAGGCCAATATCGCCACAAATACTGCCATAAAAATAATCAGGATGGGCTCCAACCGATCCGTTAGTGTTTTCAAATCGTATTCAACTTCCCGCTCATAAAATTCAGCCACCTCTTCCAATAGGTCATCTACCTGGCCACTTTCCTCACCAACCGCCACCATCTGCAAAACCAATGGCGTAAATAAATTCGCCTGCAAATGGGTTCTTAGCAAGGTATCGCCGCGTTCAACACCCTGCCGAATACTACTGATTTTATTCGCCAAAAAGGGGTTGTCAATTGCCGCAGCGCATAAACCTAAGGACTGATTGACCGGCACGCCGGCTTTCAACATTAAACTAAAACTACGAGCATAACGCGCCATGGATGCCTGCTCGATCAACGCGCCGATAATCGGCAACTTTAACTTACGTTCACCCCAATCTACAGACCCTTTTTCACTCTTGAGGTAGTAAACAGCCACACCAACCAAAATACCAATCAACAATATGATATAGGGCCAATAATTAACGAATAAATTAGACGTTCCAATAAGCCCTTTTGTGATCAAAGGTAACTCAGCACCAAATTGCGAGAACATATCAGCAAAAGGCGGAATAACATAAACATTGATGACGGTCATAGCGATAACTAAAGCGATCAACACAAAACTGGGATAACGCATTGCCTGCTTTACCCGTTTTCGCGTATCTTCGTCGCGCTCCAGATAAAAACCTATCTGCCTAAAAACATCCTCCAATTTACCACTGCTTTCGCCAACGCTAATCATACTCACAAACAGCGAATCAAAAACATCTCCGTGGTGCTGCATCGAACGCGACAAGCTTAAACCGGTCTCCAGTTTATCCGCCACATCGTTTATAACATCACGAAAATGCTCATGGCGAATACTTGCAGCTAACCCCCGAAGCCCTCGGGTAAGGGGAATACCCGCTTTGGTTATGGTGTACATCTGACGACAAAACATAACCAAATCAATAACAGAAACCTTGTCGGCCCCCAGCAGCTTATCGATTTTTTTCAGTGACGATGCACCAAGAGAAACCTCTTCAATTTTAACGGGCGTAATGCCACGCCCAACAAGCTGCGCGGCAATCGCATCGACAGAAGCACCAACCAAGCTGCCATCGACAGCTTGGCCATGATCAGTACGCCCATGAAATTTAAATTGCGGCATAAGTTATTCGCTAATTGTCCTCTGTAAATTCGGCCACCTCGGCCAAGCTTTCGTCTTCAATCTGTGCAGATACTCGCAGCACTTCCTCCAAAGTCGTCACGCCCTGCAGAGCAAAGTCCAAAGCGCTTGCACTTAATGGGCGATAACCACGGCTGGAATGTGCTGCGTCATTAAATTGTCTAACGCTATTGTCGCGCAACGCATTTGCCATGTTGCTGTTAATCTCCAGCAACTCAAACACACCAATACGACCGCGATAACCGGTATTATAACAATGCGCGCACCCCGTGCCCCGACGGAATTTAGCCTGAGTTAAATCGCTATCGCGGTTAAGAGAATGAAGTAAATTACGCTCGTGTTCGGACAGCTCATGTGGCTGGCAACAACTCTCGCAAACTTTCCTCACCAAACGCTGTGCAACAATGGCTTTTAAACTGCTGGCGACCAAATAGGGGTCAACCCCCATATCCACCAACCTTAGTGCAGAGGTGACCGCATCGTTGGTGTGCAAGGTGGACAGCACCATGTGGCCAGTCATTGCTGCACGCAATGCAATTTCTGCCGATTCCGCATCTCGAATCTCACCCACCAGCAAAATATCTGGATCTTGACGCAAGGTTGCACGCAGCACCGTACCAAAATTCAAACCAATTTTTTCGTGAACCTGTACCTGACTAATGCGCGGTAGGCGATATTCCACCGGATCTTCGACCGTAATGATTTTACATTCAGGGGTATTTAATTCAGAAAGTGCACCGTAGAGTGTTGTCGTTTTACCGCTACCAGTTGGCCCGGTAACCAATACCAAACCGTGAGGACGGGTAATTACATGCCTGAAACGCTGAACATAAGCCTTAGGCATTCCAACCTTCTCCAAAGGCAAAACCCCCTGGGTATGGTCGAGAATACGCATAACCACCGATTCACCAAACTGGACGGGCATAGTGGACAGTCGCACATCAATATTGTGCCCACTTGCTTTCAGGTTAAAGCGCCCATCCTGAGGCAAACGCTTTTCAGCAATATCGAGATTAGACATTAGTTTCAAACGCACAACCAGAGCACCGGCAATACGCTTTTCGTTCATAACCTGTTCGACAAGAACGCCATCAATGCGCTGACGAATCCGCAACACCTTTTCATCTGGTTCAATATGGATATCCGAGGCGCGGGTACTAATGGCCTCTTCAAATATTTTTTGCAGCATTTTGACCACAGGAGCATCAGTATCAGTCGCATCGGTAATGATATCGGATAGGTCGACAGAGTCTGCTTGCAGCTCTTCATCCAACTGCTCTGCCAACGATGCAATCTCACTTGCGCGACTGTAGGCGATATCGAGAATATCCAGCAATTCGGATTCACGAACGACAGCAGGTTTAATAGGCTTATGTATGACTTTCTGCAACTCATCGAGACCAAAAATATCCGTTGGATCGGACATCCCTAGGAGAACGCCATCGGCGTCGTCCCTCAAAATCATAACGCGGTAACGTCGAGCCAGGGATTCCGGCAGGGACGCGACCAATTCGCGGTCGAACCGAAAATGTTTCAGTTCAATAAATGGAATATCGAGCTGACGCGACAGCAGCGAAAGTAACGCATTCTCATCAACAAAGCCCATCTCCACCAACTGGCGGCCGAGCTTGCGCCCGGTCTTCTTCTGGTCGGCAAGCGCCTTCTCCAGTTGATCCTGCGAGATTAACTGCTGGGCAACCAGTAAGTCTCCGAGGCGAATGCGTTTGGGTTCTGTATTCATGGGTTAACCGGAGCCCCAACTATTTTTTGTTGATCTGCGTGTAGTGCATCAATACGATTACGCACGTAGCTAACAACATTGGTATCGACACCCCCCACCGTTAACAAATGCTCATACGCTTTTAATGCTTGCTTTGTTTGATTCAGGGCATCTGCTGATACTGCATAGCCCAGCCAGTAATTTGCATTACGCGCATCCAAAGACACTAGTAACTGATATTTACGGAAAGCTTCGATATGGTTTTTTTTGTTTTGGTATAGCGCGGCCAACAAACTAGTGTATTGCTCATACACCAGGGGATCCAGTTTCGATTGTTCAACATCATTGGAAAGCTGAGAAAACGGCTGTGAGCGCATCAACAACAAAGCTGCAGCTAAATTATTTTCGGCAACCAAAATTCGAGACTGCAAATAACTTGCAATCACAATATTTAACTCTGTTGCATTCGCAAGTACAGCGGCTGCACCGACATTACCCTCCTGCATAAGAAAATCGAATAACACCAGTCGACTCCTCACTGCACCCGGATTAACATTGATAAACTTTACCAACGTTTCCTTTGCCAAGGCTTTGCTCCCCTCCGCATAGCGATCCCGCTCAATGATAGCTATTTCTTTATCTCGAGTGGCCCACGTTTTTTTAATGGATACCGGTAACACGTTATTGGCCCCAGGATCTTTAACCGTGAAAATATTAGGTTCAATATTTTGCTGACCTGCCAATTGCATCTGTGCAAGTATTTCTCTAAATCTAGCAACACCACGAATATCAATATTGGCTGATCCTACCCTATCCAGTAAAAAAGACATCCGCTTAGTATTGCCTTCGGTAACAGCCTGATCCATAAGTACCGAGTACCGGTTGGCGATCGCTACTAAACCTTTTCTCGCCTCCGCCGAAGAGACATCCTGCGCCAAGGCCTGGCGATAATAGTCGAGAGCACTATTACCTTTTGGGACCGTTAGCCGGTCATTTTTAAAAGCGACCTGAGCATTAACCAAGAGTACCGCTAATTTTTCCGAAACACCGGAAACCACTTCACTTTCGGGTAGCGTCTTGTCTTCAGGAGGAGCTTGAGATGTCATTTTCGATGCAGCCGAAACAAGATCTGAAGTGATCATTTTGTCTTCAACTTCCAGCGTAACAAATTTACTCTCCGTTACACTGCTCACAGCTGTAACCGGTGGGGTATCAGCGAGCACGCGCTGCGGAGTCGTTTGCTGATCAGCCCCCCGCGAGCCGCCATTTGTGTTCAAAACGAAATAGATACCGCTCACGGAAATGGCGACAATAAACAAAACCCAAAACAGCCGTGATAAAGAACGAGGGGGGGGGGCTGTCGTCGGGCTAATGGCAGATGTAAGGGCAGCACCCCCGGCCAAGGCCTTGCGCTGATCTAAATCCTTAAGCGCTTTGTTAATTAGACTCACTAGTAGACACCTCCACTGACGAATAATGGCCATCGACAATGCCAGGCTACCAGTTTCCCTGTAAAACGCGTTTCAGAGGTATCAATAATTGCAGCGGCGACCTGTCTAATGTCGACACGAGACAAACCTTTTCCATATGCGCTAATGAGTGCTTTATGGGCAACAATATTAATCAAGCGCGGAATCCCACCCGAGCCCAAACTTAACAACCACAAAGCACCAGAAGAAAACAGTTTGGAACTGTTTCCCGCAGAATTCAGACGATGCTGAATATAGTCGGCCACGCCTTTTCTGGAAAATGGCTTCAAATATTCCGAAAAAATAATGCGTTGTTTTAATTGCCGCAAGTCAGGGCGGGATAACAAAGTATCCAGCTCTGGCTGTCCAAGCATCACCACCTGTAATAATTTTCGCTTCTCTGTCTCGAGATTGGTAAGCAAACGTAAACTCTCAATCGTCTCTCTCGGCATAGCCTGAGCCTCATCGAGAACCAACACCACCTGCTTACCGTGATGAGCTAACTGCATTAATTTACGGTAGATCGAGGTCATCAAAACATGTGCCTGCATGCCTGGATCATAATCTGCACCGATTTCCTGCGCGACAAATGCTTTAAGCTCTTCAGGAGTGAGGTAGGGGTTAGGAATATAGGCCGTAACAAATTTATCTTTCAGTTTAGAGAGCAAGATACGGCATAGCATCGTTTTTCCTGTTCCCACTTCACCAACAATTTTTATAAATCCTTCACAATGCTGTAGCGCCACCAACATTGTATTCAAGGCTTCACGATGGCTCTGTTGATTAAGAAAAAATTGTGTGTCCGGCGTGAGTGAAAACGGCGGTTCAGACAGTTTAAAATACTGATGGTACATTTTTGCACCTATTCTCTTGCGCGATAAGTATCGGACATACCACCAATGTTTTTCGTCGTACGAGACAACTCCTCCTCCCACGTGTTTTCATCGACAACAATGGGGCGCATTAAAATAACTAATTCCGTTTTGACTCTCTTGGTTTGACGGGTTTTAAACAACGAATTCACAACAGGAATATCGCCAAGAAACGGACGCTTACCGGCCACGTCTGTTGTGGACTCCTGCATAAGCCCGCCCAGAACAACGATTTGTCCGCTCTTTGCTCTAACAATACTGTCGGACTCTCTAACATCACGCAGCGCTAAGGGCAAAGAGAATAAGCTATCGCCAACGTTGATTTCTTTAATCTGATCTTCTACATGACTCACGATGGGATGAACGTGTAAAATCACATCACCGTCTTCAGCAATTTGTGGCGTAACATCCAAGGCGATTCCGCTAAAGAACGATTCCAACTCCACTTCTGGAATATTCTGAATACTTGATGCGCTGGTCGTTGTATTATTGGAAATGCCGGTTACAAAAAATTCATCCGAGCCCACCCGAATAATAGCTTTTTGATTATTCACCGTTGAGATCCTGGGGCTGGACAGGACCTGAACATTACCCTGCGTTTCCAGCAGCATAAGTAGTTGCGTTAGGTCGAGCACATCGAGCACACCGGATACGACTTCCGTATCCGTAAAATTTTGCGTATCCGTTCGACGAAAGGCTTCGGAAAGCGCACCGTCTACGCTACTTAAAATTGATTCGTCAAGAACTCCATCCTGGTTTGACCTAGTACGAGCTAAAGCCAGTGATCCACCAATAGCCCCCCAGTCAATACCCGCTTCAAAACCGTCATTCAGTTTCACTTCCAGGATCTTCGTTTCCAGAACGACTTGCCTTTTCACACTAAGCTCTGCACGCTCTAGAAATTTTCGCACAGCGCTAAGCTCGTTTGGCAACGCCTTAACTACCACCAATCCCGACTGCGGGCTTGTCATCACCATTCGCCCCTCCGCATCACTGCCAATAATGGCAGTAATCGTCTCGGCAACTGAAGACCAGAAGTCTGTTCTATTCAAAGTTTGTATACGCGCGCCGGGCGTCAGGCCAGAGGATCGGCCGGAACTTGATTTATTGTTGTCGATATAGCCCAACAGATTTTCTGAGTCGCCTTGGCTGCTTCCAGAAGAGCGATTACCACCATTGCTATTACCTTGACTGCTATCGGACGAAATCTTTCCAATACTGACGCTCGTATCGGTGACACCAACGCGCTGTATATCCAAATAATTAATGGGGAACACTTCTGTTCTTAATTTTCGTGGGTAAATGGTGTAAATACTGCTACCAAGCTTATATTCGTACCCATAGACATCACGCGTGACATTCAGTACTTCGCGAATGGTAACCCCTTTCAACTCCAGAGAGATAAAGCCACTGACTTCCGGGTGCGCAACAACATTCACACCGGAATCTGCCACGAGGCTCAAGAAAAATGTTCTGGCAGGTACGAGGTTGACCGATATATCAAAGCGTTCTTCTGCAGCTCTGCTTAATGAGCCGGTAGAACTCAAACCCGCTGCAGTATTCAACAAATTCGCCGAAATATCCTCGGGAACATCCTGTCGCTGAGACTGTTTGTAACTTTCATGAGCAGCAACGGAACTCTCCATAGCTTTTTCAGCGGGTGTTTGATCCTGCGGAATACTGGAACAGGATGTCAAAATTGTCACTGTAAAAAGCTTCACGAGAAGCCATTTTCCCAGCTGAAAATTTGTTTGAATAACTTTCATAATGTCTAATCTACCCGCCAGTTAACGAGAATTCTTCACAATATTAGGACGCAGCCTGACAACTCCAGACTCAGCGCTTCGGCGATAAACAACACTTTTCTCTCTTATTTGAACAATTTTTGCTCCATCAACCAAGTCACCAACTCGAACCAATTTCCCGTTAATAATGGCCTCGTTGCGATCGGCGCTGGAATAAATTGCCTGCAGAACAAGTTTCTTTTCGCCACTGCTCACCTTGGTATAACCCAAGGGTTGAGTAGGATCGCGCAGTTTTTCAGGCAAAACACTATCAGTACCGGTGTTCGCAAGCAGCGTGCTCGACATGCCAAGTACACAGAAAAAAGAAAATGAGAGTAAAATTTTAAACACCGAGCAGCCCCTTATCCGTAGACAATGTATAAACCTCAATCGTCACAGTTGCTTTTGGATACTGTTTTACATCATATTCAATAAAATCCCAGTACAGCTTCCAAGGTAAGCTTTCCAGTTTTTGCAGGTAATTCACAACAGAAAAATAACCACCCTCCAGGGTTATCTGTACTGCGTGCTTGTAAACACCAATGATTCGCTCTTCCGCGAGTCGCTCGTCATCGACTATAGATCTGGCGGCCGTATCATACTGCTCCTCGACAACGTCAACGGCATCGTCCAATTCGCCCCCCTCGTCATTTCCTCTCATTGCTCCAGATAGTTCTAACTTGACTGGAGCAATGGATTTCATTCCTTTCAATTGAAGACGGTTAGATTCGCGCAACACATCGTGCAGGACTTCGGGTAATTTGCTTGCAGACAACAGTCCAACCGCCATTTCTTCAAGCTCATGGTTCGCCTGCTCCAGCTGTTTTTCCAGCCGCATAATCTCTCTTCGCTTTGCCACATTCGGATCGCGACTTAAATTCTTTACCAGTATTTTTTCCTGGGAAGACAACACTTTGAGCTCTCGGTTGGCGTTGTCAAAACGTGTTACCAAAATTTCTCTGCGCTCAGCTAACGCCGTGGCGAAGACCATATCCCAAACCAAATAGATCGCCGCCAGAATTGAGATAGCAATTAGCGCTCGTTCACGCAATTGCAAAGCCACAAACGCGTCAGAAACGCCCTCCCACTTACCTTTAAGTTGATCAGTTATTCTCATTCCCTCTCCTCCACTGTCGCCGAATAGACAGGGCTAAAACCGAGGGTAAACAAGTGGTGTTGGGAGTTTTTCTGTGCAGCGACGCTCAACAGACCAAAACTAGTATTGACGAGGCTGGGCTCCTGCTGGAGTATTTGGATGTAGGTAGCGATATCTTCAGGCGCCTGGGTTTGTCCGCGCAACTGAAGATGCTGCCCGCCCCGGGAAAGTGAAATTTTTTCCAACGAAATACTGGGCATTGACTGCCTAGCCAGAGCCTTTAAGGGATTCACAAAACCGTCAGCATTGCCCAGGTTTTGCCAGGTAATGATTTCACCAACATGCTCTCGGCCTTTTAATGCCGCGCGAAGATACTCCAACTGGGGTTCGAGCTGATTGCTTTGAAACGGATTGGCTTTTGCCTTGAATTTTTCCAGCTGTTTCTTGGTCGCCAACTGCTGGTTTTCAAGCTCTACAACCTGTTGTTCCAATACATCCAGATTTGCGACTGCAATAAAATAGAAAGCCACATAAATTGCAATAATCCCCACCACCGAGAAAAACAGACTGTTTGTCGTCAGCCATTCTTTTTTGGGTCTTAATTCTGGAAGGTATAAGTTAACCTGCTGAAGGCTCATTTGCTTACCCTCTCCCCAAACCAGCGTGGATGTCTGCAACCGACTGACGAAGAGCCCCACCCAATGCCGCTATACACCCGTGCAAAATACTCTCTTCAGAATCGCTAGCAACGGTAACGACTGGTGAAAAACTAAAATATTTGACTGGCACCGTAAGGCTTCGCGACAGATCCGCAGAGATTTTATCCTCACTAATATTTTCGCCACAGATATACAGCACCGATGGCGGTACCTGCCCCATCTGCCGCTCGTAATAATCCAGCGAGCGCTGCACTTCCAAAATAAAACTATCGAGGGGAATATCATCCAACAAGCCACCGCCGTAGGCGATTTGAAACTGGCGCGACAAATACATATTGCCGTTGCGGTACAGGGAAACCGTTCCCGCGCCCTCACAGAGACGCACCATAGCAACGCCACGACTCTGCTCAAGCCCCTGCTCGCATAGAAAGGCAAGATTCCTCAATGCCAGCTCTGCAATATCGATGACTTCAAGTACTAAACCAGACTCTTTGACCATCTCTACAAGTGAGTGAATACGGTCAGTTTCAACCACAACCACGTAGGCCATTTTTTTTCCGGCTTTACTGCCGTCTTGCGGCAACAAAAAAACATCAATCGCAGCTTTTTCAAACGGTATAGAAATTAGGTCTTTTATGCGCCAGCGTATTGCTTCTCGCAAATCGCTTTCTGGCACATCAGGCGCCTCAACCAACAATAGTTGATAGTCTCCGCTCGACAGTACAAGATTGCAGCCACTGTTTTGTAAATCCTGGGACTCGACCCAATCGGAAAGCATTGCCGTTAACTTGGTATCGGCAGACTCATTGAGAAGAATGCGAGAGTGTAAAACCTGAGGAACGGCATGACCAGCAGTGGAGGGAGATGGCTCTGCAGAGACTGTTTTCACGCCGGAGCATACCGCTACAGCGAGAGCATTCTTTTGAACCTCTATACCAATCCGGGCCTTGCGAGCTCTGCTCTTTGCAAGTAAATGCTTTATCATGGATTCCTGCCTGCCCCTCTTGCAGCGACTTACGCGGGGGTATAGTACTTGCTTATAATAAATCCCCGTTCAATAGCGTTTAGTATAGACTTTACTTACGCTTTTGCTTGTAAGTTACTAGTTATATATGAGTTTTTATGTTCAAGATAGTGCTTTTCGAACCGGAAATCCCTCCAAACACAGGAAATATCATTCGTTTATGCGCAAATACCGGGTGCCAACTTCACCTTATTGAACCCTTAGGTTTTATCCTCGACGACAAACGCCTACGTCGAGCAGGCCTGGATTATGCCGAGTGGGAAAGTATTACTCTGCATAAGAACTGGCAGGAATTTATCCTGCAAACAGACAATACGAAGATCTGGGCCCTGTCGACCAAGGGAACCTGTTGCCATTCCGATGCACCATTTGCACCCGGGGATTATCTGCTATTTGGCCCCGAAACACGCGGCATTCCGGCCGATATTCGAGAATCGCTACCCTCAGAACAGGTTCTGCGAATCCCCATGTGCCCAGGAAGTCGAAGCATGAATCTTTCTAACGCTGCAGCCGTTATTATCTATGAAGCCTGGCGTCAGCACTCGTATTTGGGCGCAACAACTTGAATGCCCAGCCAACAACCAAAACCACGCGCCGTTATCAGGCATACCGGTTCTTAGAACATAATCGATATAACAAACAATATCCAACTAAGAGTTGGCTATTATTGGTATACATTCTAAAAACAAGCGAGTATTGGATCGATTAATTATTTAACACTAATCTCCACCTGCAACGAGAGCACGTTTTCAGTATTTAGCCTTAACTAAGCACCCTCGGCTTTTTACCGCCTGCCATACAACCACTAAGACTAAAGTAATAACAAAATTGTACTCCACCGCCCTGGAGCAATAGCGGTTTTTGAACATATCTTCCCCTCCGCCTGCTAAACTTCGCCGACAAAACTATAACGAATAACGACAAAGCGAGCCGGTAAGCCAATGCTTCACAAGAAAACCTATATTGTCTAACAAAAACAGGAGCTATAAATGCTAACAAAACGACTCATTCGCCTCTTGGTACCGCTATGCCTAGTTTCGGTACTTGGGGTACAAACGGCAAGGGCTGCGCTACCGCCGGTTACGCCCAATGCCTCTCCGGAGGCCAAAGCGTTACTGAAATATCTGCACCGCGTCTCGGGCAAGAAAATCCTTTCCGGCCAACACAACGCTCCTCTCAACGGTTCAAACCGTTTACCAGGCATGCACAAACAAACTGGAGAGTACCCCGCCATTTTCGGACAGGACTTCGGGTTTAGTGAGCCAGGCTCATGGGACGGTATCAACTTTCGACAGAATATTGTTAACGAAGCCATACGTCGCCACGAACAAGGCTTTATCAATACCATTATGTGGCATGCTGTTGTTCCTACGCAGGACGAACCAGGCAATTTTGCCACAGCGATTCAAACCCAGCTTAGCGATGAACAATGGGGAGAGCTAACTACCCCGGGAACAGCGTTGAACGAACGCTGGAAGTCCCAGGTCGATGTTATTGCCTGGCACCTTAAACAGTTGCAGTACGCAGGCGTTCCGGTTTTGTGGCGGCCTTACCACGAAATGAACGGCTTCTGGTTCTGGTGGGGCTCTCGCCAAGGGCCGGATGGCTACGAAAAGCTTTGGCGCATGCTGTTCGACCGCTTGGTCGGCTTTCACAAGATCGACAACTTGATCTGGGTATGGAATGCCAACGAAGTGAAGGAAAACGTACCCGACTACAAACTGTTCTATCCTGGTCACGATGTTGTCGATATCCTGGCAACCGACGTCTACACCAAGCGTTATGACGACGAAAATTACAACCAACTGTTAAAGCTTGCCGATGGACGCCCCATTGCGTTAGGCGAAGTTGGTGGCCTGCCATCTACAGAAACCTTGGAAAAACAAAATCAGTGGGTGTGGTTTATGAGCTGGCGCGATCCAGATAACTTCTTTTGGGGCGATGGCGATTCACTGCGTCAGCTGTTCCAATACAAACCGACAACATCCTGGCATGAACTGCCCTGGGTGAAGAAAGAAGGCTCAGCCATCAAGCTTCACTCCCCAGTCTTGCGATAACACACTGAGGGCACCTTGAGGGTGCCCTTTTGTCGGCGATTACGGGGCTGAGAGCACCGTATTATTCAGACGTACACTAAGAATCCTCCATAATACGGCTATCGAGTTCGTCCTCCTCATGCACGTCAGCAGCATCAATCTCCAGCGGCGCTTCAATGGCTTCGAAGCCACTCCCCTCGCCTTCTTCACCACTGACAGCTTCCACCGAAGACTGCAAGCCAATATGGTAAGCAGCAAAGCCCGGATACATAACTTGATTCAGGGCCATACCAATTACACGCCCGTTATAGGGCGCTATAACCTCATGTCGCTGATTGGTAATGGGGTCTGTAATCACACCAAGGATTTCACCTACCGCAACGCGATCACCCAACTCAACTTCGCTAAACAGGATTCCGCCGGAAATCGCTCTTACCCATTGAGACTTGTAGTAAATCGGCTCCGCCTTCAATTGCCAGAACTGTCTGCGATCGAGCATGCCTAGATTGTCCAGCAAGGTTTTTACACTTTTGATACCGTGATTAACGGCTGTCTTTTGCAGCTGCTGAGGCTGCCCAGCTTCCAGTGTCACAGCGGGAATGCCAAATTCGACACTAGCTCGACGCAGGCACCCTGGCGTACCCTCACTGTGAACCACAACAATAGAGCCCATTTTTTTTGCTAAGTCAGCCACCCGTGGCAGTGTCAGATCTGCCCGGAGCTGAGGCAGATTGGTCCTGCGAAACGAGCCAGTGTGCAAATCCACCAACATATCGCAGTGGCGAACAACGCCGTCAAAAAAGGAACTGGCAATACGTGATGCCGAGCTTCCATGGGCATTACCAGGGAAGTAACGATTTAAATCTCGTCGATCTGGCAGATAGCGGGATGAACGGCGAAACCCCTGTAAATTCACAATAGGCACACCTATAACGGTACCCGCCAACTCCGCTGGGTCTATGCTATACAGTACATGGCGAACAACTTCGATACCGTTCAACTCATCCCCATGAATAGCCGCCGTCAAACAAACTGTTGGGCCCGGCTTAAGACCATGTACCACAAGTACCGCGGAGGGGGCCGAAATCCCCATAAACGATACATCTGGAGACCAGGACAAACGCGTGGATGTGCCGGCAGGCACCTCGTTGTCGAGTAGCACCAAAGGTTCCTGTACCACCTCCGGGTCTATTGATAGAGTCTCCGGCTCAGGCGTCTCTAGCGGTTCCTCAATTGGCTGTTCATCAAAGCTGGCGTCCTTCGGGACTTCCAACGTGACTTTCTCGACGGGCGGTGTTGGCGGTGTTTCCATCGGTTCCAGCACCACCTCTTTCAAATCGATATTTTCGGCTTGCTTTAACGCCACAGCCGACGGTGTAGGCGACGGAGGCTCCTCTGGAGCCTGTACTTCTGCCTCGTCATAAACATAGCTCTCAGCCTCTGCACCAGCGGGGTTATCGCTCTCCTCGCTGGCGAACAAGGCAAGCGGTAATAGTATTAATAAAGCCGCAAAAACAAAGTGCGTGGGGGCACTCACTCTTAGCATCCAATGTCTCCACAAAATTTTATGCCGGTTAATGATATACCTAATATACATTCGGTGACTTATCTGTCATTCAGTTCTGTCAAATATCTGGTAGAATCTGCGGCTTTGCAAAATCAAGGGCCACAGGTCAATGCTCGACAAAAATATCCTTTCCCAGCTTACACAGTTAAAATCAGACATACAGGCTTCAAAGGAATACGCTCAAGGCACGGTTGCTGGCACCAATGGCCGCTTCGGGTTTGTTCGCTTGGAAGATGGAAGGGACGCCTTCCTCTCCCCTGAAAAAATGCTGCATGTCATCCCCGGTGACAAGGTTAAAATCAGCCTTACAACCAATAATAAAGGTCAACTGGAAGGCACCCTGGAAGAGCTTGTGGAGCAATCCCTCACCCGCTTCTTAGGCCAGTACCGATCCTCTAAAAAAGGCCACTTCGTCGTTCCTCTGGGAGAAGCCCCTGGGATGAAGTCGTCGCCTATGAACCGCTGGATATTTTTACCACCCAAAGCCCGTGGCCGCTGTAAAGATGGTGATATGGTTGTCGCCCGTCTGCAGCAACATCCATACAAAGATGGCAAGGCGTCTGCGAAGATTCTCGAACGCATTGGTCAGGAAGATGACGCCTATATCGAGCGCCGCTATATCGCCGCCAAATACGACCTGATTCCTCGCTACAGCGAAAGTGCACAGAAACAAAGCAAAACTATCGAAAAAAGCTTTCAGGAGATACAGTTTGGTGATGACCGACTGGATCTAACGACAGAACCTTTCGTCACCATCGATTCGGCGTCAACCCGCGATATGGACGATGCTCTGGCCTTGCAGAAGATAGATGTAGACGGCAAATATGAATATCAACTGCAGGTAGCCATTGCCGACCCCGCCAGTTTTATTGGACAGAACTCCGCATTGGCGCAAAGCACACTAAAAAATGCGCAAAGCATCTACCTCTTAGGCGGTGCAGTCCCTATGCTGCCAGAAGCCCTGGCAAACGAATGTTTTTCTTTACATGAGGCTGCAAACAGGCCCTCCCTAGTGTGCAAGCAAACCTATAGCGCAAAGGGTGAGCTGACGGGCTACAGCTTTCACAAAGCGCTAATTTGTTCACAACATAAACTCAGCTACAAAGGTGTTGCCGCCTTACTGGCTGGAGAAGAAGAATGCGAGCTGAGCAACCTGCCTGAGAACATTCAACAAATGCTCAAAGACCTGTCCGAACTCGCCGAGCTGAGAACCGCCTACCGCAAGGCCGAGTACCTAGTGGGTGATGAACAACTGGAATACGATATTCATCTCTCCGACAAGGGTAAAATCGAGAAAACGACCCCGCGTAGTCGCACCAGGGCCCATCAGATCGTTGAGGAATCCATGCTCGCCACAAATTTTTGCGCGGGCGAATTCCTCAAACAAAAAGGTATGGGCCTGTTTACCATTCACGCCGGCTTCAGAGTTGATCGACTGGGCGAAGTTAAAGCACTGCTCAAGGAAGAAGGTTTCGAGCACGAAGACCTTCAAACTGAAAGCGGCTATCTCACGCTAATTAAAGACATCGCAGCGTCGAATAAAGCTCACCTTTTGTCCCCGCTTCGTCGCATGATGCCGAGCAGCGAATTGAGCATAGATCCAGCGGCTCACTTGGGTATTGGCATGCCGCACTACGCCACTATCACATCCCCCATTCGCCGCTATGCCGATCTATATAACCATTGGGCAATACACAACCAGCTCAATAAAAGCAGTTTCTCCGCTATCAAAGATGAAAATAAAACGTCCATACAAAACGCTCTGACCTATGGCCGGCAAGCCGACAGAGAGCTTTTCCAATGGCTGACCTGCCAATATGCCGAAAAGCTGATCGGCACTACAGGTAAAGCAAAAATACGCATTGTTACCCAGCAAGGCTTTGGTGCTCGCCTGTTAGACAGTGGAATTGACGGATTTATTTTGTTCACGAAAAAACAAGAAAAATCCTTCGACGCTAAACGCATGACCTTGACCGTAAACGAACATACTTACGCTCTGGAACAGGAAGTTGAAATTAAAGTGGAAAGTGTGGATATGGACAAACGCCGCATTGCATATAGTGTTATATAAAACTAACACGGACTAGCTGTTAGAAGGGGGCTCTAGAGCCCCCTTTTTTTGAGAATAAAAAACCCAGACAAAAGCTCTTCAATTGCACCACCATCGCACCAAGTTAAAGCGAATAAATTTTACTTTAACTCTTCATCGTGGTCTAAGGTGCAACACCTCCCACCAAAAAACTCCCCATTTTCGTGCACTACCTAGCATTCAGGCCGCCCTTAATTTGTATTAAATGCCCATATAACCAATTGTTTTTTAACTGAATTTCGTCTGACAAACCAAGTTGGCAAGGGAATTGCCATTTCATAGGCACGCATTTGCGAATGGCACAGTAATTTTTAATCGGCCGTTTTTAAGCACACTTTTAGTACACGGTGTGTGTATAGAACTTGATTCAGCCACACAGCCACCTGACTTTTGGGATTAAAAAAATGGGACACTACTCTTCAATCTATCGAAAAATTAAAAAACTTTCATCGGTGATGCTTTCGGCATTATTGATTGCAACAACAGCCAGCAACGTTATTGCAGAAGAACTTAAACTAGAAAAAGACGAATTAACATTTGGCTTTATTAAATTAACCGATATGGCCCCACTCGCTATTGCGTACGAACAGGGATTTTTTGAAGACGAAGGACTATTTGTCACCTTGGAGGCACAAGCAAACTGGAAAGTACTCCTCGACGGTGTCATCGATGGCAACCTCGATGGAGCCCATATGCTAGCAGGGCAACCATTGGGAGCTACTATTGGCTACGGCACCAAAGCTCATATAGTGACCGCGTTCAGTATGGATCTGAACGGTAATGGCATTACAGTTTCCAACGAAATTTGGAAGCAAATGAAACCCAATATCCCCGTTAAAAATGGGAAGCCCGTTCACCCTATTAGCGCCGAAGCACTTAAACCGGTTGTCGAAAAGTACAAGTCCCAAGGCAAGCCTTTTAACATGGGAATGGTTTTCCCTGTTTCCACGCATAACTACGAACTGCGCTACTGGTTAGCCGCCGGTGGAATTGAACCCGGCTACTACGGCCCCGGCTCTTCCGGTACGGTTGGCCAGATATCAGCAGACACCCTTCTTTCTGTAACACCGCCACCGCAAATGCCCGCCACTATGGAAGCCGGAACCATTTACGGGTACTGCGTGGGCGAACCCTGGAACCAACAAGCCGTATTTAAAGGTATTGGTGTGCCAGTCATTACCGATTACGAGATATGGAAAAATAATCCAGAAAAGGTATTTGGTGTATCCAGCGACTGGGCAGAAAAATACCCCAACACTCACCTGGCAGTTGTAAAAGCGCTCATTCGTGCAGCCCAATGGCTCGATGAAAAAAATAATGTGAACCGTAAAGCCGCCGTAAAAATTCTGTCGCAGCCAAACTACGTCGGCGCCGATGCAGAGGTCATCGCCAACTCTATGACAGGCACATTTGAATATGAAAAAGGTGATGTGCGAGAAGTACCCGACTTCAACGTTTTTTTCCGTTACTACGCCACCTACCCCTTCTATTCAGACGCAATATGGTACCTCACTCAAATGCGCCGCTGGGGTCAGATCAGCGAAGACAAGCCCGACAACTGGTATCACGATATAGCCAAGAAAGTATACAAACCTGACGTTTATATGAAAGCCGCAAAAATGCTAGTTACAGAAGGCAAAGTAAAAAAAGAAGACTTCCCCTTTGGCACGGACGGCTATCGTGAACCACAAAAAGAGTTTATCGACAATATGTCTTTCGATGGCAAGAAGCCAAACGAATATCTTGCACAATTCCCCATTGGTTTGAAATCCGGTGAAACCGTTTCGGCTACTGGAGTTGTTAAGAAATAACATTCATCCGTTTGCGCGGTGGTTCTCCACCGCCTTTTTTTGGCTATTGATTTATATTGAACGGGTTGGAATTATGATTAATAAATTCATACATATTTTGGAAATTTCAGGGCTTACCTGGTTTGTACCACTTGCGCGCCTTGCCGCAGGCGAATCTCCTAAAGAACAGTTAAGACAACTCTGGCTGGTAATGGGCATACCCATTGTTGCATTTTCTGTTTTCCTTCTCTTATGGGCACAGCTGTCGAGTCAGGTTGTCACCAGCCTGGGTACAATCCCAGGTCCTACAGCCGTTTATACGCAAGCAGCGAATCTGTGGCAAGATCACAAATATCAACGAGAAAAATCCTCCAGTTTCTATGAACGCCAGAAGGCTCGCAATGCGAAATATGAAGATCAGGGAAAAACTGAAAAAATAAAATGGAGAGATTACACCGGTTCGCCAACTTATTTTGATCAAATATGGACAAGCATCAAAACCGTATTTATGGGCTTTTTAATCGCCACCTTTGTAGCTGTACCTTTGGGGATATTGTGTGGATTGAGCACAACATTCAACTCAGCTATGAATCCGATAATTCAATTATTTAAACCTGTGTCTCCGCTAGCATGGCTGCCGATTGTCACCATGATAGTGAGCGCAACCTATGTTACCGCCGACAACTCCTGGTTCAGTAAATCGTTTTTAAACTCGGCAATTACCGTAACCCTATGCTCACTTTGGCCAACACTTATCAATACCGCTCTGGGCGTATCCTCAATCGATAAGGATTTAATGAATGTTGGAAAAGTGTTGCAACTAGGCTGGTTTACCAAAGTAACAAAATTGGTCTTACCTTCTTCATTGCCCCTTATATTTACCGGCCTACGTTTATCTTTAGGTGTTGGTTGGATGGTACTAATCGCTGCAGAAATGCTAGCCCAGAACCCAGGCTTGGGTAAATTTGTTTGGGACGAATTCCAAAACGGAAGCTCCAATTCTCTGGGCCGTATTATGGTTGCTGTACTAACCATCGGTATTATTGGCTTTCTGTTGGATAGAATCATGTTCACCCTGCAAAATCTGTTTACCTTTGGCGACAAGCGCTAGGAGCATTAAAATGGTTATTTTTCAGTTAAAAAACGTCAGTAAGAATTACGGCTCTGGAAATAATATTGCTGAAGTGCTTTCCAACATCAATCTGGAAATTGAGGAAGGTGAGTTTGTCGCCATCGTCGGGTTTTCCGGTAGCGGAAAAACAACCCTGATTTCTTCCATGGCAGGACTAATGTCACCAGATTCAGGAGAAGTCTTATTTAAAGGCCAGCCCGTCACGGGCCCGAGCCCTGAACGCGGAATTGTTTTTCAAAATTATTCTCTGATGCCGTGGCTAACGGTATACGGCAATATCGAGCTAGCGGTGAATCAAGTATTTGGCGGGTGGCCACGCAAAAAACGCAGTGAACATATTCTTCACTATATCAATATGGTGGGTCTCTCCCACGCGATCGATCGACGTCCAGCAGAACTTTCCGGAGGGATGCGTCAACGCGTTGCCGTCGCTCGTGCGCTGGCAATGCAACCGGACATGCTATTGCTCGATGAACCTCTGTCTGCATTGGATGCCCTAACCCGCTCTAAGCTACAAGACGAAATGGAAGAAATCTCGCAGAAAGAGAAGAAAACTATTCTTCTCATCACTAACGATGTGGACGAAGCGATTCTACTGGCCGACAGGGTTATTCCGCTTAACCCCGGCCCCAAAGCATCACTCGGTCCGGAATTTAAAATCAATATCCCCCGACCTCGTGATCGCACAAAAATGAACCACAACGAGGAATTTAAAACACTGCGTAAATCCATTACCGAATACTTAATGAAGGTAGCCATGGCGGCAGGTAATACGGACGACTCCTTGTCCCTGCCGGATATTCTCCCCAATACCGCGCGATTCCCCACCAAGACATCCATTAGTCCCGTTCAAGTACCAACCAGTAAAATGGGCAGCTCGAAATCCGGACTACCGAATGCAACAGCGGTTAAAGCGGCACAAGCCCATAGTTTATTTCTCGACAGGTATGTGGAGTTTTCTAAGGTTACCAAAATTTACCCCACCCCCAAAGGACCGCTTACAGTAGTCGATGAGTTTGACCTAAAAATGAAAAAAGGAGAGTTTATTTCGCTAATTGGTCATTCTGGCTGCGGGAAATCCACCGTGCTCAGTATGATTGCAGGCCTGAATGATATCAGCGGTGGCGGTATTATTCTCGACGACAAGGAAGTCACAACCGCAGGCCCTGATCGCGGTGTAGTGTTCCAGGCGCCAAGTCTATTCCCGTGGTTGAGCGCGCGTGAAAATGTGATGCTGGGCGTTAAACGTGTTTACCCACACGGCAGTAGGAAAGATCGCAAGGAAATTGTTGAATACTATCTTTCGCGCGTTGGACTGGCCGACGCATTGGACAAGAAAGCAGCCGAGCTTTCCAACGGGATGAAACAGCGCGTGGGTATTGCACGCGCTTTTGCCCTTTCTCCCAAGCTGCTACTCCTCGACGAACCCTTCGGCATGCTGGACTCTCTCACTCGCTGGGAATTACAGGAAGTTTTGATGGAGGTGTGGAAGCGAACACAAGTAACCGCGATTTGTGTAACCCACGATGTAGACGAAGCTATTCTATTGGCCGACCGCGTAGTCATGATGACCAACGGGCCCAATGCCAGGGTTGGTAAAATTATGGATGTGGATTTGCCGCGCCCAAGAACTCGTAAGCAGCTACTGGAACACCCAGATTACTATCGCTACCGTGAAGAGCTATTAACGTTCCTGGAAGAGTGTGATCACCAGCACCAAGAGAAAACACCTGGAAAAGAAATTATTATCGCAGACGAAAAAAAAGCATCCAACGAAAACCTTGTGGTAGAGCAAAAAACATTGGTTTCTGCGTAGGCGTTTCCATAAAAAAACCAGATCAAAAATGATCTGGTTTTTTTATCATTCCTAGCACTTACAACGTTTTATTTAGCATGTGCATAGTCTTTTCCATGCTTGCCTCTTTGTCATCCATAAATTTAAATTTATTCCAGGCAAGGCGAATAACATCGTTATGGTGAAGCCGCTGCGTCCCTTTAACTGACAAATCATTCACAAAGGAACCATTGGTGCTACCTTTGTCCTCAAGGTAAAACTCCCGGTATTCAGGAAAATGCTCATTGGGCTGATGGAGAATAACCAGATGCGTTGAACTCACTGCAGTATCGTCAATCACAATATCGTTATCCGGGTGACGCCCCATGGAAATAGAGGATTTTTCCAGCTCAAATTTATGTACCACAACATCGTCAACCAGCTGTGCCAATATTGCCATTTCCCTCACCTCGTCAATTGCGTTTGTTGCATCATAAATAACCCACCTGCTTTGCTTCGTGCGCGAAATCACGTTTAATCGCTTTTTTCACTACCTGTGCCAATTCACCCGCGCTCTCATAGCGATCTTCAGCATCTTTTTGCAGACACTGATTGGTAATGCGGGAAGCACTGATAGGTAGCTCTTTACGCAGTGTACGCACGCCCTTGTGCTTTCCGTGAATAATTTCATACGTTAGGCTGGCAAGGTTGTCACCAACAAAGGGTAGCTTACCGGTTAATAGCTGATAGAAGGTCACCCCCAGGCTGAAGACATCGGCAGCGTGATTAACCCGCTTACCTTTCAGCTGCTCTGGCGACATATAAAGCGGACTACCCAAAATTTCACCGGTACTGGTTTTAGAATCGTCCACTAGGCGGGCAATACCGAAATCCGTGACTTTGACCTGGTATGGTGATGGGCAATACATAATATTTCCGGGCTTGATATCCCGGTGAACAATATTACTGCCATGGGCGTACTCCAGCGCCGCAGCCACATCCGCCATAATGCGATAGACCTCGAAAATCGGTAGCAGATTATTCTCGTTCACAAAGGCGCTCAGTGGCTTACCTTCCACATAATCCATAGCAATAAAGGCGAGATCGACCTCTTCACCAACATCGTACACCGAGACAATATGAGGGTGATTCAACCGCCCCGCCGCCTCGGCCTCACGGAAAAAGCGCGTTTTGATATTCTCCTGCTGATCTGGCTGAAACTGACTGTAGGTCAGCGTTTTAATGGCGACTTTGCGGGCGATTTTTGGATCAAAACCCAGGTAAACCGTACCCATCGCCCCTCGTCCCAATTCGCGTTGAATTTGATAGCGCCCCAGCACAGGGCGATCAATGTCCTGCTGATCTATAACGACCGTCGCCGCCACATCAGAGGAAGCTTTCCCGCTCCTGTAGGTGGGAGCTCCCAGGACAGCCTCCAGCGCTTTGATTTTTTGTTCGGTATCCCGGAATTTTCGGCTCCGTATGACCAGCCCCTGAAAGACATCAATAGCCAATTGGTACTGTCGTTTGGACGCATAAGCATTGCCAAGATCGTAGTAGCTCCGCAGAACTGACGGGCTGGACGAACAATCTTCCAGAGCTTTAACCGCTTCTTTTAAATCTCCACGCTCGAGTAATGTTTTCGCCAACACCACACCACTCTCGTCAACCCGCGACTGCAGTTGTTTCCAGCGCTGCCGTTTGATAACCCAAATACGTATACACAAAAAACCGAGCAGTAGCCAAACCCCCTGCGCGGCCATTGGCAACCAAGCCCCTCGGGTCACAACCATCAGCAGCTGCGCAGCCAGCATCAGCACCAACAACAAGGCAACAGACAGCAGCCCCGATGACGCCGACATTCGAGCCATAACCAGCACAAGCATTAAGGTGACCAGCAGCGTTACTCCCGCGCTCACCACAACCTGCCACCAAGGAAGATAGGCTGTATTGCCGTTAAGCAAGCTATAAATAGCTGTCGCGGTATTGTGTGCTTCCAGCGAGGATTTCGCCGCGATCAGAACATAGTCAGGAAAGGCTCCTCGCGCCAAACCTTCTTTCAGCGACATACTATTAAGCAGCGGTGCTAGCCTTTCGCTTGCGGAGTTATAAGTCAGGAAAGCGCCCTGTGGAGACGTTCGGAATCGACTATCCCCAATAGTGAGCCCCTGATCGGCCCGCCAATACAGGTGCTTAGTCTCAGAACGACCATTCGCGGCCAGCAGATAGTAAGAGAGGAAGTCTCCATACAAGACGCTGTTACCACCCGGCATCACCAAATAACGTTGGTTACCATTAACAGGAAAAAGTGGGTAATGCTCCAGACTGGAACGCGGCAAACTTGACTCTCGCCCGTTCAGGTTAACGTCATTTTGGGGCCACAACCAGTTCCGGACAAAACCGGGAACCGGATTAAGAATACCTGGTTGCTCTGCCAACGGCCTCTGACCCGCCTGCACCCCTCCACTAGTTGCGACAACCACACGGTCACTGGTAAGAGTGTCCATCAGTAATTGCTTGCGATCAACCAGCTCTTCAGCCTGCTCAATCAATGCTGAATTGGTGCTACTGACCGCAATCTGCTGCAATAAGCCATCTGCCTCCCCGTCTCCCAGGTCGATAGTACCCGGTAGAAGCAGGCCGACAGTGGCACTCGAACTATGGAGAATATTGGAGAGTAAAGCTCCCAGTTTTCC
Source organism: Teredinibacter haidensis (assembly GCF_014211975.1). NCBI lineage: Bacteria > Pseudomonadati > Pseudomonadota > Gammaproteobacteria > Cellvibrionales > Cellvibrionaceae > Teredinibacter > Teredinibacter haidensis. The sequence continues at coordinate 2,582,984 of NZ_CP060084.1, forward strand.
GGCGCTATTGATATCGTGCTGCCATTGGAGAAGCTCCGCATCAGGAACTAATACGAGGCCGATATGACTACCGCCTTTGGGTGCGTCCACCAGATAACTACTCAAGCCAAAAAGCAGCTGATCGACACATTGAAACCATCGAGAACTTTGTGCGGGAAACAGGGACAAACTCAAACCAATAACAAGCACCCACATGCGTAGGTTAACGTTGGCGATTTTACTTAGTAGTTTTTGAGCCAACATGCGTATTGAATCTAGTTATCCTTGAGATGAACAAGTAAGCGAATACTCACTCTGTATAATAAACACCGGGTATCCAGCTTTTCTTTATTTTAAGCGTCCGAGCTAGCTCATCAGGCAGGTTTTCGTGAAATTCAAACTCGTGTGTACCTAGAGCCAATACTGTTCCCGGCTCAAGCGGAAGTTTACTGACACGCTCTCCGTTGCAGGAAACCCCATTGGTACTATCCAGGTCAATGACCGTCCACTGCCCATTCACTAAATCGATTTTTGCGTGCTGCGCACTGACTGTAGGGTCATCCACACGAATAGGGCAGTCAACACCGCGTCCCAGCAGACAGGGTTCAGTCAGCTCGTAAACCGAAATCGTATTGCCATTCACCAAATGCCGTAAAAAGGCCATAAGTCGCTCCTCTAAAACAGCGAGTTAGACTAGCAGGTACACTTTCGAATTGGTATTGGAGGATTCGAGAACGGGGTCGCGATTAGCGAATTTAGGTGACAAAAGCGACCACCACAAGGAAACTGAAAAAACAATCGATTTATGGTATCTTATAGTGATAATCAATATTTTGTGGTATTTTCCAAGGTCGTCACAAGCTCACGAAAGGTATCGTGGTTTGTCTCATTCAGATCCATTAACAATCGGTGTGCCTCCAATACTCTATCTTGCACTTTGTTCTCATCGTCAATTTTTTCACCCAGTTTTACACCTCGCACAGTAAAACGCTCGCCCGTAATATCGGCAGCGTGCTCCACGATGTGAAAAATGTCCTCGAAGCCCATCGACGCTAATAGTCGCGTAATACTGGGGTTACTGGATACCACCGTTGGGTCTTTATACTCCTGAGCCCTGCCCTTAATGGATATTTTTGCCATCAAACCCAAGGTCGTGCTGTCAATGGCCTGGGCCTCAGACAAATCAAAAACAACCGAGCAAAAGTTCGGAGAATCGAACATTTCCTCAATAAATTCATCAAACGACAGGCAGAGTGTCAACCGAACATCGCCTTCCATCTTGATAACGTAAACACCGTTATGTTCTGCTACTTTAATTTCTCCAGAACTCATGTTTCTCTCTCTAACGACCTATCGCTCTTCTCTACTACAGGATAGAGCCTCTAATTTCCAATATAGCAATATCATCGGGTACTGCTTCAAGATTATCGAGATCCAATACTCGACATAAGGGCTCGATGACGGATGAAACAGACGTCGATGCCAGCATTACCTGCTGCTCGCCGAGCTTATCCAACAAGTAACTTTCCTTCTCGATTAACTGAGACGGCGGCAGTACTTCCAGTATCCCGTCAGAAAAAATTACCAGGCTGAAATCCCGGGGCAACTGTACGCTATTCACCTCCCATTCTCCATCAGGAAAAATCCCTATTGGCTTGCCTTTTCCCATCAGATATTCAGCTCGGGATCCAGCCATAAGAACAGGTAGCGGCAGGTGGCCGGCAACCACGTAGCGCATCTCCAGGGTTTCGGTATCGATAATGCCGAGAAAGGCAGTAAGGTGGCAGCCCACTTTAGAGTTGAGAATCTCCTTATTGACCAGTTTCATCAATGTTCCCGCATCTCGCCGGAAAGATTCTTCTGACTGAAAAATACGGTGTTCTTTAAATACCCTGTTAACCAGCTGCTTTAGCCACACGGTTACAAACGCCGGCGCCGCACCATGGCCGGACACATCCGTTAAATAAAATGGCAGATAGCGCCCGGCGATCAGACCGTAATCGATAAAATCGCCACTGAGATATAGGGAAGGTAAAACCTGGTAGCTAACACTAATCGAACCGTACTGCCTTGGCGTTTTCGGCATTAACTTGCTTTGCACCTGCCGCCCGGCTTTCTGATCGTGCTCCAGCAGGCGTACATACTCCTTTAACTCCAGGTTTGCCTGCTCCAACTGCTCGCGGTAAGATTGGTTTTCGGCCAGTAAATCGTTACGCTCTAAAGCCCGCTTGATGGAGTGAACCAACACTTCCATATCCACCAGTGGTTTTACAAGATAATCTGCTGCACCGTGGCGCAATGCCTCAACCACATCTCCCACAACACCCATACCGGAAACCACAATCACCGGAATCCCCGAATACAAATGGCCAACCTCTTTAAGCACACTTAAGCCGTCGGCCTCCGGCATGCAGAGATCAGTAATGATAAGATCAGGAGTATGGGCCTTTAGCCAGGCCATTCCAGCCGCAGCACAAGCAACGTGATGCACACTAAAACCAGAATCTTCAAGATAAGCAACAATGCTCTCGCGGACGATAGTGTCATCATCAATTACCAGCAATTGCCGATCTGATTCTGTCATCTATTACCTACGAATTTATTCGGAGTTGTATAAGGGGGAGAAAGATATTAACACTACTCCCAAATTTTGGAACGCACAAGCTACCAAAATGGTGGATTTTGCGCTAACGTTGCATATATGTTGAGCACCTAGGTCAACATATAACCACAGCCGAGTGAATACGGTACCACCTTCGATAATCAACCATTACATGAAGGAAAAACAAAATGAATCTTGCTAACAGAGACTACCAGGAAAAACGCAACTTCATTCGCATGAAAGTTGAGACACCCGTCACCATCGACCTAATCAATAGCGACGAACACTACGAAGGCCTGTGCGTGGATTTGAGTGGTGGAGGCATGCTGATAGAAGCCCCCTCAGCGATGCCGGTAGGAACACGGGCAAAGGTTTCAATTAAATCCAGCCATGGCCACAGCCCGATGCTACAAGCACGCGTTGTTGTTAGCCGTGTAGAGGCCCAGCCCGATACAACCGAACGTCCATGTCTGCTCGGAATGGAAATTGAGGAGGTGATCTCTAGCTAGTACCGCAAAATACAACATCGCGAACGCCTTTACCGCATTCGCGCCTGTCGTTTTTTCACAAAGCTTGGACTAGCAAATTGGTCTGAGAGTAAGGATGTTCCCTCCGCACAAACCATTATCAGAGTACCCACTCTGTGGGCTTTTTTCCCTCCAAATTTTGCAACTTAATGGGGTTTAAAAATCAAACCCTTCATCTGAATCTTCTTCAAAGCCCCCGCCAAAATCGTCGTCAACCTTGCCATCGTTAACAAGGTAATCTCGCCGCTGTAGATAAGCGTCTCGATAAAACACATATAAATCTCCAGATGCTAGCTCTTCTAGATCCAACAGCCGCGAACGCATATGGATAATGTTAGCCGCCGTCAGTGAGTAGCGTACCGTTTTTGATTTATGGTAGGAAGCTGGGTTCAGTACCCAGTCTGCAGGCAGGCCTGCCGTTGAAGTGATCGTATTTGGCCCAAGCAACGGCACGACCAGATAGGGCCCTTTTGGAACACCCCACGCTCCCAGAGTTTGCCCAAAATCTTCTCCTTCAGATTCAGGCAGCCCAGCCTTCTTAGCTACATCAAAAATTCCCGCGATACCCACGGTGGAATTAATTAAAAACCTCCCTGTGTCGTTGCCCGCCTGTTTCCATTTCCATTGCAAAACATCGTTCACCACATTCCGAATTTCGCTTAAATTGGAGAAAAAATTTCCAACACCTTTTTCAACAGGATCCGGCGTTATTTTAGTATAACCAACGGCGGCCGGGCGCAAGGCCCAGCGATCCAGCTTCATATTAAAGCTGAACATGGCTCGATTAAATCCCTCATAGGGATCTGCGGTATTTTCCTCCACAATAATCGGTGAGGTCTCGCCCGAATTTCCCTGAGGATTACTCGCACAACCTGAAAGAGCCGCGACAAGTAACATTAATATCCCTATCAGTTTGTACAAATTCATAGCATCGTATCCCTTTTAAACGGTTGCATCTAAGACTAATTGCCATTGTTTATTTAGGCGTTTGTCGGAAACAGGAAACTGTGTTTTTAAACTCTGAGCAAAAAGAGAGACTCTTAGTTCCTCTATCATCCACCTATATTCCTGCCAGCACTTCAGCTCACGAAAGCGGGCGACGCCAAAACGCTCCAGGTGATCACAATGCCGCTGCCAGTGAGCTTCGAGGCTGGCGATATGTACCCTGTCACGCTGTGGACTCTGTGGTGCTTTCTCAAGTCGAACCAAAATAGCACGCAAATAACGTGGAAAATGTTGTAGGCAGCTCCAGGGTGTTGCCTGCACAAATCCCGGCATGAATAGGTTATCTATTTGGTGATTAATATCACCAAATGCAAATGCTAACATCAAGGCATTGCGGTTAGATTTCATCTGCTTTTTTATATCTACCGCTAGCGGCAACAACTCAGCAATAACAGCTTCGTACTCCTGCGCGACTTCGACAATTTGACCACGCCCCAGTTCAAATTGCTGTTTAAAAGTGTTTTCACTGCGAATATTACTCGCATCCTCCTGAAAACATGCACGCGAAACTGCTGCCATTATTATATCGTCTATAACGCTTTCCCGTTTACCCAACTTGAGAACGGTTAACCCCAAATCCTTACCTTTCAGTAATTCTTTTTTAAGATATTTTGCTGTTGTCCCCAGCGCTAACCTCGCCATTCTCACAACGCCACGACGCGTTTCGGCTCTTGCTTCCAGTGGATTATCCAGTACCGCAATATCCACATGCTCCTGCTTATCGACTAAAGCAGGAAAGCCCTTTACCTGTACGCCCGAACGCGGTATCTGCACCTGCTCTGGCAGCTCTCCAAAATCCCACACCCGCACATCCTCCCTTTCCAGCTGATGGTGAACAGCGCTCAGGGTTTTCTTAACTTGCTCCCGGTAACGCTCGCGCAAGACAGTTAAGTCCCGATCACGATCAATCACCATCCCCTTTTCATCTACCACTTGAATATTCATGCGATAGAAATCATCCAGCAATTGCTGCCCCCAATTCTCCGGAGAAATTTTCACATCACTTAGCTGCTGCAAAACGTCTGTCAGGCATTCCTGTAATGACCGTTTATTTGCTTGAAGCCTTGCCATTGCCCGATCGACATACTGAGGAACCGGCACCAATTTTTTACGTATCGGTTTAGGTAGACCTTTGACCAGGGCAATGCACTTATCACGCAATAGCCCTGGTACCAACCACTCGAGTCTTCCCTCGGGAATAAGATGTAAAAACTCAACGGGCACACGCAAGTTCACACCATCATCCCGGTGGCCAGGCTCAAAATGATAGTGCAGCGGCAAAGAAATACCATCGTATTCCAATCTATCGGGAAATTGTGCTTCGGTCACGTCTACAGCAGCATGCAACATTAGCTGCTCTTTAGCTAACTTTAGTACATGCGGAGTATCCCTTTCAGCTGTTTTTCGCCAGTGTTCAAAACCGGTCAAATTAGCGATGCCAGCAGGAATAACGGCTTCATAAAAATCGTACACCATCTGATCATCCACCAAAATATCGCGCCGACGGGCTTTCGCTTCCAGTGTTTGAACTTGCTCCAACAACCAGTTGTTATAAACAAGAAAATGACAGTCACGAGTATTTTCAGCCTCATCCTGATCAATCACCACCTGCGCCCAGCGGGACTCCTCCTCCTCGATTTTTTTACGCTGTGATTTATGCTTGCAGAAATTACCCTCCACCAGAGCCTCACGAATAAATAGTCTGCGGGACTCTTCAATATCAATTTTGCTGTAGGCAACGCGCTTTTTTTCAACCAGCGTCAAACCAAACAGACTAACACGATCAAAGGCCATAACCTGCCCGGTAAGAGCATCGTAAAATGGTTGAAAATAATGGTGCTTCACCAAATGCTGAGCATTCTCCAGCGCCCAATTGGGTTCAACTTTAGCAACCATATGGGCAAAGAGCTGGCTGGTTTCTATATACTCGGCTCCAACCAACCACTTGGGTCGTTTTTTATTTTGTGAAGAACCAGGGAATATTTGAAATTTTCGGTTTCGGCTACCCAGGTATTCCACAACAGGCCTACCTTTACCTTTGCTCCCTTTCGCCGCGTCTTTGGTGTCCTCATTTTTTAAACCCAGGTTCGATAACAAGCCAATAACCAATGCCCTGTGAATCGTCTCGTAATTTGAGGGCTGCTGGTTTTCCTTAAACCCCAGCGTTTTTATAGACAAACGCAGCTGTCGATGTAAATCTCTCCATTCACGAACGCGCAAATAGTTAATAAATTCTTTTTTGCAGAGTTTTCTCAGTTGGTTTTGCGATAATTCCTGCCGCTGCTCTTCGATATAATTCCATACATTTACCAGCGTAATAAAATCTGAGTTTTCGTCCCAAAAACGACGGTGTTTTTCATCGGCAGCCTGGCGCTTATCTGCCGGGCGCTCACGCGGGTCCTGAATACTCAGGCCACTGATGATAATCAAAATTTCCTGCAAGCAATCCAGTGTTGCCCCCGCCAGAACGATACGGGCAAAACGCGGATCGACCGGCAACTGATGTAACTGCCTGCCCAGTGCCGTAACCCGCCCACCTTTATCTACGGCTTGAAGCTCTTCCAACAACTTGTAACCATCATTCACCAGACGATTTTCCGGGCGGTCGACGAAAGGGAACTTGTGGACGTCGCCAATGCGCAATTGCAGCATTTGTAAAATAACGGCCGCTAGGTTTGTGCGCTGGATTTCCGGATCGGTAAATTCCGGCCTGCTGTTAAAATCTTCTTCCCCATAGAGGCGATAACACACGCCCTCTGCAACGCGACCACAACGCCCCTTACGTTGGTTTGCACTAGCTTGGGAGATGGCTTCGATAGGCAGGCGCTGAACCTTTGTCCGTACGCTATACCGACTAATACGCGCCCGCCCTGGGTCAATCACGTATCGAATACCCGGTACGGTTAACGAGGTTTCTGCAACGTTGGTTGCGAGCACGACACGTCGACCTCTATGGCTATGGAAAACCCGGTTTTGCTCTTCAAGGCTTAAACGAGCATAGAGAGGTAATATTTCAAGATGCGAAAAGCCCGCTTTCTTTATCGCATGGGAGGTTTCGCGAATTTCCCGTTCACCACCAAGGAACACCAGAATATCCCCACCCTGCTGTCGCGAGGTTTTTAATATTTCATCAACAACACCAACAATTGCATCCGTTATATCTTCGTAATCTTCATCCCATGGACGGTAAAAGGTTTCCACCGGGAAGGTACGACCTGAAACTTCGATGATGGGAGCATTATCAAAATGAGCAGAGAATTTTTCCAGATCAATCGTGGCCGAAGTCACAATAACTTTTAACTCCGGCCGCTTGGTCACCAGGCTTTTTAAGTAGCCCAGCAAAAAATCGATATTCAGACTGCGCTCGTGGGCTTCGTCGATAATCAATGTATCGTATTTTAATAACAGGGGATCCTGCTGGATTTCTGTCAGTAAGATGCCATCGGTCATTAACTTGATAGAAGTGTTGTTATCGGTGTGATCAGTAAAACGTACCTGATATCCCACCGTCGCCCCCAACGGAACCTTCAGCTCGTCGGCAATACGGCTGGCCACCGTACGCGCAGCAATTCGACGCGGCTGCGTATGGCCGATCAGGCCTTTAATACCGCGGCCCAGCTGCAAGCATATTTTTGGTATTTGTGTTGTCTTACCCGAGCCGGTTTCGCCAGCCAAGATCAAGACCTGATGCTTTTCAATTAATGCTGCAATATCTTCACGCTTAGCGGAGATAGGCAAATTATCGTCGTACTCAATTTCTGGAATCGCAGCTGTGCGTGCCGCTACGCGTTGCAGCGATTGATCAATACGACTTTTTAGTTCCTGTACTTTCTTATCGCAGGGCAAAGACTGCTGCTGGCGCTTTTTTACAAACTGCCACAATCTGTCTAGCTTTTGCTTGTCTGTGTAACAAACCTGCGACAGAACCTGGTTTAGGTAATCGCTGGTGATAGTTTCAGGAGATGTCATAGATACGCGCCCAGAATTGAGCGCGCATTATACTGAAGAGAACTGAAAGATGGCAGGAAAGCGTAAGCTTTGCCTATTCGACTGTATTTCCGTAGGACATCAAACGCTGGTAACGTTTTTCCAGCAGCGCATCCATATCTTCCGCCTGCAACTGATCCAACTGTTCGGACAAACGCTCTTTCAGGCGTGCAGCCATAGTATCCATGTCGCGGTGAGCACCACCCAATGGTTCTTTGATCGTTTCATCGATGATACCCATATCTTGCAGAATACTGGAGGTAACCCCCATAGCTTCGGCTGCCAATGGCGCCTTTTCTACGGTTTTCCAAATAATGTTAGCGCAGCCTTCCGGTGAAATAACGAAGTACGTGGAGTACTGCAACATATTAAGGTGGTCACCCACACCAATAGCCAGAGCGCCACCGGACGAACCTTCGCCAATTACCGTACAGATAATTGGTGTGCGCAGGCGCGACATTACCGCCAGATTTTGGGCAATGGATTCACTGATACCACGCTCTTCGCTGTCGATACCGGGATATGCCCCCGGAGTATCAATAAGTGTCAACACGGGCATTTTAAAACGCTCCGCCATTTCCATCAGGCGCAAGGCTTTGCGGTAACCTTCGGGCTTGGGCATACCGAAATTGCGGTACACCTTATCTTTTACCGAACGACCTTTTTCTTCGCCAATCACCATCACTGGCTTACCGTTCAAGCGGCCAACACCACCAATAATGGCTTTATCGTCGCCAAAATGGCGGTCACCGTGAAGCTCATCCCAATCGTCAAAAACGCGGGGAATGTAGTCGGCACTGTAGGGGCGCTGAGGATGGCGGGCGACCTGAACAATTTGCCAGGGCGAGAGGTTGGAGTAGATGCGCTCCGTAAGCTTGGTGCTTTCTTCACGAAGGCGCCCAATTTCTTCTCCAATATTCAGGTCGTTATCCGTTCCAACCAATTGCAATTCTTCGATTTTGCCTTCCAGAACGGCGATTGGCTGTTCGAAATCGAGATAATTTAAATTCATGACAGTTATTCGACCTGTGCGGCTATTTCGTGGCGGAAAGCGCGATTTTTAAGTATTTTTACGTCGCTTTCAAGGCACCCCTGCGTGGGGAGCGCAAGTTTACCACCGGTATGGGTATATCTTAAAGCCTCAATGCGCAGCAATGCAGTGGATAACGGAAAAATAAGTCTCTGCGCTAACGATAGAGGAGTTCCACGTTTTTATGGCCATAAAGCACTCGCAGATCGTCCATTAATTCATCTGTTGGCGCCACGTTCCACTCACTTGACAGGGCGTAGGTGGCGCCCACGTTCGCTTTTTGATATGCCACCGTAAGCTCGCACGCACCTTTATTGTGCGCCTTCAGTACTGTCTTCAATTGATCTGCGTAATCGAGTGGCAACTTGTCACTTTTCCAGGCAAGCCTGATCGCGCGAACACAGGCTTGCCGTGCATCGGTAAGATCAGAAATTTTGTCGGCCCGCATTTTCAAGCCACCGCTATAGTCATCGTTACTCACCTGCCCTTCCACTACCAGCAGCGCATCTTTCACAAGCTTTTCGCGAAATTCATTATAAGTATCCGAAAAGATCGCCGTTTCAATACGCCCAGTACGATCATCCAGAGTAATAAATGCCATGGTATCGCCACGTTTGGTTTTCATTACGCGGAAAGCGACGACCTGCCCGGCAACCGTTTGTTTGTTTTTATCCGGTTTTAAATTGGCAATGCGAGAGGAAACAAAGTTGGATAACTCCTTATCGTATTCATCAATGGGGTGGCCTGTGAGATAGAGGCCTAACGTTTCCTTCTCACCGTTCAAGCGCTCCTTCATACTCCAGCGCCGAACCCGGTGAAACTCCTGATAAACGGATTCAGAGCTATCGCCACTCGGGACAACATCTCCAAACAGGTCGCTCATACCGGCATTCACATTGGCCGATTTCTGCTCTGCTGCTTTCACAGCTTCGGCTGTGGCCACGTACATCACGGCACGATCGTAATCAATATCGAGCCCCGGCCCTAGCTGGTCAAAGGCTCCACTTCGCACCAACGCTTCGAGCGCGCGCTTGTTCACCTTGCGCCCGTCTACTCGGGCACAGAAATCAAATAAATCCTTAAAAGGCCCATCAACTCGGGCGGCAAGGATATTTTCAACAGGCCCTTCGCCCAGCCCTTTAATGGCGCCGAGGCCGTATATCACATTGTCTTCTTCATCGACCGTAAACTGGAATTCACCGCTATTTACATCTGGAGGCAGCAAAGTCAGCTCCATATTGCGGCATTCCTCGATAAAGGTTACGACCTTATCGGTTTTATCCATATCCGAAGACATCGTCGCCGCCATAAAATGCGCGGGGTAATGTGCTTTCAGCCAGGCTGTTTGATAAGACACCAGTGCGTAAGCTGCGGAGTGGGATTTGTTAAAGCCATAGCCGGCAAACTTCTCTACCAAATCGAAGATTTTAATCGCAAGATCCGGGTCGATCCCCAAGCCTTTAGCTCCATCCTCAAAGCTTTCGCGCTGTTTAGCCATTTCCTCAGGTTTTTTCTTACCCATGGCTCGACGCAAAAGGTCAGCACCACCGAGACTATAACCCGCCAACACCTGGGCAATCTGCATCACCTGCTCCTGGTAGACGATGACGCCGTAGGTAGGCTCGAGAATGGGTTTTAGTGTTTCATGTTGGTACTTGGCGTCCGGGTAGGCAACCTGCGCGCGACCGTGTTTACGATTGATAAAGTCGTCCACCATGCCAGACTGCAGCGGACCTGGGCGAAACAACGCCACCAGTGCAATCATATCCTCCAGGTTGTCTGGCTGAAGACGTTTGATCAGGTCTTTCATCCCGCGTGATTCCAGCTGGAATACCGCCGTCGTTTCGGCGCGTTTAAGCATGCTAAAGGTTTGCGTATCGTCAAGCGGAATGGCCGCGATATCCAGGCGCGCTTCTCCCTGTTTTTCGCGCCGGCGGTCGATCATTTTAACCGCCCAGTCGATAATGGTAAGCGTGCGTAGGCCGAGGAAATCGAACTTCACCAGGCCAGCATCTTCCACATCATTTTTATCAAACTGGGTCACCAGTCCGCTACCGGTTTCGTCGCAGTATAAAGGGGCGAAATCAATCAGTTTGGTGGGCGCAATCACCACGCCCCCTGCGTGTTTACCCACGTTTCGGGTAACGCCTTCCAACTGCAGAGCCATATCCCAGATCTCTCTGCCATCACTGTCGGTAGCGAGAAACTCGCGCAGAATTTCTTCCTGCTCATAGGCTTTGTTGAGATTCATCCCAACATCGGGCGGAATCATTTTTGAGAGTTTGTCTGCTAAACCATAGGACTTGCCCTGCGCCCTCGCTACATCGCGCACCACAGCCTTTGCCGCCATCGTTCCAAAGGTGATAATCTGCGAAACGGCGTCACGACCGTAATTATCCGCCACATAGCTGATAACCTTGTCGCGGTCTTCCATGCAGAAATCGACGTCAAAGTCAGGCATGGATACCCGCTCTGGGTTGAGAAATCGTTCGAACAGCAGATCGTATTGCAGCGGGTCCAAATCCGTAATGTTTAGCACATAGGCCACCAAAGAACCGGCACCGGAACCACGACCCGGCCCTACCGGAATTTTGTGATCCTTTGCCCACTGGATAAAGTCCATTACGATCAGGAAGTAGCCGGGGAACCCCATCTGGATAATGATATCCAGTTCGAATTGCAGGCGGTCCAAGTACACCTGTTTCCGCTCTTTATAATCCAGTGCGCTTTCGTCGAGAATCCTCTTTAACCGCGCATCCAAACCTTCACGACAGATTTTTTCAAAAAAACCGTTTTCTGTCATACCCTCGGGGATGGGATATTCCGGTAGATAGTATTTACCCAGCTCAATTTCCACATTACATCGTTTGGCTATTTCGAGCGTATTTTCGAGCGCCTCAGGAATATCCGCAAACAACTCGCACATTTCTGCTGAAGTGCGAAAATACTGCTGATCGCTATACTTGCGCTCGCGGCGGGGATCATCCAGCGCTCTGCCTTCACCAATACACACTCGCGCTTCATGCACCCCATACTGCGAGGAGTCTAAAAAACGAACATCATTGGTTGCCACCACAGGGCAATCGCTTTGTGCTGCCAATTCTACCGCGCGGTGCACGTAGAGTTCATCGTTCTCACGGCCGGTACGCTGCAACTCCAGGTAGTAGGCATCAGGAAAGATATCCATCCAACGCCGCAGCCGCTCCTTTGCCTCATCCAGCTTGCCGGTAACCAACAGCTGCCCGACATCGCCAAACTTGGCGCCGGAAAGTGCTATCACCCCCTCGGCATAATCCTTTATCCACGCCTCCTCTACATAGGGCTCCCCATGGTGCTGCCCTTCTTGGTAGGATTTGGATATAAGCGCCGTAATATTCTTATAGCCCGTCAGCGTACGAGCAAACAGAGTAATAAGTGGTGGTCGTAAATCGTCGTCATCTATGTGTAGGCGAAAATCACAACCGCAAACAGGCTTAACCCCAGAACCCTGGGCCGCCCGGTAAAACTTCAGCAAGCCAAAGAAATTGTGCAGATCACTGATACCACAAGCAGGCATGCCCTCATCAACTACGCGTGCAAGCAAAGGCTTGACGCGGATGATGCTATCAACTAGGGAAAACTCTGTACGGGTTCGGAGGTGGACGAACGAATGGAACATAAACTATTTGTAACTCGGTTGAGGTTGAAACTTCAGGCACTATTTGCCTTGCCCGTGCTTTATACACGCCAATTCACGTTCAGGCCATCGCTAAACTGGTTGAGCGAAGCATAGCTCTTAACTAATTCTTTCCGACAATGGTAGACTTCTCACCGACAAAAAAACAAATAAAAATACTAAAAAGAGAACCTAACCCAATGTCAACCCCCTCTGTAAACTCCATCGTTATCCTCGGTGGTGGTACCGCAGGCTGGATGGCGGCCTCCAGCTTAGCGAAATACTTTACCTCACTAAAAATCCCGATGGATATTCAGCTAGTCGAATCAACCGACATTGGAACAGTCGGTGTTGGGGAGGCAACGTTACCAGGCATTCGGGATTTTAATGCTTCTCTCGGAATCGATGAAGTTGATTTCATCCGTAAAACTCAAGCCACGTTTAAACTGGGTATCGAATTTAAAGATTGGAATCATCTAGGAGAATCTTTCTTTCATCCTTTTGCGAATTTTGGATTTGATATTAACAATGTCAGTTTTCATCATTACATTCGAAAACTGAACGAACTAGGAGACAACCTCAATCTGGAGGACTATTCACTCCCTACTGCACTGAGCAAATTGGGAAACTTTGCTCAACCCCATGCACAACCCTCAACACCTCTCGGCGAGTACCACTACGCCTTTCATTTTGATGCAACCCTATACGCGAAGTATTTGCGTAACTTCGCTCTCAACCACGGAGTAAAGCGGTACGATAATAAAGTTACATCAGTCAATACTAGAGTTGAAGATGGCTTTATTAAATCCCTCACTCTTGACAGTGGCGCTACCATCGAAGGCGATTTATTTATCGACTGCTCTGGGTTTAGAGGGTTGCTTATCGAAGAAACCCTCCATACCGGATATGAAGATTGGTCTCACTGGCTAAACTGCAATTCCGCTATCGCGCTTCAAAGTGAACACGAAGGCGCTCCACCGCCCTTCACTAGCACCCAAGCTCTTGCAGCTGGATGGCAGTGGAAAATACCGTTACAAAACAGAATGGGTAACGGCTATGTCTACTGCGACAAATATATCAGCGACGATGAAGCCATCAACACACTAACAAAGAACATTAAAAATAATTTGGTCGCCGACCCAAAAATTATCAAATTTACTGCCGGTCATCGCCTGAAATGCTGGAATAAAAACTGCGTAGCTCTTGGGCTAGCCGTCGGCTTTCTGGAACCTCTGGAATCTACAAGTATTTCCATGATACAAACTGGAATAGCTAGACTTCTAAAATTTTTTCCTCATAAAGGGTTTGATTCGCATGACACTGAAGAAGTCAATCGATTATGTAAAACCGAGTTCGAGCGTATCCGCGATTTCCTTATTTTGCATTATTCAAATTCGGCGAGATTAGATACACCGTTCTGGAGGGATTGTAACAATCGATCAATCCCCAATACACTTGCGCATAAAATTAGTATTTTTAAAAGCCGCGGCCATCTCATTCACCACGAAGGCGAGTCTTTCCAGGATGCAAGCTGGCTAACGATGTATAACGGGTTTAAAATTGACGCCTCACAGTGGGACGCTCGAGCGAATTATATTGAAATAAACGAATTAAGACACAACCTCGAACAAATGAAAAAATCCATTCAACATGCTGCTAAACAAGCAATTACACATGAAGAATTTATAGCTCGACACTGTCGCTCCCAGGAATAAACATAGTACCGCCCACGTTAAGCGCCTAGAGCATGAAAAAGACCGCTGAAACCCCGAAAAAATTGCCCGCTGGAGCAGAATATTGAAGCCCACCAGCATCATAGCAAAGCCTCAGCAAGACATACGTATGTTGCGCTTTCATTATAAGAAAGCTCTAATCAATACCAGGCATATTCTGCACGAACCAAAAACGTTCACAGGAAAAGTGCACTTTGCAGCTAATGACCGTAGCCCCGAGAAAGCAGTGCAACACAAAATTTGGCGTTTTGACAGGGCCTTTCGGGGCTTCCTAGTAGGAATCCACTGAAGAAATCACCTTCATCCACAAGTAAAAAACGACACGTTTTATCAACAACTGCTCTCACGCGTGACAGTCTATGATTTTATTTTTGTCGAAAAAAAACATATATTTACGCATTGTTTGAAATCGCACAATTATCTGCTATAAAGTTTCCATGCGTGGGGGTTGCTCCAACAGCATCCTGAAGCGCTTTTTTCATTGTTGCGAAACTCGATTTAAGGTACTCCAATTCGTACTTATCAACTCTCGGATCATAGGCCTCCGGTACAATATTGTTACCACTATACAATGCAACCCAACTGGCAGGTTGGAAAATTTCCCATCGATATTTAACCAAATGTCCTCGCTCTTTATAGAGTTTAATCTTATGTGCCAACGTCTCGGGTATGGACATGTTCCGGCAATACGCCCATAACGGCGAATCATCTCTCCCTGTAGCGTGGTAATGCAAAATTATAAAATCACGAACACGCTCGTACTCTAACCGAGCCATGTCATTGAATTCATCGATACAACCTTGTGACATACTTTTATCTGGAAATAACAGTTTAATTCTTTCAATCGCCGTTTCAACCAACGCAATACTTGTACTCTCCAACGGCTCAAGAAAACCAGAAGACAAGCCAACAGCAATACAGTTTTTGTTCCATGCTTTTTCTCGCCGCCCAGGAATAAACTTGAACATCCTAGGATTATCAAGCAACTTTCCTTTTATATTGCTCGTCAGTACGTGAGCAGCTTCGTCGTCGCTAATATGATGGCTTGCGTATACATGCCCATTCCCACACCTATGCTGCAGCGGAATATTCCACTGCCAACCAGCTTTGTGTGCTGTTGAGCAGGTATATGGCGCAGGTTCCCCATTGAGTTCACTTTGTACCGCAACAGCCCTATCACACTGCAGCCACTCACTCCAATCGACAAATCCTGTTTGCAACGTTTTTTCGATAAGTAACGCTCTAAAGCCTGAGCAATCAATAAATAGGTCCCCAGATATTTCGGCACCCCCCTCTAGACACACTGACGCAATAAAACCATTCTCCGGACACAAATTAACATCCTCTATTTTTGCATCAATACACTTAACCCCCATGCCTTCAGCATATGCTCTTAAATGTTTAGCGAAAAGCGATGCATCAAAATGCAATGCCCAGTCAAAGATGGACAGTGTAGAAGGAGGATTGGGGGAGGGAGTAGTGAATTTTCCATGTTTTGCAAGCGTCACCCCCAGTGAATAGTCTCCGATATCGGTCATATCACCAGTTTGCCTTACTTTATTCCAGTAGTGGTGAAAGCCAACGCCACCCAGATCTTGCCCAAACAAACCGAAAGGCTGGAAAAAGGAAGAATCCTCGGTGTACCAGTTTTTAAATTCAATACCCAATTTACACGTTGCGGCCGTAGCTTTTATCACCTCCGAGTCAGACATTCCCAGATCAGCATAAAAGCGACGTATAGTTGCGATTGTCGCTTCACCCACACCAATCGTACCGATATCAGATGACTCAACGAGGGTAAAATTTACGGTTTTCCCTAGTGACTTCACGAGGCTGGCAGCCGTCATCCAGCCCGCCGTTCCGCCTCCAACAATCACAACATTTTCCACTTTATTATCAGTCATTTCGAACCCCAAATTTTTATTTTTAGACATTGCCCGTCTGTCTTAGACCTCTATTCACGATAGAAAAGGATTAGTTTTACCACCTTTTAAATAAAAAAACCGCCGCAAAAGCTTTTTAGAGCTCCTGCGGCGGCTTCTAATTCAACCAACTAAAATCAGGTTATTTCCTTCGTTAGAATCGAGCGCGGACACCCATGGTGTATCGTGGCTCATAGTAATTTTGGAAACCATACTGATCTTCGAATTCAACATAGTAGTCTTCAAACTCACCGGTAATGTTGGTTCCGCTAGCGTAGATGCTAACTTCATCCGTAATATCGTAACTTGCAGATATATCAACATATGAGGTTGGCGATTGATACAAGTTTAAAGCACCCGCCGCAACGCCCTGAGTAACCAAACGCTCGCTACGATAGTTGTAGGCAATACGCGCCTGGAACTTATCAGCTTCGTACCAACCGACTAGATTGAACTGTTGCTCAGAGTTATCTGGGAACATGTTCTTGTCACCGTATATATCTTCCCCAGTCCCTTCACTAGGAGAATAAGTGTAGTTGGTATCGAAACCCATGTTGGCTAAGAACCCGTCATCGATGAAGTCACCCAACGATAACTTGGCACTCAATTCCCAACCAGACAAGGTTCCACCTTCACCCTGCACATTTAGATCTACATTAATCTGGCGACGAACAACACCATCGGCGTCTGGCTGCCACTGCATTTCGGAATCGCCTTCAACGAAGCTCTCGATATCAACGTTGAAGTACGCAATGCTGACCATACTGGTCTCACCCATATACCATTCAGCCGATACATCGACGTTGGAAGAGCGCCATGGATCTAGCTGTGGGTTACCATTAGAGCTACCGCCAGATACGATAAACTGGTTAAACGTCTCACTGTTTGAATCAGAATCAAGCGCTGTATCTAGTGTCAAACCATCACCGTACAAGTTCAAATCGAGCGGTGTCATAGCCTCGGTGTATGCAAAACGCAAAACGATATCATCCGTGGCCTGGTACGCTACGTTCAACGTAGGCAGAAAATCGGAGTAGCTACGCTTGGTTACAAGATCACCCACATCATACTGAGTATTACCATAGGCTTTGTTAGAACCACCTCTGTTTTGCTTAACGGTCAGCTCAGTTTCAATTACTCGAACGCCTAAGTTACCGCTGAAAGCACCGGATTCGAAATTGCCCTGCACGTAGTAAGACAGGTCATTCATATCCACGTCAAAAGTTGAACCGGGAACGGTATGACGCGTAGTTGAACCAAATACGCGGTCGTGGAAAGCTTTTGGATCGTCGTAGTCTGCAGGGTCAACAGCCCAGACGCCGGGAATACCATTTACCGGGCCGAAATCGGTTACCCACTTAACATTGTTATGCTGATCCAGAGGAACTCCATGTAGCGCTACATAACCAACAAACTCACCGTCAACCATCTCACCATCTTGACATTCACCGGATGTGGTTGAGTTTAGAATTACATCAGTTGCCTTCCACTGAGCTTCACAGCCAGCGTTATGGAAGGGGGAGAACAAGTTAAAACGCTCGAATTGAGTTGAACGGTTTGCCAAACGAACCCCTGCATCAACGCTTGTGATAAAACTTTCTTCAAAAGCGTAGCTGCCCTTCAAGCTGAACACATCCAGCTGGCCCTCAGAATCTTCATTATTTTCTGAAGAGAAAGCACCGACGTTGTAACTTTCCAGGTTGCTCATGTAGGTGGCCATGGTTTGCGCGTTGGCACCGGTACCCAAACCGCCATCGATAGTCCGATCAAAACCGCCCCAAGTTGGGTGCGTACCACTAGTATCGAGTGTCAACTGAGGAGCCAAACCAAAGGTAGACATACTGTCTGGGTTGGCAGCGTCGTAACCCGGATTAGCCTTTGTACCAGGGTTCAAACCGTAACCCAGGGGGTTGATTTCCTGATAACACCCGCCCAAATCACCAACAATCTCTTCACCATTGGTACAAAATTCGGCAGGCAGGAAGTTAGTCGTACGTCCCAGAGTTGCCAGGCCGTTTGTTAAATCGCCTTCGTTGTAACCATGACGCTTCTCTCGACTAGCATCGCCCATTATGGCGCGGAAGCTACCGGTGAAAGCACCGCTGTTATCATAATCAAGTTGAAGGTTGACATTTTTCGAGCGGGAGAAGTAAACGTCGTTCTGAGTAAAAGATTTTATGCGCTTAGGTGAAATTTCAGCAGCAGTATAACCGGTGAAGCTAGTCCCCGTGTCGAACTCAGCAGTAGGCATGATCCACTCATCACCCTGCCACTTGTTTGTAGCACTCAAACCTATTTTTCGGTTGTATTCATCCTGCTCGGTGTAGAACAAATCTGCGATAAGTGTAAACCCGTCTCCCAAATCAGCCTGGAAAGAACCGTTAAAGCCAAGACGATCTCGCTCTGTCTCTTGATTCCAGGCCGCAAAGCCTTGCTCACCCAAATATGTGCGACCCAGGTTGGCCATTTCATAATCCGGTATAGGGTCACCATTGCCGTCAAGAATTGGATTACCTGACGCATCGCGCTGAACATTACCATCACGGTCAAAGTCAACGCCGGCATCACTACCTTGACGAGTCCAACCTGCATCCCCAGGGCTACCCGTGTTCAAACCGTTATAAGAGTTGGAGAGTGTCGCGTTGGAATAGGTAACAGAAGCCAACACACCAACTTTATCGTTTTTCCAGTTCACCAAACCACTTAGTAGCGGGCCAGCCTCGGCAGTCTCAGAGCCGTATTGCACCTCTGCATTGCCTGCAATGGTAAGACCGTCAGTAAAATCGAACGGACGATAGGTCCTGAGGTTGATAGTACCTGTGATACCAGAGTTCCCCAGATCAGCAGTTGCAGCTTTATAAACATCCGCGCCTTTAAAAAGCTGTGAAGGAATATCGCTGAAGTTTGGCTGAGTGGAAACCACGGAGCCGGCGCCGAGGTACTGCTCACCATTCAGCTGAGTTACAACTTGTGGTAAACCACGAATATTGACGGAACTGCCCTCACCGGCAGAACGACGGATTTGAACGCCAGATATACGCTGTAACGAGTCAGCGATGGTTACGTCCGGCAATTTACCAATATCTTCCGCAGAAATAGCATCCACGATCGTATTGGACTCGCGTTTAGCATTTATCGACGTTTCAATAGACGCGCGAATACCTCGCACGATAACTTCTTCTTCCATCTCTTCTTGAGCAACGGCATAGCCGGCAGAAGCGAGTAGGCAAGAAGAAATACTCGTAACAAGTAATTTTTTCTTGAATAGTTTTGGATTGGCTCCCATAGGTATCTCCTCAGCACTTTGGCTTATTTTTGTTGTATAACCGTCAGCCCGAAGACGAATTGTGCGCCAACGAGAGACAGGTGATCCATTTACCATTTCTATTTACTTCAGCCGTAAAGGCGCCTGAAGTAAATGTTTGGATAGAGTTAAATAGGTTTAATTTTTATTGTGCGGGGTTGACGCCAGACACTGCGTATGCATTTTTTTTATTTACGCAATGAGCCAACGACTTACATTCACCCCCAATCGGAGAAATACACTATTACATTCGTTTTTAAAGTGCAATAGTTATATTGATTGCATATATGAGCGCCAACATATAAGCGTGCGTGATATTGAATATTTATTGGTGGGCAATAGCAATTTCAGCCATTCAGAAAAATTGAGAGCCTTACGTGTACCGTAAGATTAAAAAGCGTTTTGAGTATTTCTCAACCAACCAAACTGTCGAGCCGACTTGATTTCTTCTATAACTTCCCTTCGAGACAGCGCCTCCATAGAGTTTTGTTTTCATGTATCTTTGTAAGACTCAACAATCAATCTACACTTCACCTAGTTTCTGAAGAAAAATAGCTGTATTGCTAATTTACAACGGCAAAAAAAAACGCGCCCGAAGGGCGCGTTTGAAGAGGTTAATATAAAAGGCTTAGAATTTAGCGCGAATGCCCAAAGTGTAGCGAGCTTCGTATTCACGCTGGAAGGCGTAGTTATCTTCCCACTGCAAGTAGTACTCTTCGTAGCTGCTTGTTATGTTGGAGCCATTGAGGTAAACAGTCACGTCATCCATAACATCGTAACTTACCGACATATCTACATAACTGATTGCGTCCTGATAAAGCGGTAGAAACCCACTTACCTGACTAATAGCATCGAGGCGTTCTGAGCGATAATTGTACGCAACACGCGCTTGGAAGCCACCGGCTTCGTACCAACCAATTAGGTTGACCTGGTGCTCGGAGTTGTCAGGAAACTCCAGTTCATCACCATACACATCAACCTCCTGTTGAGTAGAAGGCGAGAAGGTATAGTTGGCATCAAACCCAAAACCACTGAAGAAGCCATCAGACATAAAGTCTGACATTGCCAATTTACCGCCGATTTCCACACCAGAGACATCACCGCTATCACCCTGCACTGGCGTGCTCACGCTAATATCGGTATAGCCCGTCTCGTCGGCAACCGTCATCTGGGTAGATCCCGCTTGAACGAAGCTATCGACATCCACCATAAACAGCGAGATATGAGCCATGGAGGCCTCACCGGCGTACCATTCCAGACCTATGTCATAGTTGGTGGACCGCCAGGGTTCCAGCGCAGGATTACCATTGGCACTACCGGTAGTCGCGCGGAACTTGCCGTGGTTAGCACTTCCGGGCTCATCCACTCGGGCGAAGTTAACCGATAAACCATCACCCCACTGATTGAGATCCAGAGGCATCATATTCTTCGCCCAGGCAGCGCGAAGAATCACATTATCGGCAAGATCCATGCTGGCGTTTAAGCTGGGCAGCAGATCGTAGTATGTGCTGCTGGCATACACATCACCATCATCGATGTTGGTGTTGCCGTTTTCCATCTGGTCGCCCATCACGTTTTGCTTGATGGCGAGTTGAGTTTCAACGGCACGCAAGCCCAGATTACCGCGCACATTGGCGAACTCGAAATTACCCTGCGCAAACAGCGAGTTTTCTATAAGCTGAACTTCGTAAGAGGTTCCTGGAATCATTTGCTTGGAAGCATTACCGTACAACATTTTTTGATAGGCTTCGGGGTCATCCAGATCGTTCGGATCTGCGACCCAAACACCGGGCAAACCAGTGGCGCCACCAAAATCGGTCACAAATTTTACATTATTATTAGCATCTAGAGCCGTTGGTGGCAATGCGGTGTAACCCACAAAATCGCCATCTACAATTTCACCAACGCTACAGTCACTATCTCCTCCGAAACTTACATCGGTGGCCTTCCACTGGGCGGCACAGCCATCAGCCATCACCTGGCCGTTTTCGTCTGTAGCCCCGGCATAGAAATTGGAAAACAGGTGGTAGCGATATTCCTCAACATTCCTTTGAGAAAAACGAGCGCCAAAGTCAAGGCTGGTAAAGAAACCGCCATCATCAAATTTGTAACCGCCGTCAAAACGCAAAATTCTTAATTCCGCAGTTGAGTTTTGGTTATTTTCTGACACTGATGCGGCCACATTATAACTATCTATGTTGGCTAAATAACCTTCCAGCGTTGTACCGGCTGCTAACCCGCCGTTCATAACCTGATCAAAGCCGCTAAATGCGGGATGATCGCCGGACGTGTCGTAGACGAGAGCGGGATTAACGTTGTCGTCGCCAACACCGCGCCAACCGAGCGGATTAGGTTCAACATAGCAACCACCATCATCGCCTACAGCGTCTGCTCCGTTACAGTATTCCGACGGGTAGAAAGTGCCTGTACCGGCTTCGGAATTCCAAATACCGGTGGAGTTACCGTCCATGGTATCGCCTTGTACATAGCCGTGACGTTTTTTGTTTGTGCCTTCGGCATAGATGAAGCGAGTTGAACTGGTAAACTTACCGCCGTCATCGTAATTCAGCTCAAAATTATAGTTTGCGGAATCGGTGAAGAAAATATCGTTTTGTGAAAACGACTGTATACGGCGGGGTGAGATATCTCTCGACTCAAAGCTTAGCCATTCCATACTTCTGAGGTCTGGCGCGGCGTCGGGGTCGCTTCCGTAGTCTGCGAAGTCGATTGTGCTGTAGGCGCCGGTGTTCTGGGGAGATATAGGATTAGCCCAACGTGAGCCACTCCATTTATCGGTAATGCTGACACCCTGTTTGCGGTTGTACTCTTCTTGATTAGCAACAAAAACATCGGCGACAAATTCAAAGCCTTCCCCGAGATCCGCCTGGAAAGAACCGTTAATACCATAACGCTCTCGCTCGGTGACCTGGTTCCAGGCCGCAACACCTTGAGGAACGGCATAATTATAATCTAAACCGTCTTGAGGACCCCAATAATTGTGTACATTGTTCATCCACCCTGCATCACCACTAGCGGCACCCGTATTAACACCGTTGTAGTTGTTACCAAGATTTACGTTGGCGTAGGAACCAGAAACCATGAAGCCGATAGTATCGTTATTCCAGTTAACCAAACCACTCATTACAGGATCGGTTTCACCTGTATCGGCACCACTCTGCAACTCAAAGCTGAGTGATCGGGTTAAACCCTCACCGAAATCCATAGGGCGCCAAGTTTTTAAATTAATTGTACCGGTTATACCCGCCGCACCGTTATTCGCTGCGGCCGATTTATAGATTTCTGTCCCTTTAAATAGTTGCGACGGTAAATTACCCAGCTCGGCTGTAGAAGTTGTTAAGGCGTTTGCAGCTAAAAATGATTCGCCATTTAACTGGGTAGCGACCTTGTCTAGACCACGAATATTAATCTTGCCGCCTTCACCGGCACTGCGACGAACCTGAACACCAGATACGCGTTGCAATGAATCGGTAATGGTTACGTCCGGCAATTTGCCGATATCTTCCGCTGAAATGCCATCTACAACCTGAACTGCATCGCGTTTCATGTTGACCGCATCGGCCTGCGCACGCTTAATACCAGTAACAAGCACTTCTTCCATTGCTTGAGTGTTTTCCTGTGCCGCTACCGTCCCGGACACTCCGGCTAAACACGATGCTACAGCGACGTACAATAATTTCCTGTTTAAAGTGAATGAGTTAGCTCCCATAGTTTTCTCCTTAGCACATTTAGATTTATTGTTGTAAAACTTCTCCACACGCCAAAAACAAGGGACACGTGGTGAGGTATATTTTTATCTGTACTGTTTCGAACTGACCAACCAAAGGAGCAAAAAGGAGTTTCCTTTTAGCTCATCAGCTCTTATAAAAATATTTTCCCAGGCCAATCATTTGGGAATTAGAACGAACAAGATAGTATGAAAATAGCAAGGAAGTGCGCGCAACACAAAAACATCTATTGAATATAAATGCTCACGGTTAAAACAAACGCTGCCCGACAGTTTTAGTAATAACAACTTACGCGTCTTCCAATTTTTATTATTGAAGTAAAAAACACTTTTACCCCCAATCTGGAATCAGATTAAATATAAATAGTGGGCAATTAACAAATAAATAGAGTGAATCACCCGAGGCAAGTACATACATAGGACTTGTTGACTTATAGATCCAAATACCTGTCAAGGTAAAAAGGCTCTCCATTAGTTTGAACTACTACGTTTATTTCATTATTCATTCATAATTATGATGCATATACGTTTTTCGATATTTTCAAATAATGCCATGAATTTTATGGGGATGACATTTACTTTCTCGGTAACATTTCGAGAGCATAGAAAGAACGAAGTTTAGCCAATTTTAATGTACGCGATAGTTACTAATTTATGGCATTAAGCCTTCATCGTCCGTGAATTCATAAGTTGAAGACATAAAAAGCCCGAGCGGGGGCCCAGTGGGTAGCGTGTGAGTTTTTATATACATTGACGTCTAGAGCAATCAGAGGCGGGAAGGGGGAGCATAGCGAGGCGATGGGATAGGCAGAACCGTTAGATATTTCTCTATCTGAACCCTGATAAAGGCGCGGGCTTTACCTCCAGATCCAGAATAGGTCGTTACAGGTCATTTTCTCGCGCACAGTAAAACGCCCCGACCATTTCTGATCGAGGCGTTTTTGTTTGAAGCCTGACGATGACCTACTCTCACATGGCGAAGCGCCACACTACCATCGGCGATGCATCGTTTCACGTCTGAGTTCGGGATGGGATCAGGTGGTTCCAATGCTCTATTGTCGTCAGGCAAACCAGTATCACTTCAACTCTTTTCAGCGGTTAACTACTGGCCTCCAACTTAACAGGAGACTTATCGGAAATTGCGACGAACAATTTCAGTGAAATAAGGGGAAATGAAAGAAGTTTTCAACACTGATTTAAGCGTTTAAGTATCTTATCCAGCTGTTATTAAACAGCACTCGATGAATGAGTAGTCACTCAATTATCGCTTGGAATTGTAACGTCTGATGTTTTCTTCATCAGTTTTGTCGACTTAACTTATTCTCAGCGATGACACAGTCATCTCTGTTATATGGTCAAGCCTCACGGGCAATTAGTATCGGTTAGCTCAACGCCTCACAGCGCTTCCACACCCGACCTATCAACGTCATAGTCTTTAACGGCCCTTCAGGGGGTCAAGCCCCAGGGAAAGCTTATCTTGAAGGAGGCTTCCCGCTTAGATGCTTTCAGCGGTTATCCCTTCCGAACGTAGCTACCGGGCAATGCCATTGGCATGACAACCCGAACACCAGAGGTTCGTTCACTCCGGTCCTCTCGTACTAGGAGCAACTCTTCTCAACTTTCCAACGCCCACGGCAGATAGGGACCGAACTGTCTCACGACGTTCTAAACCCAGCTCGCGTACCACTTTAAATGGCGAACAGCCATACCCTTGGGACCGGCTTCAGCCCCAGGATGTGATGAGCCGACATCGAGGTGCCAAACACCGCCGTCGATGTGAACTCTTGGGCGGTATCAGCCTGTTATCCCCGGAGTACCTTTTATCCGTTGAGCGATGGCCCTTCCATACAGAACCACCGGATCACTATGACCTACTTTCGTACCTGCTCGACTTGTCAGTCTCGCAGTCAAGCTGGCTTGTGCCATTACACTAACCTCATGATTTCCGACCATGATTAGCCAACCTTCGTGCTCCTCCGTTACTCTTTGGGAGGAGACCGCCCCAGTCAAACTACCCACCATGCACTGTCCCCAATCCCGATAAGGGACCTAGGTTAGAACCTCAAACATATCAGGCTGGTATTTCAAGGTTGGCTCCACATAGACTAGCGTCTACGCTTCAAAGCCTCCCAGCTATCCTACACAAATAGGTTCAAAGTTCAGTGCAAAGCTGTA
This sequence comes from Teredinibacter haidensis, assembly GCF_014211975.1. Classification (NCBI taxonomy): domain Bacteria; kingdom Pseudomonadati; phylum Pseudomonadota; class Gammaproteobacteria; order Cellvibrionales; family Cellvibrionaceae; genus Teredinibacter; species Teredinibacter haidensis. The sequence goes on from NZ_CP060084.1 coordinate 2,608,648, forward strand.
GTAAAGGTTCACGGGGTCTTTCCGTCTAGCCGCGGGAACACAGCATCTTAACTGCGATTTCAATTTCACTGAGTCTCGGGTGGAGACAGCGTGGCCATCGTTACGCCATTCGTGCAGGTCGGAACTTACCCGACAAGGAATTTCGCTACCTTAGGACCGTTATAGTTACGGCCGCCGTTTACCGGGGCTTCGATCAAGAGCTTCTCCGAAGATAACCCCATCAATTAACCTTCCGGCACCGGGCAGGCGTCACACCCTATACGTCCACTTACGTGTTTGCAGAGTGCTATGTTTTTAATAAACAGTCGCAGCCACCTGGTCACTTCGACCACCAATAGCTTAGGGAGTAAATCCCATCACCATCAGCGGCGCACCTTCTCCCGAAGTTACGGTGCTATTTTGCCTAGTTCCTTCACCCGAGTTCTCTCAAGCGCCTTGGTATTCTCTACCTGATCACCTGTGTCGGTTTACAGTACGGTCGTCTGTTACCTGAAGCTTAGAAGATTTTCTTGGAAGCAGGGCATCAACCACTTCGCCCAAAAAAGGGCTCGTCGTCAGCTCTCAGCCTTAAGGGTCCGGATTTACCTAAACCCTCAGCCTACTACCTTAAACATGGACTACCAACGCCATGCTGGCCTAGCCTTCTCCGTCTCTCCATCGCAGTAACAGCCGGTGCACGAATATTAACGCGCTTCCCATCGACTACGCATTTCTGCCTCGCCTTAGGGGCCGACTAACCCTGTCCCGATTAGCGTTGGACAGGAAACCTTGATCTTCCGGCGTGGGGGTTTTTCACCCCCATTATCGTTACTCATGTCAGCATTCGCACTTCTGATACCTCCAGCATGCTTTACAACACACCTTCACAGGCTTACAGAACGCTCCCCTACCATGCCCTAAGGCATCCGCAGCTTCGGTTATCAATTTGAGCCCCGTTAAATCTTCCGCGCAGGCCGACTCGACTAGTGAGCTATTACGCTTTCTTTAAAGGATGGCTGCTTCTAAGCCAACCTCCTAGCTGTCTAAGCCTTCCCACATCGTTTCCCACTTAATCGATATTAGGGACCTTAGCTGGCGGTCTGGGTTGTTGCCCTCTTGACTACGGACGTTAGCACCCGCAGTCTGTCTGCCGTGATTGTACTCCTCGGTATTCGGAGTTTGCATGGGGTTGGTAAGTCGGGATGACCCCCTAGCCCAAACAGTGCTCTACCCCCGAGGGTAAGACACGACGCACTACCTAAATAGTTTTCGGGGAGAACCAGCTATCTCCGGGCTTGATTAGCCTTTCACTCCGATCCACAAGTCATCTCCTAACTTTTCAACGTTAGTGAGTTCGGTCCTCCAGTCAGTGTT